>QHUR01000098.1 GCA_003221995.1 Gemmatimonadota bacterium | reverse complement strand
ACGAACAGCGCCCCGCCCAAGAGCACGAAGACCGGCCATTCGCCGGCCACCTCGACGCCGATCGCCACGAGCCCCGTCACGGGCCGGAGGCGCGCTTCGTTGAGCCCGAGGAACCGCGCCGGCTCGCCGCCCAGGCGATTCGGCGTGAGCTGTGACGCCGCTTCCCCGTACAGGTTCAGGCGCAGCGCGTCGCCGAACGACACCCGTCCCCCCGCCGTCCACACCGCCAGCTGAATGCGCCAGGCACGGACGAGACAGTCGAGGGCCAAGAGGACGAGCGCGACGGCGTGGCTTCTAATCAGAGCAGTCGCCGAGTGGGTAGGTGAAGCCGCAGTTGCCGCAGGGCTGCTTGCAGCCCCACGGCTTGGGGAGGCATTCCGCGCCGCACCGCAGACAGGTCGGCCGCTCCGACTCAGGCGAGCGGGTAGACGCCCGTGAGGAAGGGGTTGGCGCGCCGCTCTTGTCCGATCGTGGTTTCGGGTCCATGGCCGCTGTACACGATGGTCGAATCCGGCAGCACGAGCAACTCCCGCTCGATGCTCTTTCTGAGCGTCTCGAAGTCGCCGCCGGGAAGGTCGGTACGGCCGACGGACCCGGCGAACAGCACGTCGCCGGTGAACACGACGCCATCCCCCACGAGGCACACGCTCCCGGGGGAATGGCCCGGGGCGTGGCGCACCGTGAACACGCAATCCCCTACCCGTACCACCTCCCCGTGGGTGAACGGGCGATCGGGGGGCGGCGGCGGCTCCACCGGAATTCCGAACGCGAGGCCCTGTTGCACCGCGTGGTCGTACAGCTCCCGGTCCGCCGGGTGCAGACACACGGGCGCCCCGGTCTCCCGCTTGAGACGCGCCACCCCCATCACGTGGTCCAGGTGCGCGTGCGTGAGCCAGATCGCGACCGGCGTGACGTCCAGCACCGCGACCCGTTGGGTGATGAGTTCCGCCTCCTCCCCGGGGTCGACGATCGCGCAGGCGCGGCGCGCCTCGTCCACGACGACGTAGCAGTTCTCGGCGAACTGGCCGTTGGGGATCGGAATGACCTTCACGACGCGATCGACGCGCGTTCTTTCTCCCGCAGCGCGGCGAGGTACTTCTCGACCGCGATCGCGGCCGTGGTGGCGTCGCCCACGGCGGTCGTGATCTGGCGGGTGAGCTGGCTCCGCACGTCACCCGCGGCGAACAGCCCGGGGAGCGAGGTCATCATGCGGTCGTCCGTCACGAAATAGCCACCGGCGTCGTGCTCCACGTGGCCGTGGACGAGGTCGGTGTTGGGCCGGAAGCCGATGAACACGAACACGCCGCCGACCTTGAGCGTGGAGCGCTGGCCCGTGACCGTGTCTTCCAGCACGAGGTGGTCGGTGCCTCTCTCATTCCCCTTGATCTCCACCACCTTCTTGTTCCAGATCACCTCGATCTTCGGATTCGCGAAGGCCCGCTCCTGCAGGATCTTCGAGGCCCGGAACTCGTCGCGCCGGTGCACGATGTACACCTTGCGGGCGTAGCGGGTGAGATAGTCCGCCTCCTCGACCGCCGCGTCGCCCCCCCCGATCACGGCGAGCAGCTCGCCCTTGAAGAACGCGCCGTCGCACACCGCGCAGTACGACACGCCCTTCCCCGCATACTCCTTCTCCCCCGGAACGCCGAGCTTCACCGGCGTGCCGCCGGCCGTGAGGATCACCGTCGGGGCGCGGTACACCCGGCCGCGGGCGGTGCGTACCTCGAATACGCCGTCCTCACCCTTGCGCACGCTCTCCACCATATCGGTGACGATCTCCGCCCCGAATTTCTTGGCATGATCGTGCATCTTCTGCGCGAGCTCCCACCCCTTGACGCTCTCGAATCCGGGGTAGTCCTCGATCAGGTCGGTGTTGAGGAGCTCACCACCAGGTGCGCCACGCTCGATCGTGACGGCCTGCAGCATGCCGCGGCCAGCGTACAGGGCGGCGGTGAGTCCGGCGGGGCCGGCGCCCACGATGATCAGGTCGTAGCCGTTGCTTGCAGTCTCAGGCATCGCTCCGGAATTCCAATCGCGGAGGATCACCCTCCCCCGCCAGGGCCCGCGCAAGATGCGCGCCGAACTGCACGGTTTCGAATTCCACGTCCGGACGCTGCGGTCCCCTGAGCTTGTCGAGCGCTCCCCTGCCCACCACCGTCACGCCGTGCCGGTTGCCGCGCTGCAGGTGCAGCAGCGCCGCCGCCGCCTGGATCAGGCCCTGCCACACCGATGCCGCGTCGTCGCTAATAATAGAACGCCAGACGGTTTCCAGGGCTTCGTGGGCGGCCCAGTAATCGCCCGCGTTGAATAGCTCGCGCGCGCGGATCAGGTGCGCTCGACGCTCTTCGGGAGACATCAGACGTCAGATATCAGGGGTCAGCACTGATGTCTGACGTCTGATGTCTGATGTCTGATGTCTGAAGTCTCCCTCGCCGCCCCGATTCTGAGCAAGTTCAAGGCCCCGTGGCAGCTCGAGATCGTCCCCACGAGCACCTCGGCCGGCTCCGCGCCCGCGCCCGCGCGCGCCACGATGCGATCACCCTCGAGCACGGCGGCGACGGCGAACGTCCCCACGCCGAACACGTGATGCCGGCACACGAACAGCGCCGGCCCGAACACCGGCCGCCCCAGGGCACGCAGCCGTCCCGCCAGGGCGGCGATCGCCTCGCCCATTTCCCAGGTCCGCGGGGCGCCGATCGCCGGACAGATGGCGGGCTCGACGCAGTGCGTGGGGCAGAGCCAGTCGGCGAAGGAGACGTAGCGCGTGTGGTCGGGCGCCGTGCGGTCGTAGGGCGTTCCCGGCTCACCCGGCACCGGGGCGATCTCGACCGACCGCCCCGGCCAACGCCGGCGGGCGCGCCGCAGCACCCACTCGAACATGAGGTGCGGCATGAGCGGCGACGGCACGATGTAGTCCTCGGGCTCCCCCGGCGGCGGCGTGTGGACTCCGGCGAGGAACCGGTCGAAGAACGCACCCCACTCCTCCACGGCGAACGCGCGATCGGGGGCCTCCCCGAGCTCGCCGCGTGCGCGGCAGGTGGCGGCGCGGTCCACGACGACCACGCGGCGGAACCGCGCTTTGCCCTTGGCCTTCGCCTTCGCCAGCTGGCCCGCGTAGAACGTGCCGTAGCACCCGCCTCCGATGACAATCACGTCCCGCATCGCGACCACGTCGCTCATCGGATCAGCCGTCCTCCATCGACCACGACCGTCGTGCCCGTCACGTAGTCACCGCCCTCGAGCAGATAGCGCACCGCCCGCACGACGTCGTCGGGGCTGCCGAGGCGCCGGAGCGGCGTGGTGCGCGCGAGCCGTTGGCGCGCCGCATCGTCCCAAGCGTCGGGAGGCAGCACGGCGCCCGGCGCCACGGCGTTGACCGTGATGTCGGGCGCGAGCACCCGCGCGAGCCCTTTCGTCAGCATGACGACGCCCGCCTTGCTGACGCAGTGGGGCACGTAGCCGGGCCAGACTTCGAACGCCGCCTCGTCGGCGAGGTTCACGATCCGGCCCTTGGTCCGTCGCAGATGCGGAATGGCGCCCTGGGCCACGAAGAAATACGCCCGGAGGTTGAGATCGAGCGTCTCGTCCCAGCCCTGCGGGGTGACGTCCTCGACGCGCTGCTCCCGCATCACCCCCGCCGAGTTGACGAGGATGTCGAGGCCACCGAGCGCGCGGGCCGCCTGGTCGGGCAGCGCGCGCGCGACGGCGGCGTCGCGCAGGTCCGCCCGCACGAGCTCCGCCCTGCGGCCGGCCGCCCGAATCCGTTCGACGGTCTCCCCGGCTCCAGCGGCGGAGCCGTGATAGTGCACCGCCACGTCGCAGCCGGCGCGTGCCAGGCCGACGGCGATCGCCTGCCCCACACGCCGGCCGGCTCCCGTGACGAGCGCCCGCCGGCCGCCGAGCTCCACGCTAGACGTCGCCCGCGACGGGCAAGATCTCGCCCGTGACGGCCTGCGCGTCGTCGCTCGCGAGAAACAGCACGGCGGTGACGAGCTGGTCGAGCTCCACCCAGCGTACTTTGGCATCCTTCATCTGCGCCAGGTTGTCCGCGGTCTTCATGGTCCCCGGCGCCACCGCATTGACCCGCACGCCCTGGTCGCGGAACTCGCGCGCGAACGCGCGCGTGAGTCCCGCCACGGCGGACTTCGCCGCGATGTAGGACGCCATCTGGCTCTGCGGCTTCAGGACAGCCACCGATGCGAAGTTGACGATGGCGCCACCGCCCCGCTCCAGCAGCGCCGGCACGGCGGCCTGGGAGACGTAGAACGTCGTCTTGACGTTGACGGCGAGCTCCTTCTCGAGCTGCTCGGGCGTGAGCTCGAGCGCCGGCCCGTAGTTCACGAGGCCCCCCGCGACGTTCACGACGATGTCGAGCCCGCCGAACTGCTGCCGCGCGACAGCCACCGCGGCCCGCGCGGCGGCGGGCGTGGTGAGATCGCCGGCCGACGAGGCGACGCGGTGACCGCCGGCCTTGAATTCCCGCACCCGGTCCGCCAGCCCGACCGCGTTGACGTCCGCGAGCACGAGCGTCGCCCCGGCCTCGGCGAATCCCTTGGCGACGGCGTGACCGATCTGCCCCACGCGGCCGACGCCCGTGATGAGCGCGACCTTGCCGTGCAGGTCAGGCACGGCCGCCTCCGTCGACGGCCGCGACGATCTCGTCCACCGGCGGGGCCCCGCGCTGGGCGAAGGCAATCCTCCCGTCCCGGCGCACGACGTACACCGTGCGGGCGATGCCGTGTCCGTCGTCCTTCAGTGCCGCGTAGGCGCGGGCGATCGCCCGCTCGGGGTCCGATAGGAGCGGGAAGTTGAACCCCATCTTCGTCACGTAGCTGTGGTGGCTGTCCACGCCCGCCGGATTGACACCGAAGGGCTGGATGGCGCGTTGCTCGAATTTGGCGATCTCATCGCGCACGGCGGAGAGCTGGCGGTTTCAGCCGGGGGTGTTGTTCCCCGGGTAGAACACCAGCGCGACGTGGCGCTGCTTGAGCACCTCGGCCAAGGAATACGTCTTGCCATCCGACGCCTGCGCGGTGAACGGGGGCGCCTTGCTGCCGACTGCGAGCGGTTCGTTCATGGCTTCCTCGAGTTTGCCCGCTGCTCCAGTTGCTCCAGCCACTCCAGGGGAACGTCCAACCCGCCGAGCGCGGCGTGCGCTTCTCCGAGCTCGATGTCGCCGTGCCAGTCGGAGCCACCGCTGATCGCGAGGTCGAGCCGCTCGGCCATGCGCGTGAGCCGGGCCTCCAGCGCGGGCGGGTGACTCGGATGGCGGACTTCGAGCCCGTCCAGGCCCTGCTGCTTGAAGACCCGGATCTGCCCCTCGCTGCCGTGGGTGCCGAGGTGCGCCGCCACGGCGAGGCCGCCGACCGCGTGCACGAGCTCCGTCACTTGGTGCAGCGTGGGGAGCGGTTTCTCCACGTAGCCGGGGCGTCCGCGGCCGAGGTAGCGGTCGAACGCCTCGCCGATGTCGGCGCTCACGCCGCGCTCGACCAGCACGCGGGCCACGTGCGGTCGCCCCAGCGCACCGCCGTTCGCCGCGCTCTCAACCTGGCCCAGCTCGATGCCAACTCCGAGCTGCCGCAGTCGGGTGACCATCTCCGCGGCGCGGCGGCGGCGGGCCGCACGTGTGCCGGCGAGGAATTCCTGCAGCCCGGCGTGGTCGGGGTCGAGGAAGTAGCCGAGCAGGTGCAGCTCGCCCCAGGGCGCCTTCACGCTGAACTCGCAGCCACACACCACCCGCACTCCCAGGTCGCTGCCCGCGCGCACCGCCTCCCCGACCCCCGCCGTGGTGTCGTGATCGGTCAGCGCGATCGCCGCGAGGCCGGCCTCGCGCGCGCGCCGCACCACGACGGCCGGGGCGAACTCCCCGTCCGACGCGGTGGAGTGGCAATGGAGGTCAACCCGCGCCGTAGGCGGCCTCCGGCGCGGTCCAGGCGGGCTGCGAGTGGCGAAACAGCTCGATCAGCTGGGCAGACGAGAGCTCGGCCAGCGCGGCGTCCGGCCGGCGACTCCCCACGGGCGCGTAGCGCGTGAAGCGGCGCTTGCGCTCGGCCCCCGTGCCCAGCTGGAACATGAGCCCGAACTCGTCCTTGTCGTAGACCGTGACGCGCCCGGAGGGGTACACCTCCCAGGTCTGCCCGTCCACCACGATCGTGCGCCGCGCCACGCGCCCCCCCTACGCCTCGGCCGCGGCCGTGAGCGGCACCTCGGTCCACAGCTCCCATGCGTCCGGCGCGTAGGTGCCCAGCGCCTGGAGCCGCCTCTCCAGCTTGATCTCCTCGGGAAGCCGCGACGCCTGCGCGCGGTGCGACATCTCGGTGGGGCTCTCCGAGAACTCGATGAAGAGCTGCGGGTCCTTGGCGTTGCGGAACAGCCAGATGCGCTGGCTCCGGGCGTCGGCGAACTGACAGAGCTCGCGCAGCGTGGCGAGGTAATCGGCCTCGTTCGGCGCCGCGATCTGCACGCGCGCGGCAGTGAGGACCTTCGGCATCGCTATACCGCTCCTTCCGGGAAGCCCTGCAACATTGCCTTCACGTCGGCGAGGAATCGGTCGGCGTCGGCGCCGTCCACGACACGGTGATCGTAGGACATCGACACCATGCCGAGCGTGCGGACCGCGAGCCCGTCCGAGCCGTCGGGCAGCGTCACCACCTTGGGCCGCTTCTCGATCGCGCCCACGCCGAGGATAGCGACCTGTGGCTGGTTGATGATCGGCGCGCCCGCGTACGAGCCGAACACCCCGGGGTTGGTGATGGTGAACGTGCCACGCTGGATCTCGTCGGGAGACAGCTTCTTCGCCCGGGCGCGCTCGCCGAGATCGCTGATGGCGCGCGCCATCCCCATGAGCGACAGCTCGTCGGCGTGCTTGATCACGGGCACGATGAGGCCCCATTCCAGCGCCACCGCGATGCCGACGTTGATGTCGCGCCGGTAGATGATGGTGTCGCCCGAGACGGCGGCGTTGACCACAGGATGCTGGCGCAGGGTCTCGGCGCACGCCTTGGCGATGAAGGCGAGGTAGGTGAGGTTCGCACCACGCTCGGCGTAGGCCTGCTTGTGCCGCCGCCGCAGCTCGGCGATCTGCGTGTAATCCACCTCGAAGAAGCTCGTCACGTGGGCCGACACGCGGCGCGACATGATCATGTGGTCGGCCGTGATCTTGCGGATCTTGGAGAACGGCTCGACGCGATCGCCGGGCCACGCCTCGACCACAGGGTGCTCGATCGGGCCGACGGGCGCGGCGCCCGCGAGCCGCGGCGCCACCGCCCCGCGCTCGAGGAAGCCGAGGATGTCCTGCTTCGTCACCCGGCCGGCGAAGCCGGTCCCGGGGATCGTCGAGATGTCGACGTGATGCTCGGCCGCGATCTTGCGAACGAGGGGCGTGGATCGCTTGCGGAGCCGGTCCTCGGCGGTCTCAGCGCCGCCATCACCCTTGGGAACGGGGACGGCCGGAGTAGGACCGGGGCGGGCGGGAGCGGGGGCGGGGGGGGCCGAAGGAGCGGCGGTCGCGACAGCCGGCGGCGGCGTGGGCTTCGGCGGCTCCGGCCTGGGTGCCGGCGGCGCGGGGGGGGCGGGGGGCGTCGCAACGGCGCCCTTTTCCGTGTCGATCACCGCCACGAGCGTTTGCACCGGAACCGTCTGGCCCTCTTGCACCTTGATCTCCGCCAGCACGCCCGCCGCCGGCGCCGGGATCTCGGCGTCGACTTTGTCGGTCGAGATCTCGAACAGCGGCTCGTCGCGCTTCACCTGGTCGCCGATCTTCTTGAGCCACTTGCTCACGGTGCCTTCGGCGATCGATTCGCCCATTTGGGGCATGAGCACGTCGATGCGGGCCATAGCTCTCCTTGAGACGTCAGACGTCAGACATCAGACGTCAGCACTGATGTCTGACGTCTGATGTCTCAATAAGCCGCAAGCCATCTTGCCGCCTTAACGATGTCTTCGGTCTGCGGCAGCACAAAGTCCTCCAATGTCGGCGCGTAGGGCAGCGGCACGTCATGCGCGGTCACGCGCATGATCGGCCCGTCCAGCCACTCGAACGCCTGCTCGTTGATGCGGGCCGCGATCTCGCCCGCGAGACCGCCCGTGCGGGTATCCTCGTGCACGATGAGCACCTTGTTGGTGTGCTTCACGGTCCGCATGATCGCCGCGTCGTCGAGCGGCAGCAGCGTGCGGAGGTCCAGCACCTCCACCGCGAGGCCATCGTCGCGCGCCAGTTGCTCCGCCGCCTCGAGCGACTTCCACAACGTCGCGCCGTAGCTGATGATCGAGAGGTCCCCTCCCTCGCGCGCCAGCCGCGCTTCCCCGATCGGCGTCACCACCTCCTCGCCCTCGGGGAGCTGCTCCTTGATGCGCCGGTACAGCCACTTGTGCTCGAGGTAGATGACGGGGTCGTCGTCGCGGATCGAGGCCTTGATCAGCCCCTTCGCGTCGCGCGCGGTCGCGGGATACACGATCTTCAGGCCCGGAGTGTGGAAGAAGGCGGCCTCGACGTTCTGGGAATGGAACGGCCCGCCGCGCACGTACCCGCCGCACGGCCCCCGCACCACGAGCGGCGTCGGAAGACCCGCGCGGTAACGCGCAGTCGCGACGTAGTTCGTGAGCATGTCGTAGGCGCACGAAATGAAGTCGATGAATTGCATCTCCGCGACGGGGCGCATCCCCATGTGCGCCGCCCCGGCCGCCGCTCCCACGATCGCCGCCTCGGAGATGGGCGTGTCGATCACGCGCGCCTCTCCGAACCGCTTGACGAAGCCCTCCGTGACCTTGAACGCTCCGCCGTAGATCCCCACGTCCTCCCCCAGGATGAAGACGCGATCGTCGCGCTCCATCTCCTCCCACAGCCCCTGGCGCAACGCCTCGAGGTAGGTGACGTCGGCCATCACAGGTCCCGGAACCAGAGCCGCGGGGCCGCGCCCGGCCTCGCGTACACGGCCGTCAGGCTCGAGTCGGGCGCGGGGAGCGGCTCGCCCTCGCAGGCGTCCGTCGACTCGTCGATCTCGACGCCAACCCGCTCGTCGATGTCCTTCAGGTCCGCGTCGTCCGCCCAGCCGCTGTCCACCAGACGCTTCACGTAGCGGTCGATGGGGTCGTTCTCGCGGGCCCAGCGCTCGAGCTCCTCCTTCGGCACATAGTGCTGGTCGTCGTGCTCGGCGTGCCCCTTGCGCCGGTACGTCGTCACCTCGATGAAGTGCACCCCCTTGCCGCCCCGCGCGCGCTCCACCGCGTCCTTCGTCGCCTCGTACACGGCCAGCACGTCGTTGCCGTCGACCGTGATCGCAGGAATGCCGTAACCCTTCACCCGGTCGGCAAGCCGGGTCACCGCGAACTGCCTCGCCGGCGGTGTGGAGTAGGCCCAGTGGTTGTACTCGCCGATCACGACAAGGGGGAGCCGCTGCACGGCGGCGAAGTTGATTCCCTCGTGGAAGGCGCCCGTGGACATTCCGCCGTCCCCGATGTAGACGAGCCCCACGCGGGGCTCCCCCCGCATCTTGAAAGTGAGCGTGATGCCGGCCATCACGGGGATCATGTCTCCGAGATGGGAGATCTGCCCCAGGTAGCCGCGCTCCAGGTCGCCGAAGTGGATGTTCATCTCGCGGCCCTGCGTGGGCGACCCGGCCTTGGCCATGTACTGTCGCAGGATCTGGACCGGCTCCACGCCCATCACCAGCATCGCGCCGAGATTGCGAGTCAACGGGGAGAGGAAGTCGCGGTGCTGGCCGCGCTCCAGGGCGAAGGCCGAGCCCACCGACTCGCCCTCCTGCCCCAGCGAGCGAAACAGCCCGCCCACGACCTTGGTCTGGCGGTACAGGGCGGTGAGCCGCTCCTCCAGCGTCCGCGTGAGCCGCAGGTAGCGGTAGACTTGGAGCAGCTGGTCGCGGCTCAGCCCCGCCGGGATGGGGGGCGACTGGGTGGTAGGAGCGCTGCGGGACGCCATGACGTAAATTGTAGTGGGCGTGAAACTTGCCTTGTTGGAGGCTCGATGGCAACCCTGAAGCTGCGCGTCACGGGCATGACCTGCGGGCACTGCCAGGCGAAGGTCGAGCAGGCGCTGCGCGGAATGGCGGGCGTGTTTACCGCGGTGGTGGATCTCCCCGACGGTGAAGCGGAAGTGGACTTCGACGACGACGCCACGACGGTCGACCAGCTGATCCACGCGGTCGAGCGGGCCGGGTACGGGGCGAAGCTGGCGGGTTAGTAGGCGCCGCGCACCTGGTGCGTCGGCTCCACCCGCTGGTGCACCTCGGCGAGGAACCGCTTCGCCAGCTTGTCGAGCTCCGATTCGCCGACCTGGTCCGTGCTGACTTCCACCAACGTATAGTGCCCACCCTCCGCCCGCGCGGCGATCGTGACTTTGCCGAGCGCTCCCGCGTACGCGCGCCGGCGCGCCGACTCCTCCGCAGGCGCCATCCGCGATCCGAAGAAGGCCTTCGCGGACTCGAGCACCCGCTCGGGACCGAGGCTCGTACGGTGGAAGTACTTCATGTCGCCCACGCCGGCTTGAAGCGTCGCAGGGTGAGGCTGTTCAGCACGACGCTCAGGCTCGACCACGCCATCGCGGCGCTCGCCAGGACCGGTGACAGCAGCACGCCGAAGAACGGGTACAGGGCCCCCGCGGCGATCGGGATGCCCACCACGTTGTAGATGAACGCCCACACGAGGTTCTCCCGAATGGTGCGGAGGGCGCGCTTGGAGAGCTGGAGGGCCGTGACGACACCCCGCAGGTCACCGCGGATCAGGGTCACGTCGGACGCCTCCATCGCCACGTCCGTGCCGGTGCCGATCGCAATCCCCACGTCCGCCTGGGCGAGCGCCGGCGCGTCGTTGAGGCCGTCCCCGACCATCGCGACGTTCCGGCCCTGCCTCTGCAGCTTTTTCACGAAGTCGGCCTTTTGCGACGGCAGCACCTCCGCCACGACCTCGTCGATGCCGACCTCCTTGGCCACGGCCGCAGCCCCCTTCTTCGAGTCCCCCGAGACCATCATCACCTTGATGCCCATCTTGCGGAGATGGGCGATCGCCGCCTTGGCGGTCGGCTTGATCGGGTCGGAGATGGCGATCACGGCATAGACGGTATTGTTCACCACGACGATGACGGGGGAGCGGCCCTCCCGCGCCAGCCGGTCCGCGTCCTGCCCCAGGGTGCCCAGCTCGAGGCTGCGCTCGCGGGCGTGGCGCAGCGAGATGACCTCGATGATGCGGCGCTCGACGGTCCCGCGCACGCCGCGCCCCTCCATCGCCGCGAACTTGTCCACCAGTAGGATGTCCACGGCCTTTTCATGCGCGGCCCGGACGATAGCGTCGGCCAGCGGGTGCTCGGACCGGTGCTCCACCGACGCCGCCCACTTGAGCACCTCGGCCGGGGAGAGCGACGTACCGTCGGGCCGTTTCGCCGTGACAATGTGCGTGACGGTGGGTTTTCCCTCGGTGATCGTGCCGGTCTTGTCGAGCAGCACCGTGCGGACCTTGGACAGGCGCTCCAGCGCCTCGCCGCTGCGAATCAAAATGCCGTGCTCGGCGGCCCGCCCCGTAGCCACGAGGATCGCGGTCGGTGTGGCGAGGCCCAGGGCGCATGGGCACGCGATGATGAGCACGGTCACGAGCGCGACCGTCGAGAAGACGAGCGCCGGTTGTGGCCCGACGTCGAACCAGACGACGAACGCCGCGATGGCGATGGCCAGCACGATCGGCACAAACACGCCCGCCACCTGATCTGCGAGGCGCTGGATGGGCGCCTTCGTCGCCTGCGCGTCCTCGACGAGCTGGACGATCTGGGCGAGCGCCGTGTCCTTACCGACGCGCGTGGCGCGGAAGGTGACGCTCCCCGATCGATTGACCGTTGCCCCGATGACCTCGTCGCCGATCTTCTTCGCGACGGGGAGAGGCTCGCCCGTAAGCATCGACTCGTCCACCGCGGAGGCGCCCTCCGTGACCACGCCGTCCACCGGGATCTTCTCGCCCGGCTTCACGATGACGAGATCCCCGGGCACGACTTCTTCCACGGGAATCGCCACTTCCCTCCCCTCCCGGACCACGTGCGCCGCTTTGGCACGGAGTCCGGCGAGGTGGCGGATCGCAGCGGAGGTGCGTCCTCGGGCGCGCGCCTCGAGCAGCCGCCCCAGCAGGATCAGCGCGATGATGGCGGACACCGCCTCGTAGTACACGTCCGCCTGCAGCCCGGCGGCAGCGAACACGTCCGGGGCGAACGTCGCGACCAGGGAGTAGAGGTACGCGGCGCCCGTGCCGACCCCGATCAGCGTGTTCATGTCGGCGGTGCGGTGCTTGAAGCCGCTCCACGTCCCCTTGTAGAACTGCTGCCCCGACCACGCCACGACCGGCAGCGTGAGGACCGCGAGGGCGACCTTGACCCAGAACAGGTCGATCGTCGTTCGGGCCGACACGATCGCCCACAGCTTGAGCGCCGCCGGCATCAGCAGTCGACCCAGGAGATCGAAGCGCTTGAACGAGTCCATGGGCCGGTCGGCCATGAGGAGCATCGCGCCCGCCATCGCGACGACGGTCGCGACGCCGGCGAGGACGAGCTTCCAGGTGAGCGTCCGGATCTCCTGCGCGCGCGCCAGACGCTCCCGCTCGAGCGGATCCTCGGCCGCGATCGGGGCCGCGACCTTGAAGCCCGCCTGCTCCACGGCGCGCTCCAACTCCTCGCCCGTCGTCACGCCCGGCACGTAGTCCACCGTGACCGTCTCGGTCGCCTGGTTGGCGACGGCGCGAATCACGCCCTTGGCGCGGGCCAGCGCCTGCTCGAGCGGCAGCACGCTCGCCGCGTAGTGGAGCTGCTCCACGGTGAAGGTGACGCTGGCCTTGCCGCAGTTGTAGCCCGCCGAGCGGACGGTCCTGATCAGCTCCGCGACGTGCGTCTGGCTGTCGTCGTAGTCGACGGCCGCCTTCGCGGTGGCGAAGTTGACCGTCGCGCCCACGACGCCGTCCGCCCCCGCGAGCGCCTCCTGCACCGTGGCGGCGCAGGACGCGCAGCTCATGCCCTCGATGGGGAGGATGATCCGCGCCTTACTCATGGAACTTGTGCGGCGACGCGGCCGGCTTGCGGTCGGCCGTGGCCGGCTCGACCACCAGCAGGCCCTTCAGCATGTTCATCCCGCAGCGAAAGCGGAATTCGCCGGGCTCGGACGGCGTGAACTCGACCGCGGTGGTCTGGAAAGCGGGGAGCGGCACGTCGATGCCGAGCTCTTCGAACACGACCCGCTCGGAGCAATCGGCGGTCTCGTCGCGGTAGAACTGCAGCCGGACGGGCTTCCCCGCCTGGACGACGACGGTATCGGGGGTGTAGCCGCCCTTCACGAGGATGCGAACCTCCTGCACGCCGCCCGCCCCCGTCTGCTGCGCGACCACAGCCGACCCACGCGAGAACAGGAAGTACCACAGCACCCCGGCGATCGCGGCCAGACCGACCGCCGTGACGATGTACTGGGCGAGCGTCACGCCTTTTCGTAGTACTCGATCCCGAGGTGGGTGATCTGCTCCTCGCCCATCAGCCACCGCAGGGTGTTCTTCAGCTTGGTCTGCTGGATGAACAGGTCGTGCTCGGGGTAGAGGCCGGGAGCGGTCTGGGGGCTCTTGAAGTAGAAGGAGAGCCACTCCTGAATGCCGGAAAGCCGCGCGCGCTGCGCCAGGTCGAAGAACAAGGCCAGGTCGAGCACGATCGGGGCCGCGAGGATCGAGTCGCGGCACAGGAAGTCAACCTTGATCTGCATCGGATAGCCGAGCCACCCGAAGATATCGATGTTGTCCCACCCCTCCTTGTTGTCGCCCCGGGGGGGGTAGTAGTTGATCCGGACCTTGTGAAATACGTTGCCGTACAACTCAGGGTACTGGTCGGGCTGCAGGATGTACTCGAGTACGCCCAGCTTCGACTCTTCCTTCGTCTTGAACGACTCCGGGTCGTCGAGCACTTCGCCGTCGCGGTTGCCCAGGATATTGGTCGAGTACCAGCCCGCGAGACCGAGCATTCGCGCCTTGAACGCCGGCGCCAGCACGGTCTTCATCATCGTCTGGCCCGTCTTGAAGTCTTTGCCGCCGATCGGGAGCTTGCGCTCCTCAGCGAGGCGTTCGAGGGCCGGGATGTCCACGGTGAGGTTGGGTGCACCGTTTGCGAAGGGCACATCCTCCATCAGAGCCGCGTAGGCGTACAACATGGACGGCGCGATGGCGGGGTCGTTGCACTCCATCGCCTGCTCCAGCGCCGCCACGCTCTGATGCGCCGGCCCGGGCGTCAAGAACACCTCGGTCGACGCCGCCCAGATCATCACGACGCGGTCCACGCCACCCGTCTGCTTGAAGTGCCGGATGTCGGCGCGCAGCTGCTCCGCCAGCTCGCGCTTGGTCTTGGCGCGCTTGACGTTGGTGCCGTGCAGTCGCTTGACGTAGTTCTGGTCGAACGCGGCCGGCAGCGGCTTGATCCCCTTCAGGAACGCCCCGATGGGCTCGAGATGGTGCGGCTCGAGCACGCCCGCCTTCCGTGCCGCGGTGTAGGCGTCGTCGGGGATCGCGTCCCAGGCGGCGAACACGAGGTCCGCGACGCCGGCGAGCGGCACGAAATCCTTGATCTTGGGCGAGCGGCGGTCGGTGCGCTTCCCGAGCCGAACCGTCCCCATCTGGGTCAGCGACCCGATCGGCAGGCCCCCGCCCCGGCGCACGTTCTCCACGCCGGCGATGAAGGTCGTCGAGACGGCCCCCAGCCCCACCAGCATGACGCCCAGCTTCCCCTTCGGAGGGGCGATGTCCCGGCCGGCCGGCTTTGGCACGATCAGATCCCTTTCCGAGATTGCAGCGCGGCGGCGTGGCCCGGCAGCGTGTCGCGGGGGTGCGCCCGCAGGGCGGGCCGTGCTCCCGTCATGCGCGCGACGTGCATGACGCGCTGCACCACCGTCACGGTGGTGGCGAGCGCGAGCACGGCAACGATCCAAAACAACAACGCCCCCTGGTTCCCGGCCCCGAGGGCCATGGTGGGCGCCCCCAGCAGCAGCACGCGCTCGGCCCGCTGGGCGATCCCCACCCGGCACTCGATGCCGAGCCCCTCGGCCCGCGCGCGGGCGTACGACACGAGCAGCGAGGCGGTGAGCGCCACGAAGCAGAGGGCGACCCCCACGGCCATCCGACCGGGCGCCACGCCGCCTCGCAGGAAGAACACGCCGATCCCCGTAAACAGCGCCGCTTCGCCGACCCGGTCGAGCGTCGAGTCGTAGAACGCCCCGAACGCGGTCTCCCGCCCGCCCTCCCGCGCCACGCGGCCGTCCAAGAGATCGAACACTCCACTGAGCAGCAGTAGGACGCCGCCCCATTGCACCCAGCCCGCCGCGAACGCCGTCGCGGAGCCCAGAACGACCAGGGTGCCGAGCGTCGTGATCACGTTGGGGTGGACGTGGAGCCGGACGAGGACCTGCACAAGGGGGGCGAGCAACCGCACGAACCCGTCCCGGACCACCTGGGGGATCACGTTCATAGCGGGGTGAAGGTAATGGAGCCCCACAGGGGGCGGAAGGGCGCGTCGCGGCAAAACTCCTAGTAGAGCAAGTACTTGGCCCGCTCGCGCCGGAACCGCTCGAGCGCCCGCTCCCACGAGCGCCAGATGGCCGCGGGCGCGCGCCCCGCCAACAGCGCTTGCCGCAGCTCCGCGCCGCCGGCCAGGCGATCGAAGCGGTTGCCGCGAAACCGCAGCGAGTCGGGGTGCACGCCACGAATCGCCGCGAGCAGCGTCACCGCGACGCGCGTGGGATCGTAACCACCGCGGTCGATCACGTGCAGCCGAACGCCGGGCATTTCGACCCCGTCGTATTTGCCGTCGGTCGGGGCGCGCGGCGTGAAGCGCGTGGCCAAGAGCTCGACCCCCGCCAACCCTTCACCCGTCCCCCGGCTCCCGTCCCGGACGCGGCGCAGCACCGCGTCGGCATCGAGCCAGGGAGCGCCCACGACCTGGAATGCGAACCCGGTGCCGCGCCCGACCGACAGATTGGTCGCCTCGAACAGACAGGTACCGGGGTAATGGAGCGCGCTTTCGAGGTCTGGCATGTTGGGTGACGGTTTCACCCACGGCAGCCCCGTGGCGTCGTAGTACGCACCGCGTCGCCAGCCCGCTGCGGGCACGACGACGAGGTCGGCGTGGAGCTGGTACCGCTCGTTCGCGAGGCGCAGGATCTCGCCGAGCGTCAGGCCGTGGCGCATCGGCAGCGGCAGGAAGTCGAGCCGTTCCGCGTCGAGCGGGCCCGCGGCCTGTACGTTGCCCTGCAGCACCACGCCGCCGATCGGGTCAGGGCGGTCCGCCACGACGATCCGCTTGCCGCGGCGCGCGGCTTCGCGCATCACGAGCACCGCGCTCGCGGGATAGGTGTAGTACCGGGCGCCGACGTCCTGCAGGTCGATCACGATGATGTCGACGCTGTCCAGGACCGCGAAATTGGGTGGGCGCGGCGTGGTGTAGAGGCTGTAAATTGGAAGCCCGGTGGCCGTGTCCACGGCGTCGGGGAGCCCCGGGCGGTCCTCTCTGCCGCGGAACCCGTGCTCGGGGCTGAGCAGCACCGTCAGCCGATAACCGCCGGCGAGCAGGCGGTCGACGTCGCGGCGGCCCTCACGGTCGACGCCGGTCTGGTTCGTGAGCAGGGCCAGCCGCTGGCCGGCGACGAGGTGTGCCGAGTCGGACAGCAAGACCTCGATTCCCGGGCGCACCTGTCCCGCGGCGGGCGCGGCACAGGCGAGCAACCCCCACAGCGAGAGAAGATGCGGGCGCATAGGCTCCTGGTACTCTCGGCCGTGCTCGGATGTGCCGGTGCCAAAGCGGTCGGGAGGGCGGCAGCTCCGCCGGCCCCTCGGGCCCCGACCGCTACCCCGGTCGATTCGCTGCTCCGCGCCCTCACGCCGCGCCAGAAGGTCGGCCAGCTCGTGGTCCCCCGGCTCTCCGGCGCCTACGCCGCGCTCGACGACTCGCTGTTCCAGCTGGCGGCGCGGTGGGTCGATTCGCTCGAGGTCGGCGGCCTCGTCGTGTTCGCGGGCTCCCCCTTCGACGTCGCCGCCAAGCTCAACGCCCTGCAGCGCCGCGCCCGCGTGCCACTGCTCGTGTCGGCCGACCTCGAGTGGGGCGCCGGGATGCGGCTCGTCGGCGCCACGGCATTCCCGATGATCATGGCGGCCGGGGCCACGGGGGATCCGGGCGACGCCTACACGATCGGCGCGGCCGCGGCCACCGAGGGGCGCGCCGTGGGCATCCACGTCAATTTCGCGCCCGACGCCGACGTCAACAACAACCCGGCGAACCCCATCATCAATACCCGGTCCTTCGGCGAAGATCCCCGCGCGGTGTCGCGTCTCGTCGCGGAGTACGTGCGCGGGCTGCGCGATCATGGGATGCTCGCCACCCTCAAGCATTTTCCCGGTCACGGCGACACCCAGATCGACTCCCACATCGGCCTCCCCCGCATCGCCGCGGGTTACGGGCGGCTGGATTCGCTCGAGCTCGCCCCCTTCCGTGCCGGTATTTCCGCCGGGGCGGACGTCGTGATGAGCGCGCACATCGTGCTCCCCGACCTCACCGGCCCCGAGGAGCCGGCGACCCTCTCGGCGGCGGTCTTGACCGGCCTGTTGCGCGACTCTCTCGGCTTTCGGGGCCTCGTCGTCACCGACGCGCTCGACATGGGTGCCATCGTATCGAAGTACGGCGCGGGCGAAGCCGCCGTGCGCGCCTTTCTCGCAGGCGCGGATCTGCTCTTGATCCCGGCGGACGCCGACTCGGCAGCCAGCGCCCTCACCGCCGCCGTCGCGAGCGGCCGGATCACGGCGGCGCGACTCGACGCCTCCGTGCGCCGCGTGCTCCAGGTCAAACAGCGGCTCGGACTGTTCGAGCGGCGCCTCGCGCCGCTCGACTCGATCATGCCGGTGGTGGGGAGCAAACGCTTCCAGGACGCGGCCAACGACATGGCAGTGCGCTCCCTCACCCTGGTGCGGGACATCGGCGGGCCGCTGCACGCGCTTCGGGCGAAGCGCTCACGCTTCGCCCTCGTCGCGTACGGGGACGAGCTCAACAGCTTCGTGGGCCAGCGGATCCTCGAGCTGCTCCGCCAGGGCGGGGACACCGTCGACTTCTTCCGCCTGTGGCCGATGTCCGGAACGCCGTCGTACGACTCGGCGCGCGCCGTGATCGCGCGTGCGCCGGCCGTGGTGTTCGCGGCCAACGTCCGGCCCATCTCCGGGCGGGGCACGATCGCCCTGCCGGACTCGCTCGCCCAGCTCATGCTGGCCACGGACACGGCCCGCCCCACCGTGGTCGTGTCACTCGGCAGCCCTTACCTCCTCAGCCAGGCGCCCACGGTCAAATCGTACCTGATCGCCTGGAGCGGCGTGCGCGCCTCGGAGCGCGCCGTCGCGCTGGCGCTCCTCGGGAAGGTCCCGATCACCGGGCGGCTGCCGATCAGCCTGCCGCCGGCATATCGCATCGGCGCGGGCGTTGTCATCCCGGACGCCCGGCCGTGAGGGTCGGTTTCGCTGCGCTCGTGGGCGCCCTCCTCACCTGCCGCGCGAGTGCGCCCTTCCCGGCGAGCGCGGGCGTTCCCGCGGCGTCGCCCGCCGCGCTCGGGTTCGACAGCACGCGCCTCGCCGGCGTCGTCGACTACCTGCGTGGCCAGGTGGACAGCGGAGCGTTTCCTGGAGCCGTGCTCGCGGTCGGCCGCCATGGGCGAGTCGCGCTGCTCGCAGCGGTGGGTCGCTACGGCACCGACGACGCGCGCCCGGTGGATCCCGGCACGCTGTACGACCTCGCGTCGCTCACCAAGGTCGTGGGGCTGACGACCGCCTGCATGCAGCTCGTGGATGAGGGACGGCTGGCGCTCGACGCGCCCGTCCGGCGTTACCTCCCGGAGTTCCAGGGCGGGGGCGACAAGGAGCGTGTCACGGTGCGGCACCTGCTCACGCATTCCTCCGGGCTCCCGGCCTGGCGGCCGCTCTACCGGGAGGCGGGGTCCCGTGCCGCGGCCCTCGCCCTCGCGGACACGACGCCGCTCGCCACCGCGCCCGGCGAGCGCTTCGTGTACTCGGATCTCGGCGCGATCGTGCTCACGCAGGTAGTGGAGCGGGTTTCCGGCGAACCGCTCGACCGCTGGCTCGCGCGGCGCGTGTTCGGGCCGCTGGGCATGCCCGCGACCCGGTACCGACCGCCCACGTCCTGGCGGGACCGGATCGCGCCCACCGAGACCGACACGGCGTTCCGCCACCGCTCGCTGCGGGGCGAGGTGCACGACGAAAACGCGGGGCGCCTGGGCGGCGTCTCGGGGCACGCGGGCCTCTTCGCCAACGCGCCCGACCTGTCACGGTTCGCAGCCATGCTGCTCGCCGGCGGCGCGTGGGACTCGCTGCAGCTGATCCGCGCCGAGACGGTCGCCGAGTTCACGCGCCGTCAGGAACTGCCGCCGGGGTCGAGCCGGGCGCTCGGCTGGGACACGCCGGCCGAGTCGGGCTACACCAGCGCCGGCGCGACGCTGTCGCGCCGGGCGTTCGGACACACCGGGTTCACGGGCACGTCGCTGTGGATGGACCCGGACCGGGACCTGTTCATCATCCTGCTGACCAACCGCGTGCATCCCACGCGCGCGAACACGGCGATCCTCCGCGTCCGTCCCCGTGTCGCCGACCTGGTGGTCGACGCGCTCACGCATCCCGAGCTATGAGCCTGAACTTCGCGGACTGGCTGATCATCGTTGTCTACTTCGCGGCCTCGGCGGCGATCGGGATCTACTACACCGGGCGCGCCGGCCGCTCGGTGGCCGAGTACTTCGTGTCGGGGCGGAGCCTACCCTGGTGGCTTGCCGGCACCTCGATGGTCGCGACGACCTTCGCCGCCGACACGCCGCTGGCGGTGAGCGGGCTCGTGGCGAAATACGGCGTCGCGGGCAACTGGCTGTGGTGGAACCTCGCGCTCTCGGGGATGCTCACCGTGTTCTTCTTCTCCCGCCTGTGGCGCCGCGCCGGCGTGATGACCGACGTCGAGCTGACCGAGCTGCGCTACGGGGGCAAGCCGGCCGCGCTGCTGCGTGGGGCGCGCGCGCTGTACCTCGGGCTTCCCATCAACCTCATCATCATGGGTTGGGTGACGCGCGCCATGGTGACGATCCTCGACGCGACGCTCGGGCTGAACGGCCTGCGCGCGGCGATCGTGCTGCTGGCCATCACGGCAGGGTACAGCATGCTGTCCGGGCTGTGGGGCGTCGTCATGACCGATCTCTTCCAGTTCATCTTCGCGATGGGCGGCTCGATCGTACTGGCCGTCGTGGCGGTGCGGGCGACGGGCGGGTTGGACCGCCTCGTCGAGCTGACGGCGGCGCATTTCGGCAGCCATGGCGCCGCGTTCGGTATCCTGCCGCCACTCGACAGCCCCTGGCTGCCGCTCTCCTCGCTGCTCGTTTTCCTGGCGGTGCAGTGGTGGGCCGCGTGGTACCCCGGCGCAGAACCTGGAGGCGGCGGCTACGTGGCGCAGCGGATTTTCTCGACGCGAGACGAGCGCCAGGGCCTGCTCTCGACCCTGTGGTTCAACGTCGCCCATTACGCGGTGCGGCCCTGGCCGTGGATTCTCGTCGGCTGCTTCACGGTCGTGCGCTACCCCGGCCTCGCCAATCCCGAGCAGGGCTACGTGAAGGCGATGGTGGACCTCCTGCCCTCGCCCCTGAGGGGGATGATGCTCGCCGCCTTCGCCGCGGCCTACATGAGCACGATCTCGACCCACCTCAACTGGGGCGCGTCCTACCTCGTGAACGACGTCTGGCTGCGGTTCGTGCGCCGGGGCGCGAGCAGCCGGGAGCAGGTGCTCGTGTCGCGCGCGGCGACCGGCTTGCTGATGGTGCTCGCCATCGCGGTGATGTTCGTCCTCTCCTCCGTCGAGCAGGGCTGGCGCTTCCTGCTGGCGCTCGGCGCTGGCACCGGCTCGGTGCTGATCCTGCGCTGGTACTGGTGGCGGATCAACGCCTGGAGCGAGCTTGCCGCGATGGCCGCTTCGTTCGTCACGTCCCTCGCCTTGTGGAAATGGACGCACCTGGCGGGCGGCGACCCCACGGGCAGGGACTACGCGACCGTGATGCTCGTGACCGTAGGCGTCACCACGCTCGCCTGGATCGCCGTGACGTTCCTGACCGCCCCCGAGCGGGCGGAGGTGCTGGACAACTTCTACCGTCGCGTGCGCCCGGGCGGTGCCGGGTGGCGCACGGTGGCGCGGCGGCTCGGCTATGGCGACGACCCGATTCCCGGCGGCTCACTGGCCTGGGTGAACTGGGTCGCAGGGTGCGTCGCCGTCTACGCCGCGCTTTTCGGGATCGGACAGCTGCTCGTGGGAACGATCGCCGGGGCGCTCGCGTTCCTTGCCGTAGCCGCGGGCGCGTTCGCCCTCATCGCGCGCAACTTGCGACGGGACGCGAGCTTCCGCCCCGCAACCGTTGACAGTCCCGGCACGAGTGTCTAAGTTCGCGGGAGAACGGAGGATCGAGATGGCCACCACGCAGCGCACCACACCGACCGTTACGCTGACGCTCACCGAGCGGGCGGCGGTCGAAGTGCGGAAGTTCATGGCGGAGGAGCACGCCGCTCCCGAGACGGCCGGCCTCCGGGTCGCGGTGCTGCCGGGCGGGTGCTCGGGCTTCCGCTACAGCCTCAACATCGAAGAGAAGCCGCTCGACGACGATATCGTCGTGGAAACGGGCGGCGTGCGGTGCTTCGTCGACACCTTCAGCGCCCAGCACCTGAACGGCACGGTGATCGACTTCCGGAGCAACTTCCAGGAGTCGGGGTTCGCCTTCGAGAACCCGAACGCCACCGGCGGCTGCGGCTGCGGATCGTCCTTCACGGTCTGAGCGGTTTGGCCCCACGTTCGGCAATCCTAGCCCGCGCACGGCGCGGGCTTTTTGCTGCCCTCCTGTGGCACTGCGCCCGCCGGACATAGCCGTCATCGCGGCCTACTGCGCCGCGGTCGTCGTGTTCGGACTGGTGCTCTCCGGGCGCCAGCGGGACGCGAGCGACTATTTCCTGGGACACCGGGGGCTGCCATGGTGGGCCATCATGCTGTCCATCGTCGCGACCGAGACCTCCGCCCTGACGGTGATCTCGTTTCCCGGCATCGCGGCGCGCACCAACCTCGTGTGGCTGCAGGTCACGTTCGGCTATCTGGTCGGGCGGATCGGGGTCGCCGCCTACCTGCTCCCGGGCTATTTCGAGGGCACTCAAGACACCGCCTACCAGCGCCTCGAGCGCCGCTTCGGCCCGGGGGCGCGGCGCGCGGCCTCGGGGCTGTTCCTTCTCACCCGCGCCCTCGCCGACTGCGTGCGCATCTTCGCGACCGCGATTCCGCTCGCCATCATTCTCTACGGAACGCCCACCGCCGCCGGCCTCGCGGTTGGCATCCTCGCGATCGGCATCGTGACGGTGATTTATACGTGGGTCGGCGGCCTGCGCGCGGTCGTGTGGGTGGACGTGATCCAGCTCGGGGTGTATCTCCTGGGCGGGATCGCGACGCTCGTGGTCGCGACGCACGTCGCGGGAGGCGTCAGCGCCTTCGCGCGGGCCTGGGACCAAGGGAAGCTCCTGGCGCTCGACTTCCGCCCCTCGTTCACGATCCTCTACACGTTCTGGGGCGGCCTCGTAGGCGGGGCGCTGATCGCGGGCGCGTCACACGGCACCGATCACCTGATCGTGCAGCGATTGCTCGCAGCCCGTGGCCTGAAGGACGCGCAGCGGGCGCTCATCGGGTCGGGTGTGTTCATCATTTTCCAGATCGGGCTGTTCCTGCTGGTTGGCACGAGCCTGTGGCTTGCCGGCGCGGATGACCTCAAGATGCGCAGCGACGCGATCTATCCCACCTTCGTGATCACCCAGCTCCCCGCGGGGCTCGCGGGACTTGTGGTCGCCGGAATCCTCGCGGCCGCTATGAGCAGCCATGCGTCAGCGGTCAATTCGCTCGCCTCCGCATCCACGCACGACTTTTACGCACCGCTGACCGGGCGCCAGGACCCGACCCACCTCTTGTGGGTGGGTCGCTGGCTCACGCTGTTCTGGACCATGGTGTTAGTCGTCGGGGCGATGGCTTTCCGGGACCAGAACACGCCGGTTGTGCAACTCGCGCTCAGCATCACGTCCGTGACCTGGGGGAGTCTCCTCGGGACGTACGTGCTGGGCGGCTTGTGGCGGCGCGCCCGTCAGCGTGACGTAATCATCGCCATGGTGGCGGGCGTGTTGATCATGGCGCCGATTGTGCTCCCGGCGGTGATCCCGAAATTTCCAGAGCGCTGGCACTGGCTCCCGGGGCTCGCGTGGCCGTGGTACGTCCCGTTGGGGACGGCGGTGACGGTGGCCGTGGGGATGCTGTCTTCGGCGGTCGGGCGGTCAGGTAGTCAGGCGGTCGGGTCGTAACCGTGCCACCGACCGCCCGTCCGCACGACAACCTGACCGTCGTCCTGCTGGGCGCCGACGCGGGCGGCTCTCACTCCGCGGTGGCCATCGGGCGGGAAGACGGGACGGTGCTGGGCCGTGCCGAGGGCCCCGGTGCGGCGATGCGTCCAGGAGGCGCGGCGGCGTCCGCCCTGGTGCTCGCGGACATAGCGCGCAAGGCGGCGACCCAGGCGACCGTGTCGCTGCCGGTGGACCGTGCGGTCGTCGGGGCGGCGGGGGCGGGCCGTGCGCAGGAGCAGCAGGAGCTCGCCGCCGCGCTCGTCGCGGCGGGCATCGCCAGAGCGGCGCGCGTGCTCGCCGACGCCGAGGTGGCGCTGGCCACGGCGTTCCGGAGCGCGCCGGGCATCATCATCACCGCCGGCACCGGCTCGATCGCCTATGCGCGCGATGCCGCCGGGCAGCTACACCGCTGCGGGGGCTACGGCTGGCAACTGGGGGACGAGGGTGGCGGGTACTGGCTGGGGCGGCGGGCGCTGGATGCGGCCGCGCGGGCCCGGGACGGCCGCGGCGAAGGATCAACTCTGCTCGCCCGGCTGCTCTCGGGGCTCGGGCTGGAGGGCTTCGACGACCTCGTGCGCTGGACCGCCACGGCAACGCCCCCCCAGGTGGCCGCGCTCGCGCCCCACGTGCTGAACGCGGCCCGCGAGGGGGAGGCGTTGGCGCTGCGGATCCTGAGCGACGCGGCCGCGGAGCTCGCGACGCTGGTGCGCGCCCTCGAGCGCTTCTTCCCGGGAGCGGACGAGATACCGGTCGCCCTTGCGGGCGGTCTCCTGTTCGCGACCTCGCCACTCGCCGCGGTGCTGCGGCAGACGCTCGCGGCCGAAATGCCGCGGGCCCGGCTGCAGACCGGGCCCGTGGACACCGCGGTGGGCGCGCTGCGGCTCGCCGCACTCAGCTAGGCC
>QHUR01000157.1 GCA_003221995.1 Gemmatimonadota bacterium | reverse complement strand
GCCGCCTCCACCGCCTCGGCCCCGCTCGAATAGAGCTGGGTGCGGTTGAGGTCGCCGGGGGCGAGCTCCGCGAGCAGCTTGACCAGCGCCGCGCGGTGCTCCGTCGTGAAGCTCCCCACGTGGACGCGGGCGAGCTGGCGCCCCATCGCCTGTACGTACTTAGGGTGCGCGTAGCCGAGGCTCGCCACGCCCACACCGGCGAGGAGATCGATGTAGCGGTTCCCGTCGGCGTCGTACAGGACCGCCCCTTCCCCGCGCTCGATGCACAGCTGGCTGAAGAGGGCGACGCTCTGCGTCCCCGGAGCCAAGTACCGCGCCTCGGCGTCGAACGCGGCCTTGGACTTGGGGCCGGGGAGGTGGAGACCGCGCTCCGCTTCGATCACGGGTGCGTCCTGCGCTCCATTCGGTCCTGGATGTATTCGGCGATCGCGCCCGCCGCCGCATCGCGGAACGGCGCGAAACTCGGCCAGTCGTTGATGTCAATCAGCACCGGGCGGTCCGGCGCCGGAAACGCCACGTCCCCGCCGAACACCTCGAGCCCGAGGCGCTCCGCCGCGTCGAACGCCACCGCCTGGAGCGTCGTCTCGTTGATCGGGGGCCGGTCGCCCGCGAAGCCCGCCTCTGCTCCGTACCAGCGGAAGAAGCGCCCGTCGGCGACGCCGTAGAACTTCACGATCGGCCCCGGAATGTGCTCCTGCAGCGCCACCCAGGGAATGGCCCGCGCCGCGAACGCGGCCACCGCGCTCCCGAGTCGCTTGAGGGGCACGGCCACCACGTCCTCCGGCCGCTCAGCGTGGACGTCCCCCCGCTTCACCCAGACCTTGGCCTCCCCCGTGCCCAGCATGCCGAGCTGCTGGGGCGGCGGCAGCGGCGCGGCGCTGGAATGGATGATCGTCCGGGGGAAGGCCAGCGTCCCCGCCCCGAGACTCTTGACGAGCCGGTGGCGGTGACAGTTGAGCGCGGACGACGGCCGGTTCACGACGACCGCCCCGTCGGACTCGAGCGGCATCAGCTGCTCGGCCGCCAGCGAGCCCTGGCACATGTTGAGATAGAGTTGCGCCACCGGCAGTCGTCCTTGCTCCACGTCGAGCTCCGTCGTCCTCGTCGTGCTCCAGCCGCGGCCCGCCAGGCGCGCCACCGTCGCGTCGAGAATGGCGGTGTCGTTCACGCGGTGCTGCAGCGGGGAGTACGCGGGGCTCCGGTAGATCGCGACCAGCTGTGGCACGAGACGTGGCCTCTCAGACTTCGGGTTCTGAAGCGTCGGGTGCGGTCAGCCAGGCGTTGGCGACCTGCAGATCGGAAGGGCGGTCGATATCGATGATGCGCGCCACGTCGACCGTGGCGACCCGGGCTCCGCCGGCGACGAACGCCTGCAGAAACCCGCGCATCCGCTCGAGACCGCGACCCACCGCTCCGGCGACGGCGTGGCGGGCCTCGACTCCGAGACCGTAGACTCCGCCCGTAACGCACACGGGAGCGACCGGCTCGTCGCTAATCAGCCGGACAAACCCTCCCGCGTGCCTGCCTACGTACACTGGAGACTCGTCGTCCACGAAGGAGGTCACGGCCAGCACCGCGTCCGCCCCCTCGGCCAACCGGGCCTCGGTCTGGCGGTACACTTCCCCCCAATCGCGCCACCGCATCACGGTATCCACCATGCTGCAGAACACGGGGCCCGGAGACACACCCGGCAGCGCCTCGGCCAGCGTGTGGAGGGACGACGGTGTCCGGCAGGGCATGACTCTAAAAGGTGCCCGAAACCGGCGCGCGTCCAGTAAGGCGGCAACGGCGGGCAAGTCGGCGCGAATCGCACAGGTGAGTGATTCGCATCCGAGCGCGTCGAGCGTCTCGAGCAGCCTGAGGAGTTGGGGCCTCCCGGCCACCTCCACGAGCGGCTTCGGAACCGCGATCCCGCCCGCCGCGAGCCGGGTGCCCTCGCCCCCGGCGAGAATGAGCCCGTGCATACCCTAGCCCAGGACCCGTTCCAGCTCTGGGAGCCGTCCGATTCGCGCGCTCGGCACGCAGCCGACGGGCACCGCGCGCTGGGCCGGCGCGAGCCAGCAGGTCCGCAGCCCGAGGCCGTGGGCCGGGCGAATGTCCGCCTCGAAGTTGTCCCCGACCATCCACGCGCCCTCCGGTACCACACCCAGCGACGCCAGCGTGTCACGGAAGATGCGCTCGTCCGGCTTCCGACTCCCGAGCACGGTCGAATCGCTCGTAACGGCGAACAACCCGAGCAACTCCAGCTCCTCGAGGCAGGGCCGCAGGTTCCCCGTGAAGTTGGAGACGACCCCGAGCCGGTAACGGCGCGCGAGGCGCTCGAGCACCGGCCGGTTGCGGTTCACGACTGCCACGGCGTCGGCACAGAACCGCGCGGCCGCGCGCCGCGCGTCGAAGCGCTCCGCCGCCGGGAGCACGTCGCGCAGCAGGTCCGCTTGCGCTTCGACCGTCGCTCGGAAGCCGAGACGCTCGATCCCGGACAGGCGACCCAGCGCGCGGTCGGACTCCTTGTAGATCGGCTCGAACGTCGCGTAATCCAGGGCGCCACCCCCCTCGACGTACGCCGCATGGAAGCGCGGGCCCCAGTTCACACCGTCGGCTTCCAGGGTGCCGCCGAAATCGAACAAGACTGCTTCGAGGCTCAGTGGTGGCTCATCGCGTGATGCATGTTCATGTCGTGCTCCTCCCCGACGAGTCGCATCGCGTGACGGAGGTCCTGCTGGTAGAGCGAGTCCGCCGGGTTCGCGGCCGGCCAGGTCACGCGCCGATCCGGCGCGAAGATGCCGGCCACGACTCCCATGCCGCCGTCCGGAATCACCGCGCCGGTGGGGTTGTTGTAATAGACCGTGACGCGATAGCGGTGCTCGGGCGCGATGCGGATGCCGAGCCGCCGCCAGCGGTACAACCGGCCGACGGGGACGCCGACCACCTCGCCGCTCGAGTCCGTCAGCGGCGCCGCCCGGTAGATCACTTCGCCGGTCGTGGCGTCGGCGAACTCGATGGCTTCGGCGAGATCGTGCACGTGGCCGCCGATCGCCACCACGGTGCCCGCCACGGCCGGGCTCCCCTCGTACGACTTGGACCAGCGGCCCGGCGGCAGGTCGAACGACTTGTCGCCCACCGGAAAGGCCACGTCGAGTTGCCAGGGGAACACCCGGAAGAGCGGCCAGGGCCTGCCGTCCGGCACGTAGGGCAGGACGAGCCGCACGCGCGCGCCGCGGTAGGCCACGGGCGTCGGGTTCTCGACCATCGCGCTCGCGAGCACCCGGGACCCGCGCTCCAGCGGCAATCCGAACAGCAGCCACGGCAGGCGCTGGTCCCCGGTCTCCTTCCCCGCGGCGACGAGGCGCCGCGAAATCGGGAGGAACAGCTCGCGATGGTCCGGGTCGATGAGATTGAAGTGATGCACGATCTGCGGAGGCAACAGGCGGCCGTCCGCGTCCACGACCTCGACGTGGAAGCCGTAGATCCATCCGCCCGCCGGCACCCGAAGCATGGCGACCGGCGGCTGGGCGACTTCGTGATGCGAGGCGTGGGCGGGCAGGTCCACGGGCGCGAGCTCGATGATCATCGCGCCCCGGCGCGAATCGGCGATCATGTGCGCGCCGACAGGATCGGGGGGCGCGGCAGACCCGCCCGGGGTGCCGAGCGCGAGGATGAGGCCGAGCGGCCCTATGAAGTGGGTGTGCACAGCGGCGAATTGTAACGGGGCCCGCGCGACCCGGACAAGGCGCGTGAGCGTCGGGATTCGCCGTCACGTAGTGAGAATGAACCAGTCGCTGCGCCAGCTCAGCGCCTTAAGCGGATTTCAAGCCCTCACTTAGGCGGGCGTGCGAGCGCCGTTTCGGTCCGCTCGATCGCGGCAAAGACGGCCTGCGGCTGCTCCTCGTAGAGGAAGTGGCCGGCGCCCGACACCGTATCTACGGTGAACGCGGGCAGGCGCGCGGCCAAGACGCGGACCTCCGCCGCCGGAATACCGCCCGAGTGCGGCGCGGAGCCGACGAGGAGACGGACGGGGCAGAGAATCTCAGCTAAGTGGGGCGCGAGCCGCTCCGGCTCCCTGGCCTGTGCCATGCGGACGTAGGCCTTCAGCGTGCCATCGAAGTTGTGCGCCGCCCCACTCGTGTAGCCGTCCACGACGGTGTCGCTCACCCAGCTCGTGTCGCCGGACGACGCGACCAGTGACCTCCGGACCTCGCGGCGTACTCGCCCGTAGCCGCCGAACATCTTGATCCACGGCGCGAACCGCATCGCGCGCCGGAACCCCGGCGTCGCCGCGGCTTCGGCCGGCCCGCCTTCCAGGGAGACGATCGCGCGCACCAGATCGGGTCGGTGGTAGGCAAGCCGGAGCGCGATTGCCGCGCCCAGATCGTGGCCTATGACCACAGCTTGCCTTACGCGGAGCGTGTCGAGCACCGTCGCGAGGCGCTCTGCCTGCGCGCTGAGGGAGTAATCCGCACGCTCGGGACGTGCCGACGTGCCCACGCCAAGCGGCTCGAACACGATCGCCTGGTAGCCCGCGCCCACGAGTAGTGGGATGAGATGGCGATAGCCGAACGCCGAGCCGAACAGCCCCGGCACGAGCACGACCGGCGCTCCCGCCCCGGCCACAGTGACCGACACCGACTCGTGTGGAGACACCGCGAGCTGCACGACGTGCGACGAGTCTCCGAACAACAACACCGCGAGCAGCAACATACACCCTTCCTCTGGACGCACGCCTCCACGCCCTCGGCAAAGGGTTCCAAGTCTCCAGGTTCTGCGCCGCGGCGCTGTGACAGGGCTTACCGACCGGGCGGCCGGGGGGGGCAACAAGCTGTGGGTCAGCGAGTTACATCAGGGGCGCCGCGTCATCCGGGTAGCGCCGAGCTCGCGATCTCGCGCTCGACGTCGTACGGGGCCATGGGAAAGTCAAACGGCCCCGGCTTCTTCCCGGGGCCGCGACTGCCGCCAACCGTCCGTCCTACTGCACGGTGATCGTGATATGCATCCCCAGCGCCACATGCGGCAGGCAGTACCCGCGGTACTTCCCGGCCGGGGCGCCGGCGAAGGACACGTCGTAGTGCTCGTTCGGCTGCGTGAGGAACGGGCCTACGAGGTCGCCCATTGTGTTCGCCATCCCCTTCTTGAGAGCGTCCACCGCGCC
>QHUR01000097.1 GCA_003221995.1 Gemmatimonadota bacterium | reverse complement strand
GGCGAGATCGTCAAATCGAAGGTGCTCCGCGTCACCGATACCGCCGTCATCCTCGACGTCGGGTTCAAGTCGGAGGGCGCGGTCGCGATCGACGAGTTCAAGGACCCCAAGAGCCTGAAGGAAGGGGATGAGGTCGAAGTCTTCCTCGAGCACCTCGAGGACCAGGAGGGCGCGGTCGTCCTCTCGAAGAAGAAAGCCGATTTCATGCGGGTGTGGGAGCGGATCCGCGAGGCCTACGAGAAGGACGAGCCGGCGCAGGGCACGCTCGTGAAGAAGATCAAGGGCGGCGTGGTCGTGGACCTGATGGGGGTGGACGCCTTCCTGCCGGGCAGCCAGATCGCGTTGCGGCGCGTGCCCAACATCGACGAGCTCCTCGGGCAGACCTTCGAGTTCAAGATCATCAAGCTGAACAAGCGGCGCCGCAACATCGTGGTGAGCCGGCGCGTGCTGCTCGAGGCCGAGCGCAAGACCAAGCGCGAGGTCCTGATGAAGGAGCTCCAGGTCGGCCAGGTGCGGAAGGGCGTCGTCAAGAACATCACCGATTTCGGCGCCTTCATCGACCTGGGCGGGGTGGACGGCCTGCTGCACATCACCGACATGAGCTACGGGCGGGTGTCGCATCCGTCGGAGCTGGTGCACATCGGGCAGGAGGTCGAAGTGAAGGTGCTCGACATCGACTGGGAGCGGGAGCGCATCAGCCTGGGGCTGAAGCAGCTCCTGGCGTACCCGTGGAAGAACGTGGCCGAGAAGTACCCGGTCGGCACGCGCGTGCAAGGCAAGGTCGTCTCGATCACCAATTACGGCGCGTTCGTCGAGCTCGAGCCAGGGATCGAGGGCCTGGTGCACATCTCCGAGATGAGCTGGACGCGCAACGTGCGCCACCCCTCGAAGATCGTCTCGATCGGCGAGACGATTGAAGCGGTGGTGCTCAAGGTCGACGAGACCGAGGAGAAGGTGTCGCTCGGGATGAAGCAGACCGAGGAGGACCCGTGGATGGCGCTGCCGCAGAAATATCCGGTCGGCACGCGCATCCGGGGCAAGGTGCGCAACCTCACCTCGTTCGGCGCGTTCGTGGAGATCGAGCCCGGCATCGACGGCCTGATCCACATCTCCGACATGTCGTGGACCAAGCGGGTGCAGCATCCCTCGGAGGTCGTCAAGAAGGGCGACGAGGTCGAGGTGCTGATCCTGAACGTGGACGCCGAAAACAAGCGCATCTCGCTCGGTCTCAAGCAGGCGCAGGAAGACCCATGGCTGAAGATCGGCGAGACCTACCCCGTCGGCACGGAGCTGCGCGGCCGGGTGCTGCGTCTCATGGACAAGGGCGTGGTCGTGGACCTGGGCAGCGACATCGAGGGCTTTGTGCCGCAGTCGCAGCTCGGCATCCCGGACATCGCGAACCCGGCCGACGCCGTCAAGGAAGGGCAGGCGGTGGAGCTGAAGGTGCTGGAGGTGGACCCGATTCATCATCGGATCGTGCTGGCGGCGACCGGATGGCCGAAGGACGAGAGCGAGGAACCAGTAAAGAAAGACGCCCAGGCAGACGCCTAGGGGCCGAGACGCTCAGTGGATGTGGGTGAAGAGTGGTCAGGAAGAGCTTTCCTGGCCACTCGTTGCTTATGTCCACTCAGCGTCTCGGCGCCTCGGCGTCTACCTACCCGTCTGGGCGTCTTACGCCCTAGATTTTGCGCCATGAGCATGCGCGAGAAACTGGAGCTACTTCAGAAAAGGCGGGCCGAGGCGGAGCTCGGCGGCGGCGCCGAGCGCATTAAGGCGCAGCACGACAAGGGCAAGATGACGGCGCGGGAGCGGCTCGACGTGCTGCTCGACCCGGGCAGCTTCGTGGAGCTCGACCGCTTCGTGACGCACCGCGCGACGGATTTCGGGCTCGCCGACGAGCGCTATCTGGGCGACGGCGTGGTCACGGGCCACGGCCGCATCGAGGGGCGACTCGTGTACGTGTTCTCGCAGGACTTCACCGTGTTCGGCGGATCGCTCTCCGAGACGCACGCCGAGAAGATCTGCAAGGTCATGGATCTCGCGTTACGGAACGGCGCGCCCATCATCGGGCTGAACGATTCCGGGGGCGCGCGCATCCAGGAGGGCGTCGTGTCGCTCGGCGGGTACGCCGAGATCTTCCTCCGCAACACGCTCGCATCGGGGGTCGTGCCACAGATCAGCGCCATCCTCGGGCCCTGCGCCGGCGGCGCCGTCTACAGCCCCGCCATCACGGACTTCGTCTTCATGGTGCGGGGCATCTCCTACATGTTCGTCACGGGGCCGAGCGTCGTGAAGACGGTCACGCACGAGGACGTGACGTTCGACCAGCTGGGCGGCGCCGACGCGCACGCGACCACCTCGGGCGTGGCGCACTTCGCGTACGACTCGGAGCTCGAGGCCCTGACCGCGATCCGCACGCTGCTGTCCTACCTCCCGTCCAACAACCTCGACGATCCGCCCGTCCGGACGACCGGCGATCCGGTCGACCGCCGCGACGAGGAGCTGCTCGAGATCGTGCCGGACAGCGCGACCCAGCCCTACGACATGCACGACGTGATCCGGCGGATCGTGGACCACGGGGAGTTCTTCGAGGTGCACAAGGCCTTCGCCGAGAACCTGATCGTCGGGTTCGCGCGGCTGGGCGGCCGGCCGGTCGGCCTCGTCGCGAACCAGCCGGCGGTGCTGGCGGGCGTGCTGGACATCAACGCGTCGCTCAAGGGGGCGCGGTTCATCCGCTTCTGCGACGCGTTCAACATCCCGCTCGTCACGTTCGAAGACGTGCCCGGGTTCCTGCCCGGCGTGGCGCAGGAGCACGGTGGCATCATCAAGCACGGCGCGAAGCTGCTCTACGCCTACTGCGAGGCCACCGTGCCCAAGCTCACCGTGATCACGCGCAAGGCCTACGGCGGAGCCTACGACGTCATGAACTCGAAGCACGTGCGCGGCGACTACAACGTGGCGTGGCCCACGGCGGAGATCGCGGTGATGGGACCGAAGGGAGCGGTGGAGGTGCTGTACAAGGGCGACGCGACGGAGGCGCAGGAGAGCGAGTATCGCGAGAAATTCGCCCACCCCTATCTCGCGGCGGCGCGTGGCTATCTGGACGACATCATTGATCCGCGCGACACCCGGCCGCGCCTCATCGAGGCGCTGACGACGCTCGCCACGAAGCGCGACCGCAATCCCCCGAAGAAGCATGGCAACCTTCCTCTCTAGCGTACTCGCCGCGGCGCTGAGCCAGGCGCCCGGGGGTGCGCCGCCATCTACGGCGCCCGACGCCATCGCGGCCGCGCAGGCCCGGGTCGCACGGGACTCGGCCGACGGGCGTGCCTGGCTCGCGCTGGGGCGGGCGTACTTGACGGCATTCGAGGAGGCCCAGCCCCGGCGCGCGCGACCGGACTCGAGCACGCCCCGGGCGGCACTCGACGGGGCGGAGCAGGCCCTCACGCGGGCTGCGGCGTTGCTCGGGCCCGCGGGGGCGAGCGCGGAGGGCGACAGCGCGCGCGTGCTGCGCGTGGCCGGCTGGAGCGGCCGCGCCCGCCTCGCGGTCGACGGCGGCGGCGTGCGCGCGGGGACGGACGTGTGGGGACCGCCGCCCCCCGATCTGCGGCTCACGCCGGTGCTCGAGGAGCTGGGGGAGAACCTGCTGCGCGCGTGCCCCACCGACGGCGTCCTGGTCACCGCCGGTGACGTGGATACCCCGGCCGCTTGGTACCTGCGGTTCGTGCGCGGCCTGCGACCCGACCTCGGCCTCGTGCCCCTCGCCGCGTGGCGCGGGGACCCCGTGTGGCGGCAGCGGCTGGCCGCCGACTGGAAGATCGGGACGCGAGGGGCCGGGGACGGCTGGGTCGCGGCGCTCGCACAGCACCGCCCCGTGTGCGTGAGCATGGCGTTCGAACGACCGCCACCACTCCCTGGCCGCGCCGGGATGCAGTGGGAGCCGCGGCCGCTCGTGTGGGTGGCGGGACCGGAGCAGGGGGACCGGGTCCCGTCCGGGGACTTCGTGTTCGCCGCGCTGAAGCTGGCGCTCGACGCCCACGAGGCCTGGGCGCAAGCGGTGCTCCTGGTTTACGGCCGCGCCGCCCGCCTGACGCCGACGTTGTGCGAGACGCTGGCGACATACGGGATCACCGGGGACACGGTCGGATGCGGCACCTGAGACATCAGACATCAGACGTCAGACTTCAGCTCCGACATCTGATGTCTGATGTCTGACGTCTGATGTCTGCCTTCAAGCGCGTCCTCGTCGCCAACCGGGGCGAAATCGCGCTCCGCATCATCCGCGCGTGTCACGAGGAGGGCCTCGAGGCGGTCGCGGTCTATTCGGAGGCCGACCGCCTCTCCGCGCACGTCCGGGCCGCTGACGCGGCGGTGCCGCTCGGTGCCGCGCCGGCGTCCGAATCGTACCTCAACATCCCGAAGCTCATCGCCGCCGCCCGGACGACGCACTGCCAGGCGCTCCACCCGGGCTACGGCTTCCTCTCCGAGCGCGCGCCGTTCGTCGACGCGGTCACCGCGGCGGACCTGGTGTTCGTCGGGCCGCCGGCCGAGGCGATCCGCGCCATGGGTGACAAGACCGCCGCGCGCCGCCGCATGCAGGCGGCCGGCGTGCCCATCGTCCCCGGCACGACCAAGCCGCTCGGCAGCGTGGTGGAAGCCCGTCCCGAGGCGGCACGGCTCGGCTACCCGGTCCTGCTGAAAGCGGCGGCGGGGGGCGGCGGGAAGGGGATGCGGCTCGTGCGGGAGGAGCGCGAGCTCGGGTCGGCGTTTGAGGCGGCCCGGAGCGAGGCGCTCAAGGCGTTCGGCGCGGGCGAGGTCTACCTCGAGAAGTATCTCGAGCGCCCGCGGCACGTCGAGGTGCAGATCCTCGCCGACGCGAATGGGCGCGTCGTCGCCCTAGGCGAGCGCGAGTGCAGCATCCAGCGCCGTCATCAGAAGCTGATCGAAGAAGCCCCCTCGGTCGCCGTGACGCCGGCGCTGCGGCGCCGCATCAGCGATGCCGCGACGGCCGCGGCGGGGGCCGCGGGCTACCGCAGCGCCGGAACGATCGAGTTCCTGCTCACGCCCGGCGGCGAGTTCTACTTTCTCGAGATGAACACCCGGCTCCAGGTCGAGCACCCGGTGACGGAGCTCGTGTACGGCGTGGACATCGTGCGCGAGCAGCTGCGGATCGCGAACGGGCTACCGCTGCGCATCCACGGCGGGCCCCTACAGCCCCGCGGCCACGCGATCGAGTGCCGCATCACGGCCGAAGACCCGTTCAACGACTTCCTGCCCGCGACCGGGGTCGTGCGCTACCTGCGCCCGCCGACGGGACCAGGGGTGCGCTGGGACGGCGGCGTGGAGGCGGGCAACGAGGTCACCCTCTTCTACGATCCGCTCATCGCGAAGCTGATCGTGTGGGGCGAGACGCGGGAGGTCGCGCTGCACCGCATGCGGCGGGCGCTTCGCGAGCTCGTGATCGTGGGCCTGCCGACGTCGCAGGCGTTCCATCTGCGCGTCATGGACGAGCCACGCTTCCGCAGAGGCGAGGTGGACACCACGTACCTCGAGCGCGTCGGGGCCGAGCTCCTGGCGCAGGATTCGCGGCCGGAGCTCACGCGCCCCCTCGCCGCCGTCGCCGCCCTGCTGGCGGAGGAGCGCCGCGCGGCCGCCCACCCGCCGGCACCGTCCGACGGCAGGAGCGCTCGGGAGTCGGCCTGGGTGCAGACGGCGCGGCGCGAAAGCCTGCGCCGGTGGACGGAATGAGCGACCTGATCGCCATTACGGGCATCGCCGCCGGAGGGGGCGGCGTCGGGCGGCTCCCCGACGGGCGTGCCGTGTTCGTGCCGCGCACCGCCCCGGGCGATCGCGTGCGGGTCCGCGACGTGAAGCTCCGCAAGCACTTCGCGCACGCGACGCTGCACGAGGTCGTGACGCCGTCGGGGGCCCGCGTCAGCGCGCCCTGCGGCCACTACCAGCACGACCACTGCGGCGGTTGCCAGCTGCAGCATCTCTCCTACGACGCCCAGCTCGCAGCGAAGCGCGCCATCGTAGGCGACGCTCTGCGCCGCATCGGGAAGATCGACGTGGCGGACCCGGACATCGTCGAGGCGGTGGACGAGTGGCGCTACCGGGCGAAAATAGCCCTGGCGCTCAAGTCCGTCGGACGGTCGGACCCTAAAGGACTCCCTGACGGTCGCGGTCGGACGGTCGGCCTGCACCCGTACGACCGACCCGCGTCCGTGTTCCCGCTCGTCGATTGTCACATCACCGACTTTCGCCTCATGGCGCTGTGGCGCGAGCTGAAGCGGCACGTGGACCTGCTCCCGCCCCGCTGCACGCGCCTCACGTTACGCCTCGACCGCGAGGGCCGCCGCCACGTGCTCGCCGAGTCGCCGGGCGAGCCCTGGCGCGATGCCGAGCGGTTGCGGACGGCGCTCGCCGAGGGCGAGCAGGTGGTGTGCTGGTGGCAGCCCGCGGAGGGGGCGGCGCGTGTCGTGGCCGGCCCGGAGATGGGATATCCCGCCACGGCGTTCGAGCAGGTCAATCCCGAGATGGGGACGCTGGCCCGCCGCTGGGCCGTGGAGCAGCTGGGGGATCTGCGGGGCTGCACGGTGTGGGATCTATACGGCGGGATCGGCGACACGGCGTGGCTGCTCGCCGGGCGGGCCGCCCAGGTCGTGAGCGTGGACGTGGACGAGAAGGCGATCGCGTGGGCGCGGCGCCGCGGCGTCGGGGACGGCCACGCGGTCCGCTTCATCGCGGCGAAGGCGGAGGACGTGCTGCCGAGCTTGCCGGAGCCACATGCCGTCGTGTGCAACCCTCCGAGCGGCGGGCTGCACTGGGATGTCACGCTGCGGCTCACCGGCCAGCCCGTGCCTCGCCTCGCCTACATCTCGTGCGACCCCGCGACGCTCGCGCGCGACCTGCACCGGCTGAGCGTGAACTACCGGCTGGTGGCGGTGCGGGCGTTCGATCTGTTTCCGCAAACGGCGCAAGTGGAGACCGTGGCGGTCTTGGAGGCGGCGTGAAGAGACAAAGGCGGGCGGTGCGGTGAAGTATTTCGTCCGCATCGGCGCCCAGACCGTCGAAGTGGAGGTGGAAGGGACCCGCGTGCTGGTGGGCGGGGAGGCGCTCGAGGCGCACCTCGTCGCCGTCCCGGGCACCCCCCTGTACCACCTGCTCCTCGGCGGGCAGTCGTGGACCGTCGCGGCCCAGGCGCTCGAGGGGGGCGTGGGGCGGTGGGCGCTGGGGGTCGTCGGCGAGCGGGTGGAGATCGAGGTGGTGGACGAGCGGACCCGGCAGATCCAGACGCTCACGGGCGGCCGCGTCGCGGCGCCGCCGACCGGGACGATCCGGGCGCCCATGCCGGGGCTCGTCGTGCGCGTCGCCGTGGAGCCCGGTCAACAGGTGGACGCGGGCGCCGGGCTCGTGGTGGTGGAGGCGATGAAGATGGAGAACGAGCTGCGCGCGCCGGGTGCGGGCGTCGTGGCGGCGGTGCACGTCGCGCCGGGCCAGGTGGTCGAGCGGGGTGCGGCGCTCGTGACCCTCGAAAGCGTGGAACCCTCGGGTTGACAGGGCCTTACGCCCCGGGTATTGTTCGCGGCTAACGCGCACCGGGCCTCATTTGGGAATCTCGGGAATGAACACATTCAGCCTCCGCAAAGAGGACGTGACACACCACTGGTACGTGGTCGACGCGGCCGGGCAGCCGCTCGGCCGGCTTGCCAGCCGCGTGGCCCAGGTGCTGCGGGGCAAGCACAAGCCCACGTTCACGCCGCACCTGAATGGCGGTGACTGCGTCATCGTCATCAACGCCGAGCAGGTGAAGCTCACGGGGCGCAAGACGGAGCAGAAGCGCTACTTCCGCCACACGGGCTACATGGGGCACGAGCGGTTCACGCCGCTCAAGGTCTTGCTCGCCAAGCATCCCGAGCGCGTGATCGAGAAGGCCGTGTGGGGGATGTTGCCGAAGACCACGCTGTCTCGCCAGAAAGTGAAGCAGATGCTCAAGGTGTACGCCGGACCCACACATCCGCACGCGGCGCAGCAGCCGCAGCCGCTCGTGCTCTCGGCGACCGCATGACGGCGGTCACACCGGAGCTGCGCTGGCACGCGGTCGGGCGTCGCAAGGTGAGCGTGGCGCGGGTGTACCTGACCCCCGGCTCGGGCAAGTGGAACATCAACAAGCGCACCCTGGGCGATTACTTCCCCCGGCCATCACTCGTGTCGCACATCCAGCAGCCGTTCACGGCGACCGACACGCTCGGCGCGTTCGACGTGCGGGCGCTGGTGCGGGGCGGCGGGGTGACGGGGCAGGCGGGGGCGCTGCGGCTCGCCATCGGGCGGGCGCTGTGCCTCGCCGACGAACGGCACCGCAAGAAGCTGCGGGAGCAGGGCCTGCTGACGCGCGATCCGCGAGTCGTGGAGCGCAAGAAGCCGGGTCGCGCGGGCGCGCGGAAGCGGTTCCAGTTCTCGAAGAGATGAGAGGTCAGACGTCAGATATCAGACATCAGCACCGTCGTCTGACGTCTGAGGTCTGATGTCTCAAACACACACGTTGCCCGATTCGATGCTGGGTCCCCTCGGGGTGGCATCGGAGATGACGGCAGCGGCGGATCGAACCCATGAAAGGGAGTGCATGACGCAGCCCCAGTTGCAGGACCTGCTCGAGGCGGGGGTCCACTTCGGGCACCAGACCCGACGGTGGAACCCGAAGATGCGCCGCTTCATCTTCGCCGAGCGCAGCGGCATCTACATCATCGATCTCCAGAAGACGCTGCGTCAGCTCGAAGCCGCGCAGGAGCTCGTGCGGGGCGTGGTGTTGAAGGGTGAGGGCGTCCTGTTCGTCTGCACCAAGAAGCAGCTCAAGAACATTATCCAGGCCGAGGCGCAGCGCTGCGGTGCGTTCTGGGTGACCGAGCGCTGGCTGGGCGGCACGCTGACCAACTTCCAGACCATCAAGAAGCAGATCAAGCGGCTCAAGGAGCTGGAGCAGGGCGTCGCCGAGGGCGAGTTCGAGCACTACACCAAGAAGGAGCAGCTGCTATTCGACCGCGAGCGGGCCAAGCTGGAGAAGTACCTCTCGGGGATCAAGAACATGAGTCGCCTGCCCGGGACACTGTTTGTGGTGGACGCGAAGAAGGAGCGCATCGCGGTGGCCGAGGCGAACAAGCTCGGCATCGCCGTGGTGGCGATCGTGGACACGAACGCCGATCCGGACCTCATCACGGTCCCGATTCCGGGGAACGACGATGCCATCCGGGCCGTCTCGCTCATTGCGGCGGCGGTCGCCGACGTGATCACCGAGGCACGGCGGCAGATCCCGCTGCGTGAGGCGGTCGAGGAAGGCGAGGCGGTGACCTACTCGACGGAGACCGGCGTCGAGGCGGAGGCGGAGGGCGAGCGCAAGAAGAAGCCGGCGCGTCGCAAGCGGCGGCCGAAGCCCGAGGCCATCGCGGCGCGCCTGAAGACCGAGGAGGCACCGGCACCCGCACCAGCGGAATCGAGCGGCGGGGGCGAGTCCTAGGCCGACGCCGGGTCGTGACCGGTCACAACCAGCCGCCGCCCTTCGAGCCCCACGGCGCGAGGGCGGCGTTCTTATGGAGGAGTGAGCGACTGTGGCGAGCGTGAAGGAGGTCGGTGCGAAACAGGTGGCGGAGCTCCGGGCCCGCACGGGCGCTGGAATGATGGACTGCAAGCGGGCGCTCGAGGAGGCGGGCGGCGATCTCGAGAAGGCGGTCGACGTGCTCCGCAAGAAGGGCGCAGCCAAGGCCGACACGCGCGCTGGACGCGAGGCGTCCGAGGGGCTGGTCGAGGCGTACATCCACTTCAACGGCCGCGTCGGCGTGCTGGTCGAGGTGAACTGCGAGACCGACTTCGTGGCGCGCACCGAGGACTTCAAGCAGTTGGTGCGGGATGTCGCCCTCCACATCGCCTCGGCGAGGCCGCTCGCGGTGCGGGTCGAGGACCTCCCCCGGGAGCTCGTCGAGCGCGAGCGGAAGATCTACGAGGCCCAGGCCGCCGAGGAGAAGAAGCCCGACGCCGTGAAGGCGAAGATCGTCGAGGGGCGGCTCAAGAAGTTCTTCGAGGAGGCCGCGCTGCTCGAGCAGAAGTTCGTCAAGGACGACACCCGCACGGTGGGCGATCTGGTGAAGGCGCTGGTCGCGAAGACCGGCGAAGCCATCCGGATCCGCCGCTTCGCGCGCTTCGAGCTCGGAGGCAGCTGACGGTGAGCGCCGCGCCCAAGCTCGCCTACCCCCGGGCCCTGCTGAAGATCTCGGGCGAAGCGTTCGCGGGGGAGCGCGGGGCGGGCGGAGGGCTCGACTTCGCGCTCATCGACCGGCTCGCAGGGGAGCTGAAGGCGGTGGCCGCGCTCGGAGTGCAGCTCGGTCTCGTGGTGGGCGGCGGCAACATCCTGCGTGGCACGGCCGCGAGCGAGCAGGGGATGGACCGCGTCTCCGCCGACTACATGGGGATGCTGGCGACGGTCATCAACGCCCTCGCGCTCCAGGACATCCTGGAGAAGAAGGGTGTGGACACGCGCGTCATGACGGCGATCCGGATGGAGGAGCTCGCCGAGCCCTACATCCGCCGGCGGGCCGTACGCCACCTCGAGAAGGGCCGCATGGTCATCTTCGCGGGCGGAACGGGAAACCCGTACTTTTCGACCGATACGGCCGCGGTGCTGCGGGCGCTCGAAATCGAGGCGAAGGTGATCCTCAAGGCGACGAACGTGGACGGCGTCTACACAGCCGATCCCAAGAAAGACCCCAAGGCGAAGTTTCTCTCCGCCCTCACCTTCCGCGATGCGCTGGTCAAGGGGTACGCCGTGATGGACGCCAACGCCTTCGGGCTGTGCCAGGAGAACAACCTCCCCATCGTGGTGTTCAACATCAACCAGCCCGGCGCGACGGCCAGGGTGGTGGCCGGAGAGCGCGTCGGCACCATCGTCCAATGACGACCGGGACCTCGCTGCAGGACCACGTCAGACACGCGAAGCAGTTGATGGACAAAGCCGTGGAGGCCGTGAAGCGCGAATTCTCCACGGTGCGCACCGGCCGGGCCACGACGGCGCTGCTCGATCTGGTGAAGGTCGAAGCGTACGGCAGCGAGATGCCGCTCAACCAGGTCGGCACCGTGGCGGCGCCCGAGCCGAAGCTCCTGACCGTGCAGCCGTGGGACAAGAGCCTCCTCAAGGCGGTCGAGAAAGCGATCCTCGCGTCCGACCTCGGCCTCACGCCCGCCAACGACGGCAACATCATCCGCATCCCCATCCCGTCGCTCACCGAGGAGCGCCGCAAAGAGCTGGTCAAGGTCATCCACAAGTTCGCCGAGGAGGGGCGCGTCGCGGTCCGCCACGCGCGCACCGAGGCGATCAGCCGGATCAAGAAGACCGAGCACGTCTCCGAGGACGAGAAGAAGCACGCCGAGAAGGACGTGCAGAAGGTGCACGACGATCACCTGAGGCTCGTCGATGCGGCGGTGAAGGCCAAGGAAGCCGAGATCATGGAGGTCTAGCGTGGCCCCCGACCTCCTCGCCCGCATCAAGCGGCAGGGCGCCGTGCCGCGCCACATCGCCATCATCATGGACGGGAACGGGCGCTGGGCGCGCGAGCGCCACCTGCCCCGCCCACTGGGACACCGGGCCGGCATGAAGGCGGTGCGGGAAGTGGTGGAGGGGGCGATCGCGGCGGGGGTCGAGGTGCTGACGCTGTTCGCCTTCTCGGAGGAGAACTGGCAGCGGCCCCCGACCGAGATTTCCGCCCTGATGGAGCTGCTCGAGGAGTACATCGCCGCGGAAGTGGAAGAGCTGCGGCAGCAGGGGGTCCGGGTCCACGTGCTGGGGGACCGCGCACGGCTCGGGCCCGGGGCGCGGGCCGCCGTGGAGCGGGTGGAGTGGGAGACGCGCGACGGCGCGCGCCTCGTCCTGAACCTGTGCATCTCGTATTCCTCGCGCGCCGAGATCGCCCGGGCGGCGCGGCTGCTCGCGGAGGACGTGCTCAAGGGGACGAAGCGCCTCGAGGAGATCGACGAAGAGGCGGTCCAGGAGCGACTCTATACGGCGCCGTGGCGCGATCCCGACCTCCTCATCCGCACCTCGGGCGAGCGTCGCTTGTCGAACTTCCTGCTGTGGCAGCTCGCCTACACGGAGCTGTACATCACGCCGCTGCTGTGGCCGGACGTCACGCGGCGGGAGCTGTTCGAAGCCATCCTCGATTACCAGCGACGCGACCGCCGGTTCGGCAAGGTCACGGTGTAATGTCTCGCAACCTGCTCGTGCGAATCGCCTTCGCGGTCCCGGCCATCGCCGCAACCGTGGTGGTGCTGCGGTTGGGCGGCTGGGTCCTGGCGGCGTTCCTCGCCTGCCTCGGCGTACTTGGGACGCGCGAGCTGTACGACGTGGCGCGCCGGCAGGGAGTCGAGCCGCTCGGCGGACTGGGCTACGCGGCGGCAGCGGTGATTCCGTTCGCGACGGTTTGGGCCAAGGGCTCCCCGGAGCGCTGGGCGGAGCCGGCCATCTTCGTGGGCGCGCTGTGGCTCTTGGCGGTGCTCACCACCGCGACGTTCGCGCGCGGGCCCGAGCGCCGGCCGCTGGCGGCCGTGGCCGTGACGGTGTTCGGGGCGCTGTACGCGTCCGCCCTGCTCGCGTTCACCGTCGCCATCCGACACGGGGACCACAGCGAGGCGCACCCTGTCGGCTCGACCGCGCTCGTGGTGATGCCGCTCGTGCTCACCTGGATCTGCGATACCTGCGCCATGGCGGCGGGGACCTGGCTCGGCGGCGCCAGGCTCGCACCCGTGCTCTCGCCCCGGAAGACGTGGGCGGGTGCGATCGGCGGGAGTGTGGGCGCGCTCGCCGCCGCCCTGTTGTACGGCCCGCTCGTGCTGGATCGCGTTGCCATGCGCCTTGGCGCCCTCCAGCTCGTGACCGTGGGTGCGGCGGTCGCCGTGGCGGCGCAGACGGGCGATGTGGTCGAGTCGCTGTTCAAGCGTGAGGTCGGGCTCAAGGACTCCTCGTCGCTCATCCCGGGGCACGGCGGCGTGCTCGACCGGCTCGACTCGCTGTATTTCGTCGTCCCCGTGACGGCCGGGCTGTTCAAGCTGTTCGGCGTCGTATGACTTGCGGCGTCGCCATCCTCGGCTCGACCGGATCGATCGGCACGTCCACGCTGCAGGTGCTGCGGCGCCAGCGCGAGCGGTTCCGCGTGGTGGCGCTCACCGCGCACTCGAACGCGGAGCTGCTAGAGGATCAGGCCGCGGAATGGCGGCCGGCGTACGTGGGGCTCGTGAATTCCGGGAAGGGGGCCGACTGTCTCGTGGAGGCGGCGACCCGCGCCGACGTCCAGATCGTCGTGAACGCCGTGGTCGGCGCCGCGGGCCTCGAGGCGACCCTCGCCGCGCTGCGCGCCGGCAAGCGCGTGGCGCTCGCGAACAAGGAGGCGCTCGTGATGGCGGGGGAGCTCGTCAGCGAGGCCGCCCGGGCGGGGGGCGGGGAGATCGTGCCGGTCGATTCCGAGCACAGCGCGGTGTTGCAGTGCATCACGGGCCGGCGGCCCGGCGAGCTCGCCCGCCTCATCCTCACGGCGTCGGGCGGGCCGTTCCGGACCTGGACCCCGGAGCGCCTCGCTGGTGCGACGGTCGCCGAGGCGCTACAGCACCCCACGTGGAAAATGGGCAAGAAGATCACCGTGGATTCCGCGACGCTGGTCAACAAGGCGCTGGAGGTGATCGAGGCGCACTTCCTGTTCGGGCTGCCCTACGCGGCGGTCCAGGTGGTGGTGCACCCCCAATCCGTGGTGCACGCGTTCGTCGAATTCGTGGATGGCTCGGTGCTCGCCCAGATCGGTTTCCCCACGATGGAGCTGCCGATCCTCTACGCCTTGACGCATCCCGAGCGCGTGCCCGACGGCGGCGCGAGACGCTTCGACCCGGTGGAGGCGGGCGCCCTCACCTTCGAGCCGGTCAGGCCGGAGCTCTATCCCGCGTACGCCCTCGGGCGCGCCGCGGGCGAGCAGGGAGGGACGGCACCGGCGGCGTTCAACGCCGCGAACGAAGTGGCGGTGCAGCTCTTCCTCGAAGGGCGGATCCGCTTCGGGAAGATCGCGGAGACGATCGAGCGCGTGCTGGCTGCACAGTGGCCGCCCAGCGCCCAGAGCCTGGAGGACGTGCTCGCCGCGGACGCCGTGGCGCGTCGTCTGGCGCGGGAGGCGGCGTGCTCCTGACGCTGGCCGCACTGGCGGTCGTCCTCGGGCCTCTGATCTTCGTGCACGAGATGGGCCATTTCCTCGCGGCGAAGGCGGTGGGCGTCCAGGTGCTGCGCTTCTCGATCGGCTTCGGGCGGCCGCTCTGGCGGCGCCGCCGAGGGGAGACGGAATACTGGCTCTCGTGGATTCCCCTCGGAGGCTACGTCAAGCTCGCGACGCTCGAGGAGGAAGGCCCGGCGGGCGCGCTCGAGGGCGGCGCGGCCGCCGTGCCGATCGATCCGGCGCGGGTGATCGAGCGCAAATCGGTTCCCGCGCGCCTCGTCGTGATGCTGGCGGGCGTGACGATGAACCTCGTGCTCGCGTTCGCGATCTATGCCGGAGTCGCGGCCACGGTCGGCTCGCCCCAGCTCGCGACCACGCAGCTCGACTCGGTCACCGCGTCGGCCCTGCCACCGGGGGCGGAAGGCCTCGCCGCGCTGCGCCACGGCGACCGCATCCTGCGGCTCAACGGCGACACTGTGCGCAGCTGGAACGACCTCATCGAGGGGATCGTGGGCGGTGGGACGGACCTCACCTTCGCCGTCGCCGGGCGCGCCGACCCGCTGCGCGTGCAGCTGCGGGATGGCTCCGCGCGGGCTCGCCAGCAGCTCGCCCAGGCGCTCGTCCGCCTCGAGCCGCCGCGCCTCGGTCTGCTCGAGCCGGGGCGTCCGGCGATCCGCGCGGGGCTCAGGCCCGGCGACCTCATCCTGCGCGCCAACGGCGACACGATTCGCTCCTGGAACGACGTGCTGCACGCGGTGTGGAACAGCCCAGGAAAGCCGATCCGCTTCGACGTGCGGCGCGACACCGCAGTGCTCCGGATCACGGTCACCCCCGAGCCGCGGACCGAGACCGATACCGCGTCGCCCCGGCCGCACGTGTACGGCGCCATCGGCGCCGGGCAGGATCCGCCCACGATCCACGTGCGCGAGTCGCTCGCCCACGCCCTCGTCACCGGCTCCGAGGAGACGATCAACCGGGTCCGCGTCGTCCTCGGCTTCCTCAAGGGACTGGTGCTCGGCCAGCTCTCGCCCCGGGACGTCGGCGGTCCCATTCTCGTGGGCCAGATTTCCGGCCAGGTGGCCCGGCTCGGAATCGATTGGTTCCTCACCTTCGTGGCCTTCTTCTCGGTGAACCTCGCGGTCTTGAACCTGGTCCCGATCCCCGTGCTGGACGGGGGCCAGGTGCTGTTCCTGCTGATCGAAGCCGTGAGGCGCAGGCCGCTCTCCGTCGAGCTGCGGACGCGGCTCTCGCAAATCGGCTTCCTCGTCGTGCTCGGCCTCATGGCCCTCGCCCTCGCCAATGACGTCCTCCGCATCCTCCCCCATTAGCCTGGCGATCGCGGGCTACGTGGCGGGCCGGGTCGGGCCAGGGCGGCTTGTTGCGCTTGTCTCCGCGGCGTACTACGGAGACGGGGGAACCCTAAAGGACTCCCTGCCGGTCGGGGGGACGAGGGACGGGTTGAAGCCACTGATGGACGTCATCGAGCGGGCGGCCCCGGGAGTTGTGGAGCTCGCGGGAAGGGCCGGCGGAGCCGGATTCGACATCCGGCTTGCCGAGCGGCCGTTCCCGAAACGGTACGAGGCCGAGCTGCGACGCGCGGCGGAGACGTACCTCCAGAGGGAAGAGGCCGGGGAAGAGGTCGGGGAAGGGGGAACCCTAAAGGACTCCCTAACGGTCGGGGGGAAGGGTGACGGACTATTCGGCCGCGCGCTGCAGGCGATCCGCCGGCTGTTCAGCGCATCAGCCTAATCACGAGCAGCACCAGCAGCGCCGCTCCCACGACGATCGCCGCCACGAGCCGCCAGGACACGTGTGGTTCCTTGACGGGCGCTCTCCCGACGTCCGCCGTGGCGCGCTGGCGCGTGTCGAAATCCGTAAGATCGGCGAGCAGCGCCGCCGCGTCGGCGAAGCGGTCGTCGGGGTGTTTGGCGAGGCACTTCATCACCACCCGCTCGAAGCGCTTCGTCAGCTCCGGCCGCTTCTTGCGGAGCGAGGGGGGTGGCTTCTCGACGTGCATGCGCGCCAGCTCGAACCAGTCGGTCGACGTGAACGGCACCTCGCCCGTCGCCGCCTTGTACAGCGTCACCCCGAGGGCATAGAAGTCGGCGCGCTGATCCACGGGGCGGCCCTGGGCCTGCTCGGGTGAGATGTAGTGCGGCGTGCCGATCGTCATGTTCACGCCGGTGGACGCGACGTACCCCGAGACGGCCCGGGCGATCCCGAAGTCCGAGATCACCGCACTGCCGTCCGAGTGCATGAGGATGTTGTCGGGCTTCAGATCGCGATGGACCACGCCCTGCCGGTGCGCGAAGTCGAGCCCGCGCGCCACGTCCGCGGCGATGACCAGAATGTCGCTCTCGGGGAGCGGGCCTTCGCGGGCGAGTCGGGCGCCGAGCGAGTCGGTGCACAGGTCCATCGCGAAGTAGACGTAGTCCCCGGAGCGCGCCACGAAGCGGATACGGATGATGTTGGGATGGT
>QHUR01000156.1 GCA_003221995.1 Gemmatimonadota bacterium | reverse complement strand
ATCGCATCTGGGACTTCGGATGCGCACGTGCGGGGGATGGCGGAGCACCTGATGACGGCCCTGGCACCCCGGGGGATCGAGCCGCATCACGTCGAAGGGCTGCCGCAGGGCCGGTGGGTGCTGCTCGATTACGTGGATTTCGTGGTGCACGTGTTCCACCCCGAGTCGCGCGAGTTCTACCAGCTCGAGCGGCTCTGGGGGGACGCCCCGGTGGTCGCCCCCGGGGATCCTCGACGGGAAGGATGACCCTCATGCGACGGACGTTCGTGGCTGCCGTGGCGGCGCTCGTGCTGGGCGGCGCGGCGCCGCTCGCGGCGCAGTACTTCGGGCAGAACAAGGTCCAGTACCGGACCTTCGACTTCAAGGTCATCCAAACCGAACACTTCGAGGTGTATTTCTACGAGCAAGAGCGCGCCGCAGCGCTCGACGCCGCGCGCATGGCGGAGCGGGCCTACGCGCGGCTGTCACGCGTGCTGCACCACCAGTTCCAGAGCCGCAAGCCCATCATCCTGTACGCCTCCAGCTCCGACTTCCAGCAGACCAACGTCGTCGGGGGGGAGATCAGCGAGGCCACGGGCGGCGTGACGGAGTTCTTCAAGCACCGCATGGTGCTGCCGTTCACGGGCTCCTACGGCGAGCTCGAGCACGTGCTGCAGCACGAGATGGTGCACCAGTTCCAGTACGATGTGTTCAGCCATGGCCGCGCGGGCGCCGGCCTCGGAACCTACATCGGCGTCAACCCGCCGCTGTGGTTCATGGAGGGGATGGCGGAGTACCTCTCGATCGGCCCCATCGACCCCCACACGGCGATGTGGCTGCGGGACGCGTCGCTCGAGGGGCATCTCCCCACGATCGAGCAGCTGACCTACGATCCGCGGATCTTCCCGTACCGCTTCGGCCACGCCCTGTGGGCGTACGTCGGCGAGAAGTGGGGCGACGAGGTGATCGGCGAGATCCTCCAGGCCTCGACGTCGGGCGGCGTGGAGCAGGCGTTCAAGCGCGCCCTCGGGCTCTCGCTCGAAGAGCTCTCGAACGAGTGGCGGGACGCCGTCCAGACGACCTACCTCCCCGAGCTGGGCGAGCACTATCGCGCCCGCCGGATCGCGCAGCCGTTGCTCACGGAGAAGCGCTCCGACGGGACGCTGCATCTCGCGCCCGCGCTCACGCCGGACGGCCGCCAGATCGCCTTTTTCGGGGAGCGGAATTCCTTCTTCGTCGATCTCTATCTCGCCGACGCGGAGACGGGGAGAGTGCTGCGCCGGCTCGTGAAGTCGACGCTCAACAACAACTACGAGAGCCTGCGCTTCATCAACTCGGCGGGCACCTTCTCCCCCGACGGCCGCTACTTCGCGATCGCGGCCAAGCACAAGGACAAGGACGACCTCGTCATCCTCGACGCCAAGCGCGGCAAGGAGGTGCGACGCATCACGGTGCCGCTCAACGGGCTCACGACGCCCTCCTGGTCGCCCGACGGCCAGCAGCTGGCGTTCACGGGCTACGACGGCGGCCTCTCCGACCTCTTCGTCGTACGGGCGGACGGCAGCGACCTCCGCCGCCTCACGCGGGACAAGTACGCCGATCTCCAGCCGGCCTGGTCGCCCGACGGCAAGACGATCGCCTTCACGACCGACCGCGGCGGCGAGACGGACTTCGGGGAGCTGCGGTTCGGCAACATGCGGATCGCCTTGTACCATCTCGCGGACGGGAAGATCGAGCTGCTGCCGCACATGGAGCGGGGAAAGAACATCGACCCGGTGTGGGCGCCCGACGGCAAGTCGCTCGCGTTCGTGTCCGACCGCACCGCCATCAGCAACGTCTTCCTCTACGACTTCGCGGACGCGAAGGTCTACCAGTTGACCGACCTGTTCACGGGCGCGTCGGGAATCACGCCGCTCTCGCCAGTGCTCTCGTGGGCGCGCGAGGCGGACCGGCTCGCGTTCGCCTACTACGAGGACGGCGAGTACAACGTCTACGCCGTGGACAATCCCCGCTCGCTCAAGCGGCAGCCCTACCAGGAGCCGGTGACGGCGCCCGTCGCCTCGCTGCTCGCCGCGACGCGGCGCGACACCACCGCACGGGTCGTGACACGCGCGGTGTCGCCGACCCAGCAGCCGCGCGAGGCGGCGTCGGTGTACCGCTCGCCCACGGGCTTCCGCGCGTCCGCCGTGGCGCCCCAGGCGGGAGACACGGGCGCGGGCGCGCCGCTCTCGGTGCGCTCCCTGCTCGACTCGGCGACGCTCGCCCTCCCCGACACGACCGAGTTCACGATCCGGCCGTACCGCACGCACTTCTCGGCCGACTACATAGCGCGGCCCACGGTCGGGTACGCGCGTGACAACTTCGGGAACGGGTTTTTCGGCGGGTCCGCGATCTCGCTATCGGACATCCTCGGCAACCACACGCTGGTGTTCGCGGCGGCAGTGAACGGCCGCCTGGTCGAGGCCCAGGTGCTGGCCGCGTACGTCAATCAGACCCACCGGCTCAACTGGCTCACCGGGTTTTCGCAGCAGCCGTACTACTATTACCTGCCGACCACCGTGGAGCCGAACCCGGACGGCAGCAATACCTTCATTCTCACGCCCCAGATCCAGCGCTTCGTGATTCGTGACGCGTTCGCCGACGCCTACTACCCGCTCAGCCGCTTCACCCGCGTGGAGTTCGGCGTGCACGCCACCAACATCGGCCTAGCGGTGCTGCAGCAGCCCTATCTCGTGGACCAGTTCGGCAACGTCCTCGGCGTCGGGGACCCCGTGACGCAACATTACCCGGGCATCAATTACGTGAGCCCGTCTCTCGGGGTCGTGCACGACAACTCGCTGTTCGGCTACACCGGCCCGTTCGCGGGCGCCCGTTCCCGCCTCCAGGTCTCGCCGAGTCTCGGCGACTGGCAGTTCGTGAGCGGGCTCGCCGACTGGCGGCGCTATTTCTTCGCCCGGCCGTTCACGCTGGCCGTGCGCGGCGTGTTCTTCGGACGCTACGGCCGCGACGCGAATCAATTTCAGACCTTCCTGGGCAGCACGGAGCTGATCCGCGGCTACACCGCCGGATCCTTGATCAACAACGAATGCGCCCAGGGCGCCACGGCGACCGGGGTCACCGGGTGCCCGGATCTGGACCGGCTCATCGGGTCGAAGATCGCCCTGGCCAACGTCGAGCTGCGCTTCCCGCTCACCCGCAACGTCATGCTCGGCTTCCTGCCAATCGGCCTGCCGCCAATCGAGGCGGCCCTGTTCTACGATGTCGGGCTCGCCTGGAACTCCGGGGACCAGATCAAGTGGCAGCGCGACCCCGGGGACGATCTCGAGCACGTGCGCCAGCCGCTGAAGAGCTGGGGGGGCTCGATTCGGGCCAACTTGCTGGGCCTCCTGGTACTGCGCCTCGACTACACCAAGCCGCTCGACCGCGCGCACGGCAATCCGTACTGGACGGTCAGCATCGGCCCGACGTTCTAACTCCGCGCCGCTAAAACACTTGTGCTGGCCTCGCCGGTCGTCTATTTTGTGCGGCGAGGCCCATTGGCTATCCGCTCATGGCTCTTCCTGGTTTCTGGCTTGACGCTCGGGGCCTGCAGGTCCCGAGCGGAGCCAGCCGTATCATCGCAACAACAAGCGAAACAAGTAGTTAGCAAGCCGGTCGTCGCCGGCGCCCGCTCTCCGGGGTTGGCGATTCGCATTGCCGCCAAAGGAGGGCTCTTGCGAGGCTACCGGCTCCCGGGCCTCGCAGAAGTACCGGGTGCCGTGCGGGGCAAGCTGCCCCCCCTGAGGCGGCTGGTCGGGCTCGACCCCGAAACGGACCTCCTGTTCGCGGTCACCCAAAAGCGTGAGGTCGTGGCGCTCGACGTCGCGGGAGGTCGCCTCGACACGGTGGCCACCGCCGTCGAGCAGGCCGCGCTGGGACCGGACGGGACCCTTTACGCCGTGGACGAGAAGCGACACGTGTTCACGGTCGCACGGCGCGTCCGGCTCGCCTGGCCCCAACCGCTTGCGGGCGTGCCCCGCGAGCTGTTCGGCGCCGACCAGCGGCTGGTGGCTGTCCTGGCTCAAGATCCGCCCAAGATGATCGCCGCCGCCCCGGACCAGCCTCCGGCGACGCGCACGCTCCCGCCGGGTGGCGACCTGGCGGCGACGCGGTGGGGCGACCTGGTCGCTGTGGCGACGGACAGTGGCGTCCTGCTGATGGATCCCATCGACCGGCGGGAGCCCACCTTCGTGCGGCTGGAGGACCATCCGCGCGCAGTCGTGTTCTCGCCCTCCGGCCACCGCATCTACGTGGCGCGGCGCACGGGGCCGGGGCTCGCGGTGATTGATCGCTACGAGCGCCAGGAGATCGACGGCGTGGCGTTGCCCACGCCCGCGGCGACGATCCGCATGGACCCGGCAGGGCGCTGGCTGCTGGCGCGACCGTCGGTGGGCGACTCCGCCTGGGTGGTGGACTTGCCGACCCGCACTCTGGTCGGGGCGGTCGCCACGAGTTGGAGCGTGGAGCTGCCGGCGATCGGCCCCGACGGCTCGCTGCTCGTGCGCCAGCGCAACGATCTCGTGGCCTACCGGCCCGACTCGCTCACGGAGATCGGGCGGGTCGCGGGCGGCGGCGCCGACCTGTGGACGCTCACCACCTGGCGGCCGCGCGGTGGCTACGGGCCGACGGTCGTCGCCGAGGCGCAGGCCGCCACGCCGGCCGCGGACAGCGTTGGCCCCGAGGGCCCGCTCTACGTTCAGGTGTCCACGTCCCAGAACGAGTCCTGGTCGAGCGGGCTGGCGCAGCAGCTGAGCCGCGCGGGTCTCGCGGCCAAGGTGCTGCCGCCGCACACCCCCGACGACGGGTATCGCGTCGTGCTCGGCCCCTACACCACGCGCGCTCAGGCCGAAGAGATCGGGCGCAAGCTGGGCCGACCCTTCTGGATCTACCAGCCGAATCAGTGATCGGTCGCGCCCTGCCGCGCTCGCGGCTCGACAACCTGATCCCCTCGCTGGTCGAGGCGCAGGCGCTCATCGCCCTCGTGCCCGCAACGGGCGACCTGCCCTGGGCGGCCGCGGCCGCGTGGGACGTGGCGCGCGCGGCGACCCGCGGCAGCAGGCGCGTGGCGCTCGTGGACCTGCTGCTCGAGACGCCGACGCTACACGACGTCATCGGCGTCACGCCCACCGACGGGATCGTGGATGCGTTCGAGTTCGGGGTCTCGCTCAACAAGA
>QHUR01000139.1 GCA_003221995.1 Gemmatimonadota bacterium | reverse complement strand
ATCATGGCAAGCGCCGAGAGCGCGAGCGGCAGTCCCGCGATGGGTGTGAACAGGCCGTGCACGATCGTGTCCACGATCCGCCCCTCGTCGAGCACCACGTAGATCGCGCGCGCGAAGCCGATCAACAGTCCCGCGTAGGCCATCGCGCGAACGCCGTCCACGAACGCCTGGGCCGTCCCCGCGACGCCGAGGCCGCCCACGAACCCGGCGACGACGCCCATCGCGAAGAACAGGGCGGACATCTCGTCGAACCCCCAGTGGTGGCGCAGCACGCCCCAGACGAGCACGGCGAAGGTGGCGAGCACGAGCAGCAGCACCGTGATCTGGCGAGGGCCGAGCGGGTCCGGGCGCTCGGCGGCCCCGGCCGCCGGCTCGGCCCGCGCGCGGCGTGCGTGACGCATCGTGCCCCAGATCCAGGCCGCGACCGCGAGAGCGAGGAACGCGGTGCGAAACAGCGACCCCGAGAGCAGCGGGATCTGCGCCAGCTGTTGCGCGATCCCCACCTGGAAGGGGTTGATCGGGCTGAAGGCGGCGCCGACGGCCGCGGCGCCGAGACTCATCGCGACGGCGGTGACGGCCGGGTAGCCGAGGCTGCGCGTGAGCAGCAGCGCCACGGGGACGAGCGCGATGATCTCCTCTTTCATGTTGTCGAGCGCGCCGCCGAGCGCGAACGCGAGGCACGCCGCCGGGACGACGAGTGTCTCGTGTCGCGCGAACCGCCGCACCAGCGCGTCCACCGCCTGGCGCAGGGCGCCGGTGCGGTCCACGACCGTGAACGCGGCCCCGATCAGGAAGACGAAGAAGATCACGGCGCCCGCGTCGGCCATCCCCCTCGGGATGGCGACGAGCGCCCGGAAGGGGCCCACCGGCCGTGGCTCTACGGCGTGGTAGGTGCCCGCGACCACGACCCGGCGTCCGGCGGCGGGGTCGTCGCGCCGCTGGTACTCTCCGGCGGGCAACACCCAGCTCGCGGCGGCGGCGACCGCGATGCACCCGGTGAGGAGGACGAGGGGGTGGGGGAAGCGCAGCGCCACTTAGGGAACGCGCCCTGCCCGCATGTACACGGGCCAGCGGGCGACCCGCCGGGACGCGGGATCGCCCCAGTGCTCCCGCAGCTTGATGACGAGGTCGTCCACGGGATCGCAGCCGTTCCGCTCGACGTAGCGCCGCGTCCCCGACCACGTACGGACGTACCCGGCCAGCTGGTCCAGCGTCACGGCGTGCTCCATCGTGAGCTCGGGAGTTGTGACCTCGGCGAACGGGAATTCGATCGTGCGGTAACGCTCGTCCACGATGCGGCGCTCGGGCGGCCAGTAGGGCCCGATGGTGTCCTGATAGAAGGCGTCCAGGATGCGGTCCACGGCGGGCTCGATCCGCACGAGCACGTAGCACCACGCGGCCACCAAGGCGCCCGGCACGAGCACGCGGCGCGCTTCCTCGTAGAACGCCTTGCGGTCGAGCCAGTGCAGCGCTTGGGCGACGGTCACGAGATCGACGGATCCTGCCGCGAGGCCGCTCTGCCCGGCACCGCCCACGCGGTACTCCACGGCCGGATGGGGGATTGCATGGGCGATCTGCGCTTCGCTCGCGTCGCTCGCGATCACCCGGGCGAAGTGGCGCGCCAGCCCGATCGCTGCCTGGCCGCTCCCGGTCGCGCAGTCCCACGCCAGGTCATGCCGCGGCACCGCGCCCGCGAGGAACGCGAACAGGGCGTCGGGATAGCGCGGCCGGAAGGCCGCGTAGGCCCGAGCGCCGTCGGAGAAGTAATCCTGGAAGCTCAGCGGGGCGCGCCCCGCGCCTTGATGGGAATCGAGAGCACGGTCGTACCCCAGTGGAGACTCAGCACCGCGCTGTCCGCATCCACGACGGGGAAGTAGAAGGCGAGGGTCTCCATGTGGGGGCCGCGCTGCGGCGTCACCGGGATCCGGAGTGCGTCCTTTCCCTTGGGGTAGGGCGTGTGGAACACGTCGGCGGCGGTGCTGAGGATGAACGTCCAGGGCCCGCGCTCCATCGGGACGACCCAGACGCTGTACTTCCCGGCGGGCAGGCGCACGCCGCCGAACGACACGTCCGCGCTGAAGGCGATCGTCGTGGCGTCGTCCGCGCCGGGGTCCCACTCTTTGCCGTACGGGACCGTGGGACCGAACAGCTCGCGGCCCCGCGCCACCGGGCGATTGTAGACGATCGTCACGTCCGTGTCCGCGATCCGCTGCGCGACGCTGCCGTGCTGGCTCTTGCGGACGGCCTGGGCCGATGCCCCTCCCGTCGCACCGATGGCGAGGCAGACGATGAGGAGTGCGGTCTTCACCGCCAGAGCGTGAGCACCAGGCTCATGATCAACAGCTGGGCGAGCTGGTAGCCCGCGTCAATGACCCACACCGCGATCGGCTTGTCCGAGAACATGTTCCCGGTGAGGCCGAGGGTGGCGGCGAAACCCAGCCATACCATGAAGCCGAGCCAGATTCCCTGGACGACGCCCGTGGCCGTCGTGTACGACACCAGCAGACCGAGTACATACGCCATTACCAGATAGCACAGGAACGAGACCGCGTACGTGCGCACGACCCCGCGCTTCTTCATCTCCTCCAACTTCTCTGGGGTGTAGCCGTGCGCGTGCATCCACTGCTTGGCGAACAACACGGGAGAGTACCACACCGCGCCGAGCACCATGGTTAGGACGGCGGCAACCAGAACGGCGAGCACGTTGATGTTGGCCGTGGGCATGAGGGCTCCGAGGTTCAGGGCGTCTCGTTCGAGCGATCGCTGGAACCTACGAAGGCCGCCGCGTACGTCCAGCCGCGCAGGCAACTCCACACGAGCAGGAGCACGCCGAGGAGCTGCACGGCGCCGCCGATCAGCTGGTCCTGATCGAGCAGGCCGAGTCGGCCGAGCAGGTAGGCCCAATCGTGCTCGCCGCCGCCCACGAGCGGCAGCTCCTCGGCGCGCGCGTCTTTGATGTAGACGGAGATGTTCCAGAGGTTCTGCGCGACCCACCACAGCGCGACGGTCGCCGCGTGGCGGTCGCCGCGGCGCCGGAAATCCCACACGAAGAGCGCCGGGATCAGGAGCTGCATCAGCGTGCCGCCGAGCATCCCGATGAACTCGCCGAACACGCCGAACAGCGGGTGCCCGACCTCGTGGATCGCGACGTCGAGGCTGTCGAGCCAGCCGTAGCGCTCGGGGTGGAGCGCGAGCACGACCCCATACACCGCCAGGAACGCGGTCAGGGCGAGGCGCAGGCGGCGCTCTACGAGTTTCTTTACGCGAACACCTCCAGCGCCACCTCCACCCGCCCGAACGGCGCGCTCACCTGTACGCCCTGCACGGCGCCCTTCACCTGCCGGAACATCTCGCGCGCGATCGCGACGCCCTCGGCGAGCGCCGCCTCTTTCCCCCGGTCGCTCGCCTTCCGCATGCGCGCGAGCACCTCCTCCGGCACGGATACCCCGGGGACCTCGTTCGCGAGGAACTCGGCGTTGCGCAGCGACAAGAGCGGCCAGATCCCCGCCACCACCGGAATCTTGAACTGCTCGACCCGCTGGAGGAACAGCTCCAGCTGCCGCACGTCGAACACCGGCTGCGTGACCGCGAACTCGGCGCCCGCGTCCACCTTCCAGGCGAAGCGCGACAGCTCGCGGTCGAGGTCGATGGCGCCGGGATTCACGCCCACGCCGATCACCCAGCGGGTGGGCGCTCCGATCGGGTTGCTCCCGGGGTCGAGCCCGTGGTTCAGGCGGTACACGAGATTCGTCAACCCGATGGAGTCGATGTCGAATACCGCCGTCGCCTCCGGGTAGGGGCCCATCTTGGGCGGGTCGCCCGTGATGATGAGGATGTTCCGGAGCCCCGCGGCGTGCGCACCGAGGATGTCGGACAGCATGCCGAGCAAGTTGCGGTCGCGGCAACAGTAGTGGATCACCGTCTCGATCCCCACGTCCCGTTGGATCAGGATCGCGGACGGCAGGACACCCATGCGGCTCTGCGCGCGCGGCCCGTCGGGAACGTTGACCGCCGCCACGCCCGCCGCCTTGAGCGCGCGGCACTGCTCCAGCATGGGCGTCGGATCCACGCCCTTCGGCGGTACGATCTCGACGCTGGTGACGAACTCTCCGCACGCGAGCCTCCGTCCCCAGTTCGAGCGCTCGGCGAGCGGCACCGCCGCGACGCCCGCCGGCGCGGCGACCGCGGCGCGCGAGACCACGACGGTCGGGTGGCGCGGCACCACGCTCGCGATGTAGTCGCGGATCTTCTTGATGTGCTCGGGCGTCGTCCCGCAGCACCCGCCGACCAGGCGGGCGCCCGCCTCGATCATGCGCCGCGCGTAGCTCGCCATGTACTCGGGAGAGGCGAGGTAGATCTTGCGGTCGCCCACGTCCTTGGGGAGACCCGCGTTCGGGACCGCCGAGATGGGCCGGTCGGTCGCCTTCACCATGCGCTCGACCGCGTCGAGCACGCCCGCGGGCCCGACCGAGCAGTTCACGCCGATCACGTCCGCGCCCCACTCCGCGAGCTGCTTCGCGAACGTCTCGGGGTCCGTGCCATAGTGCGTGAGCCCGTCCGTGCCGATCGTCATCTGGGTGATGACCGGGAGATCGCAGGCGCTCCGCACGGCGCGCAGCGCTGCGTGGATCTCGTCCAGGTCCGAGAACGTCTCGAGGATGAACCCGTCCACCCCGCCGGCGAGCAGCCCGTCCACCTGGCGACGGAACAACGTGAACGCCTCCTCGCGGGAGGTGGGGCCGAAGGGCTCGATGCGGACGCCCAGGGGCCCGACCGCACCCAGGACGCTCACGCGGTCGCCGGCCGCCGCCCGGGCGAGCCGTGCTGCAGCCGTGTTGATCTTCTCCGTGTCGTCCGCCAGCCCGTAGCTCGCGAGCTTCTTGGGGTTCGCGCCGAAGGTGTTCGTCTCGATGAGCTCGGCGCCGGCGCGCACGTACGCCTCGTGCACTTCCTGGACGAGCTTCGGCTGCTTCAGGTTCAGCTCGTCGTAGCACACGTTCAGGAAGAAGCCCTTGCCGTACAGCATGGTGCCCATGGCGCCGTCGAGCACGTGGACGCGCCCGTCG
>QHUR01000138.1 GCA_003221995.1 Gemmatimonadota bacterium | reverse complement strand
CGCGTCTATACCAAGGCGATGCTGGAGCGGCTGGCCCATCTCGTGAGCGTGCCCAAGCACCGGAGCGACGCGATCCTCGCCCTGCAACGTGCGGGCGCGGGCGGCGTGAAGGTGTTGATCGATCTGCTCGTCGCCGCGCCCACGATGGCCGAGCGGCGCGTCCTGTTCGACGCGCTCAGCCAGATGAAGGAAGGCACCGGCCAACTGGTGCACATGCTCGGTCATCGGCAATGGTTCGTCGTCCGCAACGGTGCCGAGCTCGTGGGGGAGCTGGGCCTCGAGGAGGCGGTGCCGGCGCTCGCGCGGCAGCTCGAGCACCCGGACGACCGGGTCCGCAAAGCGGTGGCGCTCGCCCTCGCGAAGATCGGGAGCGGCAGCGCCGCGGAGCCGCTGCTGCACGCGCTCCGGGACAGGTCTCCCGAGGTGCGGATGCAGGTGGCGCTGGGGATCGGGGGACTCAAGGCCGGCGCCCTCGCGATGCCGCTCGTCGTCGCGATGGAGGAGGAGCAGGACGAGGCGGTGGAGCGCGAGCTGATCCTTGCTCTCGGCCGCATCGGGAGTCCCGACGCCGTGCTGGCGCTCATCAAGGTCGCCCAGCCGGCCGGGCGGTTCTTCGGGCGCAAGCCCACGGTGCTGCGCGCGGCCGCCGTGGAGGCGCTGCGGCTGGCGGGCACGGCGGCCGCCATCGGCACGCTCGAGGGCCTGGTGGACGACTCTGACGCCGAGGTGAAGGAAGCCGCCCGGGCTGCGCTCGTGGATGTCAGGAAACGGAGATAGGCCCCCTCAGCGAGGAATGAAGCTCGTCTCCGGCGTGAGGCTCTTGGCGAACGCGGCGATCAAGCGGGCGGTGCGCTCCAGGTCCTCCACCGCGACCATCTCGTTCGGGCTGTGCATGTACCGGTTGGGGACGCTCACCAGGCCGGTCGGGATGCCCCGCAGCGCGTTGTAGATGGCGTCGGCGTCGGTGCCGGTGTCGTGGGGCGCCGCCTGGACGCTGTAGGGCAGCTGCTCGCGCTCCGCGCACTGCGCCAGCAGCTCGAAGACGACCGGGCTCACGGCCGAGCCGCGAGACAGCACGGGCCCGCCCCCGAGCTTGTGCTCCCCGGCGCGCTTCTTCTCGGCGCCCGGATAGTCGGTGGCGTGAGTGACATCCACCACGAGCGCCACTTGGGGATCGATGCCCACCGCACTGGTGCGCGCGCCGCCGCCCATCCACGCAATCTCCTCCCGCGTCGTCGCAACGGCGAACACCGCGGCGTGCTTGGGACGGTCCTTCGCGAGAATGCGCGTGGCCTCGGCGACCAGGTAGGCGCCGATGCGGTTGTCGATGCTGCGCGACACGATCCGCCGGTTGGGGAATTCCCGCACTGCGGCGTCGAGCACGCCCGCGTCCCCCACCCGCACCCGCTCGAGCGCCTCCGCCTTGGTCGCGGCGCCCACGTCGATCCACAGGTCGGAGATCTTCGACACCTTGTCCATCTCCTCCTTCTTCATCAGATGGACGGCCTGCTTGCCGATGACGCCGGACACGGGCTCCTTCGGCCCGATGATCACGACGCGCTGGCCCACGAGCACCTGCGGGTCCCAGCCGCCAATCGCGGCGAAGTAGAGGTACCCGTCGTCGTCGATGTGCGTCACCTGGAGCCCGATCTCGTCGATGTGCCCCGCCAGCATCAGCCGGGGCCGGCCCTTGGCGTTGAGCGTCGCGATGGAGTTACCGTGGACGTCCGTCGTCACCTCCTCGGCGAAGGTCTTCACCTCCTCGCGCCACACCCGCGCCGGCCCGGTCTCGAAGCCAGACGGCCCCGGCGCATCGAGCAGCCGCTTGAGGAAGTCCAACGTGGATTTGGTCATCGTACCGTGTCCGTGGTCGAGAGCGGCACGCCGCCGCGCTCGGGAGAAGATGGAGTTAGCCGAGGACAATTGCGAGCCGCGTCAACCCGCGATCAACCGCGCCAGGATCTCGGCGGCATCCACGAGCCGCGGACCGGGGCGCGAGGTATACGCATTCCCGTCCAGGAGCCCGACGCGACGGCCGAGCAGCACGCGCGCGTCCCGGTCCGTGACGGCGGCGAGCTCCTGTTGGGCGCGGGCGACATCGAAGCCGCACAGCGCGACGACCACGAGATCCGGCGCGAGCGCGGACAGCTCGCGCCAGGAGCGCGTCGTGGAGCGCTCCCCCGGACGGCCGGCCGCATCGCGGCCGCCGGCGATCTCGACCAGCTCGGGCACCCAGTGGCCCGCCACGTAGGGCGGGTCGAGCCACTCCAGAACCAAGACACTTGGGGGCGTGGGGCCTGGGGCGTGGGCCCGCCGGATGCGCCGGAGCCGATACCGCAGCCCCGCGACGAGCTCGTCCGCCTCGTCTTCCAGGTTGAGCGCCGCGCCGACCTTGCGGATGTCGCCGAGCACCCCGTCGAGCGTGTGGGCGTGCAGGGTCACGACCCACGGCGTGGGCATGAGGGCGGCGACGAGCTGTGCCAGCCCGCTCTCGCCCACGGCACAGACGTCGCACAGCGACTGCCCGAGGATCACGTCGGGGCGCAGATGGGCGATCAGCTTCACGTCCACCTCGACGGGCGGCGTACCGGTCCGCCGCGCGGCCGCCATGGCACGGTCGATCTCGGCGGACGGGAGCGACGCGTCCAACCGCGTGCGGGTGACGCGGGGGAGGGCGCGGGCCTCCGGCGGGTAATCGCACTCGTGGGAGACCCCGACCAGCCGGGGCAGCGCCCCCAGGGCCGCGACGATCTCGGTGGCCGCGGGGAGGAGGGAGACGACCCGCATGCGCCGCCGCTAGCCCGTGCGCGGCGTCACTGCTCGCGCAGGCCGGTCCGCAACAGCAGGGTGCCGAGCAGACCGAACAGGACGAGCGCCGGGATATTCGACGTCGCGAACGCGCCCAGCTGGTGGTACCACCCCACCGATTCGGCGAGCCAGTCGGCCGCGCGCCCCCGCGCGCTGCCGGCGCCGGCGATGGCGGCCACGACGATGCCCGCAATGGCGCCTCCGGCGATCATCCCGCTCGCGAACAGCACACCTGGCCCCGACTCGATTTCGGCGAGCGAACGATTCTCCGACTTCACGCGCTGCTCCACGAGCCAGCGCACGACGCCGCCCGCGAACATCCCCGCCGACGTGGTGATCGGGAGATAGACACCGACCGCCACGGGGAGCGCTTGGATGCCGGCGAGCTCCAGGGCGATGGACAGGAACACGCCGATCAGCACGAGGGCCCACGGCAAGCGGTGCGTGAGAATCCCGTCGGTGATCAGCGCCATGAGCGTGGCCTTCGGGGAATCGAGCCGCTTGAGCTCGCGCCCGTGGTACTCGCGCACGCGGCCGCCGATCCCGGGATCGACGAGGTATCGGATCTCGTGGGAGGCGGGGTCCACGAGGTACTTGCCCGGCGGCACGCCCTGCGTCTCGACGTAGACGCGGACGACCTGATAACTCCGCGTGTCCACCGAGTCGCTGCCGCCGACCGTGAAGCCGGACATCGTCTCGGGCATGACGACGACGTTGCCGTCGGCGCTGTTGCCGGTGGCGGGCGCCAGGAAGCCGGCGTGCGTCTCCGGGACCTCGTACCGATAGGAGCTGTTCAGGAACGTGAGCGTCCAGCCCACGGCCATCGCCGCGGCGATCGCGCCGACGAGGATCGCGATCTGCTGGCGCCGCGGCGTGGCGCCGACGAGGAAGCCCGTCTTCAGGTCCTGCGATGTATTGCCGCCGTTCGCGACCGCTACGGCGATGACGCAGGCGATCGAGATGGCGCGCACCCGATCGTCGATCTGCGTCCAGCCGAGCAAGAGGAAGATGAGCGAGATCGCGATCAGCGAGGCGATGGTCATGCCGGAGATCGGGTTCGCGGAGCTCCCGATCTGCCCGCAGATGCGGGAGGAAACGGTCGTGAAGAAGAACCCGAAGACGATGATGAGCAGCCCGCCCAGCAGGTTGACGCCGATGGACGGCAGGAACGCGAGCACGAGGGCCAGCAGCAGCGAGCCGAACACGGTCACCGTGATGGGGAGGTCGTCGTCGGTGCGGAGCCTGGCGGCGACCGCCTGGCCCGCGCGGCTGGCCTTGAGGTCCGCGAACCCCGCCTTGAAGGCGCTTGCGATCGTCGGAAGCGACCGCACGAGCGCGACGATCCCCGCGGTCGCCACGGCCCCCGCGCCGATATAGAAGACGAACGCCGCGCGAATCTCGCCCGCCGACATCTCGGAGACGAGCTTCGTGGCGGGGTACATCGGCGTCGTCATGGCTGCGCCGAAGAGCTTGATGGCCGGCATCAGCACCAGGTAGGCGAGGCAGCCACCCGCGAACAGATACCCCGCGATGCGCGGGCCGATGATGTACCCCACTCCCATGAGCTCGGGCGCCGCCTCCACCCGCACCTCGGCGCCCTGGAACCAGCGCAACACGCGGCCGGGATACTCCTGCCACAGCTTCAGCGCCGTCATCAGGAACTTGTAGACGAAGGCGAGCCCGAACGCCTGGAACACGGTCTTCGCGTGGACGCCGCCCTTCTCGCCCGCGATCAACACCTCGGCGCACGCCGTGCCCTCGGGGTACGGCAGGTTGCCGTGCTCCTTCACGATGAGCGCGCGGCGCAGCGGGATCATCATCAGGATCCCCATCAGCCCGCCTGCCATCGCCAGGATCGCGACGCGCCCGATGTCGAGGTCGTAGCCCATCAGGAGGATCGCGGGGATCGTGAACACCACGCCGGCCGACACCGAGTCCGCGGCGGACCCCGTGGTCTGGACGATGTTGTTCTCGAGAATCGTGGCCCGGCCGATGGCGCGGAAGATCGTGATCGAGAGCACGGCGATCGGGATCGAAGCCGAGACCGTGAGGCCGATCTTCAGGGCGAGGTAGACGTTGGAGGCGCCGAAGATCAGTCCTAGGATCGAGCCCAGGACGAGAGCGCGCCCCGTCAGCTCGGCCGGAGACTGCGCGGCGGGAACGTACGGCTGGTGGTCGGGCATGCGGTTCCCTGTGCGAGTGGTCGGGATGAGCGGACAATGTGACGTCTGAGCGGCGTGCGTGTCTAGACGGGGTTAGCTTGGGCGCATGACCGCTCCCGCCACGCTGCGCCGCGTGTTCGTCGGCCCGGTGGGGATTCGCGCCGGCTGGCGCCTTCTGCTCTTCGTGGTGCTCG
>QHUR01000137.1 GCA_003221995.1 Gemmatimonadota bacterium | reverse complement strand
TCGACGAACGCGGTCGGCTCGAAGAACCAGCCTTTCGCGAACTGCTTTCCGCTGGGCCTTTTGCCGCCAAGCGCGAGTTTCGCGCCCTCGTCCTCGGCGATCTCGACGTACGTCTCGACTTTCTCCCGCTGCTTCTGCGACACGAGCGGTCCGAGATCGGTGGCCCGCTGAAGCGGGTCGCCCATCCGGACCGTCTTCAGCCGCTCGAGGAACTTCTCTTGGAACTTCTTGTACGCCTTGTCCTGGACGAGGAACCGCGCGGCCTGCGTGCAGTCTTGACCGCCGTTGACCATGGAGGCGGCGACGGCGCCCTCCGCCGCGGCCGCGATGTTCGCGTCGTCGAAGACGATGAACGGTGCTTTCCCGCCGAGTTCCAAGTGGAGCCGTTTCACGTTCGCCTTGGCGGCGCCCATGATCTCCTTGCCGGTCGCGGTGTCGCCCGTCAGGGAGACCATGTCGACCTTGTCGCTCGCGGCGAGTTCGTTGCCCACGACGGCGCCGGGACCCGTGATCAGGTTCACGGTTCCGGGAGGGAGCCCGGCCCCTTCGATCAGCTTGCCGAGCTCGAGGGTGGTGAGCGGGGTGATGGACGCCGGCTTCAAGACCGCCGTGTTCCCCGCGGCGAGCGCCGGTGCGAGCTTCCAGATTGCCATCATGAACGGATAATTCCACGGGGTGATCTGGCCGACGACGCCGACGGGCTCCCGCCGGATCACGCTCGTCGCCCCATATGCATACTCCATCGAGGCTTGACCTGTGAGCGTGCGCGAGGCGCCGGCCATGAACCGCAGGTTGTCGACCGAGAACGGAAGGTCGCCGTCCCGCGATTGCTTGATCGTCTTGCCCTGGTTTTGGGTCTCGATCGGTGCGAGGCGATCCATGTCCGCCTCGATCAGATTTGCGAGTTTGAACAGGGCTGCGGCGCGGTCCCCCGGGGTCATCCGCGGCCACTTGCCCTTGTCGAAGGCCTCCCGCGCTGCGTCGATTGCCGCCCGCGCGTCCTCCACGTCGGCCTGCGGCACGGCGGCGATTTTCCCGCCCGTGGCGGGGTTGATCACGGTGTACGTCTCCTCGGTGTGAGACGGGACCCACTCACCGTTCACGTAGTTAAGATACTCCGATTTGCCCACTCGATCGCCCCTGATGGAGCCCTTAGGGTGACCGGCCGCTAAGTAGCTTTCGCGCCCGCAGAGCCACGCACTGGAGGCAAGCCGCCTCCGCGCGCCGCTTTCTACGGAGACCGCTTCCGCTCTTTCGTTCCAAAGTCGATATTCTTGCAATATTCTTTAAGTGCGGGAGACGCAGGTGGGCGAGCCGGAGAGACGACAATGAAAGCGCACAGTATCTACGTCGAAGAGAAGACCGTTTACCGGTGCACCTGCAAGGCGGAATTCGACGACATCGGTCGTGCGGAGGCCCACCTCCGGCATCCGCCGCAGGAGAGAGCCAAGATGTCCAGGCCTAAGAAGCGTACACCGCCTCGAAAAGAGTCACGGCCGATCGGGCTGACCGGACTGGAGATGCCGGAGAGCAGCCCATAAGGCTGCCCGCAGAGTCAACCGTCATCGGAATGAACCGCAATCCATAGAGTCGTTCTCTCGCAGACCCGTGTGCCCGTCCGTCGGCAACGAGATGCCTGCGCGGTTCGGGTTTCCTATTTGTCATCCGGACGTCGGCGGCTTTCCACCTTCGAGTCGGTCTTCCGCTTCGCGGCCCGCTGGGCATATCCGATCTCGCGGTCGACGAAGGCGAGCGCCCCCGAGAGCGTGGCCCCGGCGGTCCGTACGAACGCATCGGCGAATTTCCCGCCCGCCGCGGCGACCTCTTCGACACGTCCTGCGAGTTCCTGGAGGAATCCCATCGTCTCGGTCCCTCACGGTCGTCCGCCGTTATGATTCTGTCGGGGTCACGCCGCGAGCTTGTCCATCACCGCAGGGAACGCCTGGGCGAACCGCGCGCAGTCCGCGTCCGAAACAGTGAAGGAGACGCGGAGGAACTTGCCTCCGTGTTTCTTCGATAGGTACGAGCCCGCGCGCGTGTGGACGAGGTGGTCGAGCAGCAGCCGTTCCTCGACGGCCTCGGGGTTCACGCCGGTCGGAGCGAGGTCGATGACGAACATGTTGGCCTTCGAGGGATATACCGGCAGCGAGGCCCCGTCGACCTTGGCGACGGTCCGGCGAATCGTCTCCTGGTTCCGTTCGCAGGTCCTCCGCACGCCGGGCAGCCAGGCCTTCTTCGTGCGTAGCGCCGCGAGTGCGGCTCGCTGGGCGAGCACGTTCACGCCGAGCACGTTCGTATCGTACTTTCGCAGGGATTGAATCGCCGCGGGTGGTCCGAGGATCGCTCCGATTCGCATCCCCGCGAGACCCGGCGCCTTGCTGAACGAATAGGAGAGGAGGGTCTTCTCCGGATAGAACTCGGTCGCGAGGACATGGTCCGCGTTGAAGTCGCGGTACGTGATGTCGTCGATGAGCCAGAGCCCACGGTCCCGCGCGATTTCTGCGAGGCCTGCGATCTGCGCCCGGCTGTATCCGGAGCCGAGCGGGTTGTTCGGGTCGATGACGAGGAGCAGCTTCGTCCTGGGGGTGACCGACTCGAGGGCGTGTTCCGGTGTCAGGACGTACGGCGCGCGGTAGATGTCCGCCTCGATCGCGTGGGCGCCCGCCATGGCGACCTGGTCGTGGATCGGGAGGAAGGCGGGGTCCGTCGAGAGGACCTCGTCTCCCGCTTTCAGGAGCGCGCGGGTCGCGATGTACTCCCCCTCGATCCCGCCGTTCGTGAGGATCATCTCGACGTCATCGAGACGGAGGTCCTCCTTGATCGCCTCGGACAAGCCGACGACGCCCGCCTTTCGCGGGTAGAGATTGAACTCCTGCTCGTCCGCGCTCGCCCGAATCGCATCGAGGATGGCCGGGTGGACAGGGAGCGTGTTCGTGTTCTGGGACATCCACGCCACCTCTTTGCGGTGCGCGTGCGCGAACTCGAAGTTGTCCTTCGACGTCATGTCGCGTCCTCGGCCGCGGCGTCGAAGCCGTGAGGCTTCATATCCGTTGCGGTGGGCTCACTCGTCGCGCGGTGCCGCAAAGAACTTGGCCGTCGCCCGCGATGCAGGGCCCATGACGCTGGGCGGGAAGAAAGTCGTCGTGCTCGCGGAGGACGGATACGAGGACCTCGAGCTGTGGGTGCCATACTACCGGATGCTCGAGGCGGGCGCGGACGTCGTCCTGGCCGGGCACGAGAAACGGACATATGCCTCGAAGCATTCGTATCCGTGCGAAGTCGACACGACCGTCGGCGCTCTCGATGCGAAAGAGTTCGATGCCGTGATTATCCCGGGCGGCGTCGCGGGACCCGATCGACTCCGGCGGCACAAGGAAGTCCTCGACTTCGTCCGCACGATGGACCGGGACGCCAAAGTCGTCGCCGCGATCTGCCACGCGGCCTGGGTGCCGATTAGTTCTGGGATCGTGAAGGGTCGCCGGATGACGTCGTACGCCAGCGTGAAGGACGATTGCATCAACGCGGGCGCGACCTGGGTCGACAAGGAATGCGTCGTCGATGGGACCTTCATCACGTCCCGTCATCCCGGTGATTTGCCTGCGTTCTGCCGCGCGATTGTATCCATGTTGTCGAAGTGAACTCGGCCGATGGTCCGCGCTCCGGCCCATGGGCGGCCGCGAGGTGAAGATGCTGACGATCCTGTGGGCGCCGATGGAATAAGGTCCAGAAAGTCTTAAGGGACACGCGGAGTTAGGCCGCGTCGCGGGCTCGTGGTCTAGCGGCTATGACATCGCCTTGACATGGCGAAGGTCACCGGTTCGAATCCGGTCGAGCCCACTCCTTTCGATGTAAGTCAACTCTTTCTCGAAACCCATTGTTCCTCCGGCCTGCGTGAGTCGTCGGGGGTCCGGACCATCGGCGTTCCCGCGCGGGTGCGGGATAATCGGATGCCCCGCCGCGACGCATCGAGGCGAAAGGCTATCTATGCGCGCGGAAATCAGGGACGCCGATGAAGCGCCCGAACTGGAAGGCGTTGGGTCTTCTCGCGTTCATCGCCGTAGGCGCCGTATCGGCGGCCCTCGGATGCCCGTTCTTCCGAAACCCTCAGAACTACGTGTCTGCGGGAGGCTTCGTCGGGTACGTCGAGCGCTTGATCGCGGTGCACCGCCGGAAGTGACTCGCCGAACTCGGTGAGTGTTCCTCCACAGCCGAGACGCCGAGATTGGGGGCGATCCGCTGCGGACCGACCGTGCTCCGAGAGTCACTTGCCTGATCGGAGTCCCCCGGACAAGAGCCGCCGCCTTGCGGACACGACCGTCATCGCACCATACATCAGGGAGAGCACGCCCGCGACGATGAATCCCGTGCCGAACCACACGAAGCCGGAAGCGAAAGCGGCCGCGGTGATCGCAATGCCGATGCCAAGGAGGACAACACCCACGAGCACCGTGCCCTTACCGGCCCGGAGGGAGGCATTCCAGTCCACGGGCGCCGTCTGGGTCGCCTCGATTGCCGCCTTCGTTTCCCCGAACCGGGTCCAGAGGTCGGCCAGGAGTTCGCTCCAGTTTGCGCGGGCCTCGTCGGACCGCATTCGGACATCCGTCGCGTTGAGAGCGGCCGGGGTGATGCGCACATGGATTCTTACGTCCGAACCCTCGGCGGCCAGCTCGAAGGCAATCGTCTTTCGGGCATCCTTCCTCCATCCCATCGGCTGGAGGGCGCGCCCGTGCGCCGCGACGATCCGAGTCGGCGGCTGCGACTCCTTGACCTTCGATTTCTCCTCGCGAAGCCAGGATTCAACGATGGCGTACGCCCGGTCCGGAGTCGTATCCCCAACGACGTGATCGAAGTCGAGGAAGTAGGACAGGAAGACCCCCTATAGTCCAATCGCTAGGGCGGACTTGAACGTTCGTTCGGAAGGTGCACGCCGGTCCCCGCGATGCCCTTTTGTCCCATCCGGGGAATCCCGTCTGCGGACGTTGGTCCAGGAGTACTACGGAACCTTCGTCCCGGAGTCACGGACCAATGAGCCCGAACGTCCACGGATTGCCGAAGAACCGTCTCGAGACCCTGGTCGACGGGGTCTTCGCGATCGCGATGACGATCCTCGTCCTGGAACTCCGCCCTCCCCCGACGCTCGGCCCGGGGGGTTTGGCGGGGGACCTC
>QHUR01000152.1 GCA_003221995.1 Gemmatimonadota bacterium | reverse complement strand
TCCTGACCGGCGGCAGGAGCGGCGCCGCGGGCGACCTGCGCGCCGTGTTCGGGCGCGGGGAGCAGGGCCCATGAGGTGGAGCGACCGCTACCGGCTCGTACCCATCCTCGGGGGGCTGGTGCTGCTGCAGTTCTCGCTGCGCGCCCGGTTGGGTGACGACCGCGTGGCGCCGGACTTCCTGCTGCTGGCGCTGCTCATCTACACGATTCGGGCGCAGCCCGGGAGGAGCGCCGGCGCCGGGTTTCTGGTCGGCGTGCTGCGGGACGCGCTGACGCCCGCGTCGTTCGGGGCGGGGGCGCTGGCGCACACCCTGGTTGGCTACCTGTCGGCGTGGGGCAAGGCCGTCTTTTTCGCCGAGAACGTGATCGTCAACGGGTGCCTGTTCTTCGCGGGCACCTGGTTCCGCAATCTCATCGTCGCGCTCGCCTCCGGCCGGTTGAAGGGCGGCCAGCTCGGGTGGGAGCTCCTGGTGTGGTCGCCGCTGCAGAGCCTCTCGACCGCCGTGGCGGGGGTGGTCGTGCTGCTGTTGTTCGGGCGCTACCTCGCGATCCGCCTGAGCGACGTATGAACCCGTATCACCCGCACCTCCTCGACCGCCGGCTGGGCGTGGCCCGGGGCATCCTGTGGGTGACGATGGGAGTGCTGGCGGCGGCGTTCTTCCGCGCCCAGATCCTGGAGCACGGCAAGTACCAGCTGCAGTCCGAGACCAACCGGCTACGCCCGATTCCACTCCCCGCCCCGCGCGGCGTCATTCTCGACCGGAACGGCAGGGTGCTGGCGGAGAACGTGCCCGGCTACACGGTCTCGTTGTTGCCGGCGGAAGAGGTGACGCTGCGGCGCACGCTCGGGCGGATTGCGCCGATCGTCAGGCTCGACAGCGCGGGGATCGATCGCGTCCTGACGCGCTACCGGCGGGTGCCCTACCTGCCGGCGCTCGTCCTCGCGGACGCGCCCTTCGACATGGTGTCCGCGCTGGAGGAGCGCCGCCTGCTGTTTCCGGGCCTCTTGATCCAGCCGGAGCCGAAGCGCTACTACCCGGACAGCTCGCTCGCCGCCCACCTCATCGGCTACGTGGGCGAGGTGACCGAGACCGAGCGGGCCCAGCGGCGCCTCGCCCCGGTGCGGCTGGGGGGGCTCGTCGGGAAGGACGGCCTCGAGCGCCAGTACGACGACTCGCTGCGTGGCGGGGATGGTGTGCGCTTCGTCGAGGTGAGCGCCTTGGGCCACGTGGTGCGCGAAGCGGGCGCGGCACCCACCCTCAAGCCGGTCCCCGGCACGCCGCTCCACACCGCGCTCGATCTCGACCTGCAGCGCTACATCGGACAAATCTTCCCAGCGGGGCAGCGCGGCGCCGTGGTCGCGCTCAACCCCAATACGGGCGAAGTGCTGGCGCTGTACAGCGCGCCCGCCTTCAACCCCAACGCGTTCGTGGGCGGCGTCAATCCCGAGTACTGGCGGCGGCTGAACGAGAGCGAGACACACCCGCTCCTGAACCGCGCCATCCAGGCGCGCTATCCGCCGGGCTCCACGTGGAAGCTCGCCGTGGCGGCGATGGCGTTGAAGCGCGGCGTCGTCACCTTCCGCAGCCGGATGCCGATCCCCTGCCGCGGCGGCCTGGCCTACGGCAACCGCTACTTCCGCTGCTGGGAGCCCGGGGGCCACGGCTCGCTGACGCTCAGCGAGGCGATCGCCCAGAGCTGCGACGTCTACTTCTACCAGCTGGGCCTGAAGCTCGGCCTGACCTCGCTGCTCGAGGACGCGAACCAATGGGGCCTCCACGCGCGCACGGGGATCGATCTGCCGGGCGAGACCGTGCCGGAGTTTCCCTCCGGCACGGAATACTTCGACCGCGTGTACGGGCCGCGGCGCTGGACGACCGCCGTCACTCTGAACCTCGCGATCGGGCAGGGCGAGAACGCCCAGACGCTGGTCGACATGGTGCGGCTCTACCAGATGCTCGCGAGTGACGGTCGCTCGCGCTCTCCCTACGTGGTCCACCCGGCCGGAACGGGTGAGACCGGCGTCGACATGAACCTCACGGCGGCGCAGCTCGCCGGGTTGCGCCAGGCGATGATCAACGTGGTGCAACAGGGGACGGGCCGAAGCGCGGGCCGGGTCGGTGCCATGTCGATCGCGGGCAAGACCGGCTCCGCGCAGAACCCGCACGGGCCGGCGCACGGCTGGTTCATCGGGTTCGCCCCGGCCGACAAGCCCGAGATCGTGGTGGGGGCGATCGTGGAGCACGCCGAGCACGGCTCCGGGGTCGCCCCGCTCGTCGCGCGCGTGATCGCCCGCTACCTCGGCGCCGACACGACTGTCGCGCGCACCATCCGGCTCGCCCTCCCCACGGACACCGCGCCCCACGCGCGCGACATCCTGCCGGGAGCGCCCGCGGATACCGCGAGCGTGCGAGACACCGCGCCACTGGACACCGTACCGCCGGAGAGCACCCGTGCTGTCACGCCTCCGCCGCATCGATAAGCCCCTCGCGGGCGTGACCGTCGCGCTGCTCGTCTACGGGCTCGCGGCGCTCTACTCCGCGGGCCAGACCGATGTGCCGACCATCGCGGCCACGATCTGGCAGAAGCAGCTCGTCTGGATCGCCGTGGGCCTCACCGCCCTGGTGCTCGTGTCCCGCGTGTCGCCGCGGCTCGTCGAATGGGCGACCCCCTACGTGTACGGGGGTATCCTGTTGCTGCTGCTGGTGACCCTCGTGGTGGGCACAGGGGCGGGAACGGCGGCGGGCTCCAGGTCCTGGCTCGCGATCGGCGGCCTGCGGGTCGGCCAACCCGCCGAGCTGGCCAAGCTCGCGGTCATCCTGATGCTGGCGCGCTGGCTCGCGGCCCGCCGCGAGGCACCGGTCACGCTGCGCGAAGTGCTGCCACCGGGCCTGATCGTGGGCGTGCCGTTCGCGCTGGTGCTGCTGCAGCCGGACCTGGGCAGCGCCGTGGTGTTCATCGCCATCCTGTTCGCAATGCTGTTTTGGGCGGGCACGAAGCCCTCCCTCCTCGTCCTCGTCGCCTCGCCGGCCATCGGCCTCATCCTCGCCTTCTCGACCGTCGCCTGGGGCATCTGGATCGCCGTGTTGTGCGGGCTGCTCGTGTGGTGGCGGCCGTACGTGTGGGAGGGCCTTGCCGTGATGGCGGCCAACGTGGCCATGGGGATCATCGCCTTGCCGTTCTGGAAAGCGCTCGCGCCCTACCAGCAGAGCCGGCTGCTCACGTTTCTCAATCCCGAGGTCGATCCCCGCAAGACGGGGTGGCACATCATTCAGTCCAAGGTGGCGATCGGCTCGGGAGGCTTCCTCGGCAAGGGCTTCACGCACGGCCCCCAGAAGCGGCTCGCGTTTCTCCCGGCCCAGCACACGGACTTCATCTTCCCCGTGGTGGGGGAGGAGCTCGGGTTCGTCGGGGTGCTCGTAGCCCTGGCACTGTTCGCCGCCCTGATCCTCATCCTGTTGCGGATCGCGCGCCGCGCCCCCGACCCCTACTCCAGCCTGTGCGTGTTCGGCGTCGCCGGGATGCTGTTCACGCACATCATCGAGAACGTCGGCATGACGGTGAAGCTGTTGCCCATCACGGGCATCCCGCTGCCGTTCTTTTCCTACGGGGGCTCCTTCCTGCTCGCCTGCAGTCTCGCCGTGGGGATCGCGCTGCGGGTCGCCTGGGAGTCGCGCCGGTCAGGCTATTCCGAGTCTTGACAACACGTTACGCCGTCGGGGCTGGCGCGCGCTCCGGGGCCCTCCCAGATTGTCCCGTTCCAGAATCATCCTATGGCGCGAATGGCCTGGTTCAAAAAGGAACGTAAGCCGCGCTCGTCCGAACGGGTGAAGCTGGAGATCCCGGCGGACGCCTGGGAGAAATGCGACCAGTGCGGCCATATCGACATCCGGGACGGCTTCCTCCGCGCCTTCAATGTCTGCCCCAACTGCGGCTACCACCGGCGCATCAGCGCCAGCGATTACATCGAGATTTTCGTAGATGAGGGCTCGTGGCACGAGCTCGACGCCCACTTGCGGTCCACCGACCCCCTCCGGTTCGAGAACTACCGGGAGCGCGTGGAGCTCGCGATGAAGAAGGCCGGGCCACTCGAGGGGGTTCGCACGGGGTACGCGCGGCTGGACGGGATGCCGCTCGACCTGGGCGTGATGGACTTCAATTTCATGGGCGGGTCGATGGGCTCGGTGGTCGGGGAGAAGATCGCCCGCCTTACGCGTCGCTCCGTGGAGAAACGGGTCCCCTTGATCATCGTCTCGGCCTCGGGCGGGGCCCGCATGCAGGAGGGCGTGTTGTCGCTGATGCAGATGGCGAAGACGTCGGTCGAGATCGCGCGGTTGCGCGACGCGCGCGTTCCCTTCATCTCCATCCTGACGAACCCCACGACGGGGGGCGTGTCGGCCTCCTACGCGATGCAGGCGGACGCGATTCTGGCCGAGCCCGGAGCGGTGATCGGCTTCGCCGGGCCGCGGGTCATCAAGCAGACGATCGGCCAGGACCTGCCGGAGGGGTTCCAGACGTCGGAGTTCCTGCTCGAGCACGGCATGGTCGACGCCGTCGTCCCTCGCAGCGAGCTGCGCGACACGGCCGCTCAGCTGCTGCGGCACATGGCCGGCCGCAAGCCGGCGGAGGCGGCCGACTGAGCCGGCTGTCCTTCGAGGACGCCTGCCGCTTTCTCTTCGCGCGACAAGGGAGCCGCATCAAGTGGAGCCTCGGCCCGACCGAGGGGCTGCTGGACGTGTTGGGCCATCCCGAGCGGCGCTTTCCCTCCATTCATGTCGGCGGTACCAACGGCAAGGGGTCGACCTGCGCCTTCACGGCGGCGGAGCTCGAGGCGCGGGGCTTCCAGGTCGGCGTCTACACCTCGCCGCACCTGGTCTCGGTGCGCGAGCGCATCGTGGCGCACGGCGTGCCGATCGACGAGGACGCCTTCGCCGAGTGGACGGGCTTCCTCAAGCCCCACATCGAGCGCGTGGACGCGAGCTTCTTCGAGGCCACAACGGCGATCGCCTTCGCCGACCTCGCCGCCCGGGGCGTGGACGTCGCGGTCATCGAGGTCGGACTGGGCGGCCGCCTGGACAGCACCAACGTGATCACGCCGCTCGTCAGCGTGGTGACCAAAGTCGCCCTCGAGCACACCGACTATCTGGGCCCGGACCTCGCGTCCATCGCGCGGGAGAAGGCGGGCATCGCGAAGCCGGAGGTCCCCTTCGTCACCGGTGAGCAGGATCCGGCGGTGCGCGCCGTGCTCCAGAGCGAGGCGGAGCGGCGCGGAGCGCGGCCTGTGGTACTGGTCGACACCCACCGCGCGCCGACGGGTCCTCTGGGGTTGCGGGGCGCGCACCAGCACGCGAACGCCTGGGTGGCCCTCGCCGCGCTGAACGCGCTGCCGTCGCCATTCGGACGCCCCGGCGATGCGTGGCCAGCCAGCTTCGCGCACGCCTATGCCCCGGGGCGCTTCGATGTGAGAGGGGGGGGCCGCTGGATCTTCGACGTCGCCCACAACCCGGACGGCATGGAGGTCGTGGTGCAGACGCTGCGCGACGAGCGGCCGGCGCGGCCGCTCCACGCGCTCGTGGGGATCCGCAACGACAAGAACTGGCGGCCGATGCTCGACCGATTGATCCCGGAGGTGGACCGGCTGATGCTGACGGTGGCGCCGTCCGTGGCGCCCGAGAAGCGTT
>QHUR01000096.1 GCA_003221995.1 Gemmatimonadota bacterium | reverse complement strand
CCCAGTCCGTCTTGTAGGTGAAGACGTTCTCGCGGCACAGCGCGTTGAACTGCGCGACGCCGAACGCTTCGATCTGCTTCTTACCGCTGATCTGCAGCTGTTTCTCGACCTCGATCTCGACCGGCAGGCCGTGCGTGTCCCAGCCCGCGATGCGCGTGACGCCGTGCCCGAGCATCGTCTGGTAGCGGCACACCAGATCCTTGATGGTGCGCGAGAACACGTGGTGGATCCCGGGGCGGCCGTTGGCGGTGGGCGGTCCCTCGTAGAACACGAACGGCGGGCCGTAGCGCATCGCGTCCTGGGTGCGCGCGAATAGCCGCTCGTGCTTCCAGGTCGCGAGCAGCTGCTTCTCCAGCGCGTCCGCCGAGAGCTTCGGGTCGAGCGGCGGGTAGGCCATCAGTTCAAGCGCGCGAGCACGCCGCGGATCAGGCGGGTGAGGTTCGGCTCCGCCGTGCGCGCCACGGCGATGATCTGCTCGACCGACGCGGGCGCGAGCGCGTCGGGGAGACACTGGTCCGTGATGATCGACACGCCCAGCACCCGCATCCCCACGTGCACCGCCGCGATCACCTCCGGCACCGTGCTCATCCCCACGACGTCCGCGCCCAACCCGCGCAGCATCCGGTACTCGGCCCGCGTCTCCAGATTGGGGCCGGCGACGGCGACGTACACCCCCTCCCGCAGCACGATCCGCTCGTCCAGGGCCACCTGGCGCGCCAGCGCGCGCAGCCGCTCGTCGTACGGCTGCGACATGTCGGGGAAGCGTGGCCCCAGGGTGTCGTCGTTGGGTCCCACGAGCGGGTTGTCGCCCAGCAGATTGATGTGGTCGGCGATGAGCATCAGGTCGCCCGGGGTCCAGAGGGGGTGCATGCCACCGCAGGCGTTCGAGACGACCAAGACCCCGGCGCCGAGCCGCCGCAGCACGCGCACGGGGAGCGCGATCTGCTGGAGCGTGTACCCCTCGTAGCGGTGGAACCGGCCCTGCATCGCGACCACGCGGCGGCCGGCGAGGGTCCCGAACAACAGCTCGCCGGCGTGGCTCTCGACGGTCGAGAGGGGAAACCCCGGGATCTCCTGGTAGGGGATACGCGTCGCGACCGTGAGCTCGCGGGCGAGGCCGCCCAGGCCGGTGCCGAGGATGATCGCCACGTCGGGAACGAGCTCCGACCGCGCCCGCACCGCGCGGAGCGCCGCGTCGATCATGTGCCCTGGTGGCCGTCCAGCGCGCGCAGCTCGGCGAGCTGACGCTCGAGCAGCGCGCGGAACCCGGCGAGGTACCCGCGGAACTGCCGCTCCGCCTCCGTGGTCTGGGTGCGCACGTCCTGCTCCGTCACGCGCGCCTCCTCGAGCAGGCGCCGCGCCTCGGCCTCGGCCTCGCGCACGATCATGTGCGCCTCGCGCGCGGCGGCGGCGCGGGTCTCCTCGCGCAGCTGCTGGGCCGCGACCAGCGCCTCGTTCATGGCCCGCTCCCGGTCCCGGAACGCCCGCAGCTGCTCGCCCAGCGCCGCCAGCCGCTCCTCCAGCTGCGCCTTCTCGCGCAGGATGCGCTCCAGCTCGTCGGCCACGCGCATCCGGAAGTCCTCCACACCGACCGGCTCGTAGCCGCGCAGCGCGCGGCGAAACTCCTGCTTGCGGATATCAAGCGGCGTCAGGTGGAACGCGTCTTCGCTCATGGCTGCCTCGGGCCGAACAGGGCGGTACCCAATCGAATCATCGTTGTCCCCTCCTCGACCGCCGTAGCGTAGTCGGCGGACATCCCCATCGAGAGCGTGGGAAGCCATAGCCCGTCCTCCTGCAGCGCGTCGCGCAGCCGGCGCAGCCCGCCGAAGCTGCGGCGCTGCACGTCCACGTCGTCGGTGAGCGGAGCCAGCGTCATCAGCCCCTCCAGCCCGAGCCGGGGGAGCCGGGCGACGGCGCGGGCCAGCGCGGGCGCCTCGTCCGGCGCGCACCCGCTCTTCTGTGCTTCCCCCGCCACGTTCACCTGCAGCAGCACGCGCTGCGCCACGCCCAGGGCCGCCGCCCGCCGCTCCAACTCCTCCGCGAGCGCCAGCGAATCGACCGACTGCACCAGCGCGAACCGTCCGGGCACGAGCTTCGCCTTGTTGCGCTGCAGGTGCCCGATCAGGTGCCAGCCGGCGCGACGCCCCACCGGGTCGTCGATCTTGGGAAGCGCTTCCTGCACGCGGTTCTCCCCCAGCTCGGTCAGGCCGACGTCGAGCGCCGCCCGCACCGCGTCCAGCCCGAATCCCTTCGTGACGGCGACGATCGTCACCGGGTGCGTCCACCGGCTCGCCCCCTGCCGCCGCGCGACTTCGGCCTGCACAGCGGCGAGGCGCTCGGGCAGGGCCCCAAAATTCATAACCGCGGAAACTATCCCCCTCCCCCGGCCGAAACAATCCGGGGTGCGGGGAAAGCACGGTGGCGCTGGTGGTTAGGCTTCGGCGGGAGCGGTGACGCGCTCCCCACCCTCGAGGTGCGCGATCGCTCCGGAGAGCAGATCGCGAACTTGCTGCGGCGTGAGCTGGCGGTGCAACAGGCCGTGGCTGGCGATCGAGATGGTGGACGTCTCCTCCGACACGACGAGCACCGTGGCGTCGGTCTCCTCGGACAGGCCGAGCGCCGCCCGGTGGCGGGTGCCGAGCGACTTGTCGGACACCTTGAACTGGGTGAGCGGCAACACGCACCCCGCCCCGATGATGCGGTCGCCGCGCACCAGCACCGCGCCGTCGTGCAGCGGCGAGTACGGCGTGAAGATCGTGGTCAGGAGATCGGCCGAGACCTTGGCCTCCATCGGGACGCCCGACGAGATGAACTCCTCGAGCCCGATGTCGCCCTCTACCGCGATGATGGCGCCGGTGCCCGAGCGCGACAGCCGGTCCATCGCCTCGGCGATCTCCTCGGCCACCGACTGGCGGTCGCTCTGCGAGAAGCGGCGCATGAGGCGGGACTGGCCGAGCCGGGCGAGGGCGTTGCGCAGCTCGGGCTGGAACACCACGACCGCGGCGAACGCGCCGTAGGTGAAGATGAAGCCGAGCAGGTAGCTGATCATCGTGAACTTGGCGAGCACCGCCACGAAGTAGCTCACCGAGAGGATCATCAGCCCGACGACGATCTGCATGGCCCGCGTCCCCACGAGGAAGAGGAGGAAGCGGTAGATCACGAACGCGACGAGCAGGATCTCGACGACGTCCGGCCAGAGCCGCGGGGCCAGAAAGCGATACGCTTCGAAGTTCACGGTGCCTTGTTCGTGGCGGCGCACGCCACCGCCAGGGCTTCGCGCGCGAGCGCGACGTCGTGGACCCGGAAGAGGCGCGCCCCCCGCTCCCAGGCGAGCGCGCAAGCGACGGCCGTCGCCCGGTCGCGATCCTCCACGGGCCGCCCCGTAGCGTGCCCGAGGAAGCGTTTGCGCGAGGGGCCGACGGCTACAGCATAGCCCAACCCGACGATCGTTGCCAGCTCGTCGAGCAGCCGGAAGTTCTGGGCGGCCGTCTTGGCGAAGCCGAACCCCGGGTCGAGCACCAGCCGCTCGCGCTCCACCCCGGCCGCGACGGCCCGTTCCGCGGAGGCGTCGAGCTCCGCCGCCACCTCCGCCGCCACCTGCCGGTAGGTCGCCAGGCCGTCCATCGTGTCCGGGGTGCCCCGCATGTGCATCAGGATCACCCCGACGCCGGCCTGCGCCGCGACCCGCGCGAGCTCGGGGTCGAAGGCGAGCCCCGAGACATCGTTCACGACCGCCGCCCCGGCGGCGATCGCCGCGCGGGCGACGGCCGCCTTGCGCGTGTCCACCGATACGGGCCCGAGCCCCCGCCGCGCGAGCTGCTCGACCACGGGCGTCACGCGACGGATCTCCTCCTCCACCGACACCGGCGCCGCTCCCGGGCGGGTGGACTCGCCGCCCACGTCGAGCAGCGCCGCGCCGTCCGCGACCAGGCGCTCGGCCTGCGCCACGGCGCGGTCCAGCGTCGTGAAGCGCCCGCCATCGGAGAAGGAGTCGGGGGTGACGTTCACGATGCCGATCAGGACCGGGTGCGCGAGCGGGAGCGTCGCGCCGGCGATCGCCCAGACGCACGGCGCCTCGACGTAGGAGGCGAGGAAGCGGGCGAGCTCAGGGACGAGCCGCGCGAGCCCGGAGGGCGCGCGGTCGGGGCGCCCCAGCGGGGCGAGCCGGCTCGCCGCGACACCCACGAGCGCCCAGCCCTCGCCGGTCAGCACGTCGGCGCCCGCCTTCGCGCCCCAATGCACGAGCGCCTCGCGCTCGGGGTCGGTGATCTCTTCGAGCAGGACGACGAGGGGCTGGACGCCCGTGGCGGCGAGCCGGGCGGGCTGGGCGTCCCAGCCGTGGGCCGCGAGCGCCGCGCGCACCGCCTCGGGGGTGTGCGCGGCGAGCGCGGTGAGCCTCACGCGCCGGCGGGTTCGGGCGGCGGGCTGCCGAGCACCGGGCCGCGCGCGGCGGACTTGTCCTTCGCCGCGGCGCCCTCGGGGGTGGGTGGGGCCGGCGCCGCCGACGGGGCGCTCGGCGGCAGCCGCTTCCCGGCGAGCACCATCTCGACCTCTTCCCGGTCGAGCGTCTCGCGCTCGAGCAACGCCGCGGCCAGCCGATCGAGCTTGTCGCGGTGCTGTGTGAGGATGCCCCGGGCGCGCTCGTAGGCTTCGCCGAGCAGGCGCTTCAGCTCGGTGTCCACGAGCTCCGCGGTGTGCTCGGAGACCTCGCGCCGCTGCACCACCTCGCGGCCCAGGAAGATCTCCGCTTCGCGATCGCCCACCGCGATCGGCCCGATAGCGTCGCTCATCCCGAACTGCGTCACCATGCGCCGCGCCATCTCGGTGGCCTGTTGGATGTCCGAATAGGCGCCGGTCGTGACCTTCTCCGGGCCGAACACCAACTCTTCCGCCACGCGGCCGCCGTACGACATCGCGAGCTGGCCGAGCAGCCACTGCTTCGTGACGTTGCGCCGGTCCTTCTCCGGCAGGAAGAACGTGATGCCGAGGGCGCGTCCGCGCGGCACGATCGTCACCTTGTGGATCGGGTCGATGCCGGGGACGGTGAGCCCCACGAGCGCGTGTCCGGCCTCGTGGTAGGCGGTGAGCTTCCGTTCCTCCTCCGTCAGCACCATGCTCTTCCGCTCGAGGCCGAGCATGACCTTGTCCTTCGCGTCCTCGAGGTCCTGGTAGTCCACCTGCGCCTTGTTGCGGCGCGCGGCGAGCAGGGCGGCCTCGTTCACGATGTTCGACAGCTCCGCGCCCGAGAGTCCGGGCGTTCCTTTCGCGATGCGCTCGAGGTCCACGCCCTGGGCGAGCGGGATCTTGCGCGTGTGCACACGCAGGATCTGCTCTCGGCCCTTCACGTCCGGCATGTCGACCACGATCTGGCGGTCGAAGCGCCCGGGGCGCAACAGCGCCGGGTCGAGGATGTCGGGCCGGTTCGTGGCGGCGAGCAGGATGACGCCGTCGTTCGACTCGAAGCCGTCCATCTCGACGAGCAGCTGGTTCAAGGTCTGCTCGCGCTCGTCGTGACCGCCGCCCAGTCCGGCGCCGCGGTGCCGACCGACGGCATCGATCTCGTCGATGAAGATGATGCACGGCGCGTGCGCCTTCCCCTGCTCGAACAAGTCGCGCACCCGCGAGGCGCCCACGCCCACGAACATTTCCACGAAGTCCGAGCCCGACATCGAGAAGAAGGGCCGGCCGGCCTCGCCGGCCACGGCCTTGGCGAGCAGCGTCTTGCCGGTCCCTGGCGGCCCGACGAGGAGCGCCCCCTTGGGGAGTCGCCCGCCCAGCCGCTGGAACTTCTGGGGGTCCTTGAGGAAGTCGATGATCTCTTCGAGCTCCTGTTTCGCCTCATCGCACCCCGCGACGTCCGCGAACGTCACCTTGGGCGTGTCCCCGGAGAGCAGCTTCGCCTTCGACTTGCCGAACGCGAACGCCCGGTTGCCGCCCTGCTGCATCTGGCGCAGCATGAAGATGATCAGCCCGAGAATGAACAGGTACGGCAGGAAGCTGAACAGGAACACGCCGAACGACTGCTTTTCCTCGCGCGCCCGCACCTTCACGCCCTTCTCCCGCAGCGTCGCGACCCAGGAGTCGCTCGACTCGAACGGCAGCAGCGTGGTGAACTGGTCGTACTGCCTGCCGGTCTTCGACGGCACGCCGCGCTTCAGGTACCCCTTGATCTGCTGGCGCTCGGTGATCTCGACGGAGTCGATGTTGGCGGCTTCCAGCTGCTCGGTGAACTGGGTGAACGAGATGTCCGGCTCCTGCCGGCGGTTCTGGGCGAACTGCAGCAGCGCGACCGCGCCCACGATGAGGAGCGCCCAGAACGAGAGCGTCCGCAGGGTGCGGGCCCAGTTGAAGTCGCGGGGCGGCGGGAGGCGGTTCGGCATCTAGCTCAGGCTCGCGATGTAGGGCAGGTGGCGGAAGTTCTCGGCGTGATCGAGCCCGTACCCCACGAGGAAGCTGCGCGGCGCGTCGAAGCCCACGAAGCGCGGCTCCAGCACCAGGCGCTCGGCCACGTGCTTGTGCAGCAAGGCACAGATCTCCAGGCTCTTCGAGTCCCGCTCTCGCATCAACGTCACCAGCCGATTGATGGTCTTCCCCGTATCCACGATGTCCTCGACCAACAGGATATGCTTACCCCGCAGCTCCGTCTCCGGATCGTACAGCAACCGGACGCTGCCGCTCGAAATCGTGTCGCTGCCGTAGCTTGCCGCGACGAGGAAGTCGACCTGCAACGGTCGGTCGATGCGCCGCACCAGGTCGCTGAGGAAGATGAAGCTCCCCTTGAGCAACCCGAGCACGAGCAGCTCGCCGTCGGGGTAGGCGGCCGTGATGTCGCGGCCGAGCTCCGTGACCCGGCGCGCGATCGTCTGCTCGTCGAACACCACGCGGGCCAGCTTGCGCCCGCCCGTCTGCCTACTGAGGCTCGACGTCCCTGGTAACATCGAGGCGCACCGCCGGGGTTCCGGGCCCCGGCAGATCGGCCGCGCTGCGACACACGCCGGGCACCCACAGGATCGTTGCGCCGCGGGCGACGACGGGGTAGCGCCCCCGCTCGCTCCGCGGCACGCGGGCTTCCATCAGCAAGCGCCGCACGGGACGGCGGCCCACGCCGCCCAGCGGCAAGACCCGGTCCCCGGACCGTGGGGTGCGGAGCTGCCACTCGCTGGCCGCGATCCACGTCGTCCACGCCGCGCGCTCCACCCGGTCCGGGGCCGCCTCGGGGCGCCATGCCACGCGGAACGCGCCGAACACAGCGCCGCCACGCTCGCTCGTCGCGACGACCTGCTCCGCCGCGCACGCGACACCGCGGTATACCCGCAGCTCCGCGAACGCGACCTCGGCGATCCATTCTCCGCCGAGCGGGACGCGGCGCCCCGACGCGCCGCTCGCGAGCCGCACCAGGCGGCGGGCCCGCGCGGGCCCGAGCACGAGCCCCACGCGCCGCGCCGCGGCGCGCAGCAGCGCGACCGATAACGCGCTATCATAGCGAGCGAGACTCGCGCGGGCAACGGCGAAGCCGTGCGACTCGCGCCGAAGCCCAAGCTCGGGAACGAGTTCCAGCAGACGGCCCCACGCGCGTCGCTCTTGAGCCGCGGCGCGCGCCAGTCGCAACAGGTCCGCGCGGCTCGCCGCGCCGAGCCGGCGCTCGATCAGAGGCAAGAGCTCGAGCCGGATCCACGAGCGCAGGTGCCGCGGGTCGCCGTTCGCCGGATCCTCGTGCACCGCGAGCCCCTGCGCGGCCACATGGGCCGCGAGCTGGGCGCGTGTGAATGCGAGCAGCGGACGCACCAGCCCACCGCGCGCCCGCGCCGGGATGCCGGCGAGGCCGGCGGGCGCGCTGCCTCGCAACACCCGCAACATCACCGTCTCGACCTGATCGTCCTGGTGATGGGCCGTGACGAGGTAGCGCGCGGCGCGGCGGCGCTGCACCTCGCGCAGCCAGGCGTAGCGGGCGCGGCGCGCAACCGTCTCCGTTGCGTTCGGACCGAGATTCAGCTCACCCAGCTCGAACGGGAGTCCATAACGCGCGGCCAGCCCACCCACCCACTTCCCCACGTCCCCACTCGCCTCTTGAATTCCGTGGTCCGCGTGGGCCACGACGAGCGCGAGCCCCCGCTCGGCGGCCACAGCTTGCAGCAAGTCCAACAGCGCGACCGAGTCGGTACCGCCCGAGACGGCCACGATCGCCGTCCCCGGGCGCGCGAGGAGCGGGGCGCGCTGGAGGTGGTCGCGGAAGCGGTCGAGGAGGCTGGCCATGGTATAATGATAGCGTCGCCGTCATCCCCGGACACGCCCGATGCAGCCGGACCAGGTCTACCAGCTTCTGCGGACCCTCACCTCGCCCGTGGTCGCGCTCACCTCGGAGCGCGGCGGCAAGCGCAACGGCATGATCTCGGACTCGGCCGTGCGCGCCTCGATCGTGCCCGCGATCCCCCGCCTTTCGGTCTACGTCCACAAGTTCAACTTCAGTCACGACCTGATCTTCGAGACCGGGCGCTTCGTGCTCCATCTGTTGCGCACGGACCAATTCGAGCTGATCCACGCGCTGGGGTTCGTGAGCGGACGGACGCGCGACAAGCTGGCCGCCGTCCCCCACACGCTGGGCGCGCTCGGCGCTCCCGTGCTGGACGACTGCTACGCCCACTTCGAGTGTCGCGTGATCAACGTGATGGATACGGGGAGCTCGACCTGCTTCCTGGGCGACGTGGCGGCAGTGGGGTTCGGGAAGGCGTCGCGGCCGCGCGGCGAGGTGATGACCGCCGCCCATTTCCGCGCCAACATGCCGGCAGCATGGCGCAGGGAATACGAGGACCTGCTCGCCACGGCTCAGCGGTACGCCGAGCAGCGGTCGCGGGACATCAAAGCGGTGATCTGGCGGGGGCTCGAGGCGTAGCGGGCTACGGTTGTGGTGCGGTCTCGCCCTCATCCGGCTCGAGCGGGGAATGCTCGTACACGATCGGTGGGGAGCAGGTGCAGGGATCGGGGCTGGTGAGTGCCAGCTGCGCGTTCTCCCGCGGTGGCAGGTACTTGACCCTCGCACCGTTGGGGATGACCCCGCCGCAGAAATGGCAGTGTATCTGCGTCATGGTGCAGCCTCCTGTAGTGACGAAGGCCGTGCTAGTGAAGCGAGGGGAAATGCGGCAGCGCCGCCCTCGGTGGTGAGGACGGCGCTGCGTCGAGGCTCAACGCGCCGTGGACATCTGCTGGGCGAAGTAACGCCCTCCCTCGTGCGGCACCGCGGCATCGACAACGTCGCAGTAGACCATCGTCTGGTTGAGCAGCTGGTATGCAATCTCGCCGAAGGTGAAAGGCCCCGGCAGCCCCACCCGCGCTCCGTCGAGCTTGCCGTACACATAGTTGAGCGTACAGTTGCAGGCGAAAGCGAGGTCATGGGTGGGGCCCGCGGTGACCGACCTGAAGCCCTGGACGTAGTCCGGCATCGGCTTGGCCAGGCGGTACGTCCTGTCCTTGAACACCGGCGCGTAGAGGGAGACCGTCCCGGCCTTGGGGTCCACGCCCTGGATGCTGACGTTGATCAGCGCGCCGTTGTAGTCGGCCATCAGTGGCAGCTTCGTGTCCACCGCGTTGTCCGTCAGCCAGCGGGCGAAGTTGGTCTTCTTGCCGTTGATGGAGCAGCCGGTGACGGGCCCAAAGCCGTCCGTCTCGAAGCGGATATCCGGGCCTTCGGAGCGCTCGAAGATGTTGACGATCTCCACGTCCGCCGTCTTTCCGGCCGGAAGCGACACATGGCAGGCAATCGCCTGGTCGGCGAAGACCTCGCCCGTCTTCCCGTTGAACACCTTGGGCGTCTCCTTGCCCAGGTCATTCAGGTGGATGCCCGTGACCCAGCCGACGATGGGATGAGCGAAGAGGTCCTTGAAGCGCGGAGCATCTTTTCCGTAAGCCAGATGTACCTCGGAAAAAGCCGGCATCATCACAAACGTGTAGCCGTTGGCTGGCGCGTCCTCGGTAACGCGGGCGATGGTATTCTTGTCGTAGAACTTGATCTTCGGCGCCGCGCGCTCGTCCACCAGCAACTCCTGCACCATCAGGGAGTCGCGCGTGGTGAGTCCACCGTCCTCGTCGCTCATCAGGTAGGGAATGGTGCCGCCAAGCCAATTGCCCCTGGGCAGCCGCGCCAGCAGCCGCTCGTCGCCGGCGACCGCGAACAGCTTCTCGGGCGCCTTCGCCAGCTCGGCCTGGAAGTCGGCCACGCTCATCAGCCTGCCATTGCGGTTCTTCATCGGATGACGCTCCTTTCGCCTCCCTAAAAACCGACCGCCGAGTTACCGGTGCGGTAGCTCGGCGGTCGTGGGTCCTTCGTGGCGTCAAGGCTTCGGCGTCGCGGAGGAAGCGAGGACCCGTGGCTTTGTGCCCCCGGCTTTGGCCGGGTTTGCCCTGGTCGCTGCGGTGTGGCTAGCTGGGGGAGTGAACTACCGCGGCGGCACCGGGACGTCAAGTAGTAGCGTTGGCCGCGTCGAGGGCACGCGGGAGCGCGTGTCGCACTTCGGAACGCGACGAGCCAACAGCCCTCGAGCTGCTGACGCGCTGTAAGTAGCGGCGGTCGGACTCGAACCGACGACCCGCGGATTATGATTCCGCTGCTCTAACCACCTGAGCTACGCCGCCGTACGCGGGCAATCCTAGCGGGAACACAAACGCCCGGTCAAGTCGGCGCTCAAGGACGCACCGGGGCCGAGCCCGCGCTCGAGCCCGGGTTCGCCTGCGGCACCAACCGATACAGAATCTCTCCCGGCCGGATCATCCCGAACTGCTCCCGCGCCGCGCGCTCCTGCGCCACGGGATCGGTCTCGAGCGCCCGCGCCGCGCGCCCCAGCGAGTCGAGCTCCACCTCCACCGCCCGCACCGCCGCCCGCTCCTCGGCGAGCTGGCGCCGCAGCTGCAACCAGTCGAGCGTGCCGTATTCCCCGCCCTGGAAGGCCAGCCCCAGCAGCACGATGGCCGCCACGATCCCCGCGAGTTCGAGCCGGCTCATAGCCCGTACAGCCCCTTGCCGGGGAAGAACGCCACGTCGCCCAGCTCCTCGGCGATCCGCAGCAGCTGATTGTACTTCGCCACCCGGTCGGTGCGCGACGCGCTCCCCGTCTTGATCTGTCCCACCCCGGACCCCACGGCGAGGTCGGCGATGAAGGTGTCCTCCGTCTCACCGGAGCGGTGCGAGATCACCGCGGCGTAGCCGTTGGAGCGCGCCAGTTCGATGCACTGCAAGGTCTCCGTGAGCGTGCCGATCTGGTTCACCTTGATCAGGATCGCGTTGGCGACGCCCTGGTCGATGCCCCGCTCCAGCAGGTCCACGTTGGTGCAGAAGATGTCGTCGCCCACGAGCTGCACGCGGCCGCCCAGCGTCTGCGTGAGCTTCGCCCACCCGTCCCAGTCATCCTCGGCGAGCCCGTCCTCGATCGACACGATGGGGTAGCGGTCGATCCAGCTCTTGTACAGCGCGATCATCTCCTCCGCCGACTTCTTCCCCGCCCCGCTCTTCTTGAAGACGTACGCGCCGTCCTCGTGGAACTCGGACGCCGCCGGGTCGAGCGCGATCGCCACGTCCTTGCCCGCCTCGTAGCCCGCGGTCTCGATCGCCGCCATCACCGCCTCGAGCGCCGCCTCATCGTTCGAGAGGTTGGGCGCGAAGCCGCCCTCGTCCCCCACGCTCGTGGAGAGGCCGCGCTTCGTGAGCACCTTCTTCAGCGCGTGGAACACCTCGACGCCGATGCGCAGGGCATCGGCGAACGTCTCGGCGCCGATCGGCACCACCATGAACTCCTGGAGATCCACCGTGTTGGCCGCGTGGGCCCCGCCGTTCAGGATGTTCATCATCGGCACCGGGAGCACGTGGGCCACCGGACCGCCGAGGTAGCGGTACAGGGGCAGCCCGGCGTCCTGGGCGGCGGCGCGCGCCACGGCGAGCGACACCGAGAGGATCGCGTTCGCGCCGAGGTGGCCCTTGTTCGGCGTGCCGTCGAGGTCGAGCATCGCGTAATCGACCGTGATCTGCTCCTCCGCCGCCATCCCCTCGAGCCGAGGGCCGATCATCTCGTTCACGTTCTTCACCGCCTCGAGCACGCCCTTCCCCAGGAAGCGCTTCTTGTCCCCGTCGCGCAGCTCCACCGCTTCGTGCTCGCCCGTCGAGGCGCCGCTCGGCACCGCGGCGCGGCCCGCGGCGCCGCTGGAGAGGGTCACGTCGGTCTCGACGGTGGGGTTGCCGCGGCTGTCCAGGATCTCGCGTGCGTGGACGGAGATGATCGTGCTCATGGTCGCGCCCCAACCTTAGGGGGCCGCCGCGCCCGCGTCAACGCGCGCCTTGAGCGCGAGGATCGCGGTGCGCGTGCGGTCGCGCAGGCGCTCGCGGTCCTGCGGCGTCATCCCGGCCGTCGCGATCGCCTCGCCCACGAGAATCCGGATGGGCCGGGGCCGCAGCCGCAAGCCGCCCTTGGGAAGGATCTGGAAGGTGCTGTGCACGTACACCGGCACGAGCGGCACCTGGGCGGCGATGGCGAGCGCAAACGGGGCGTTCTTGAAGGGGAGCAGCTCGCCGGTGCGGCTGCGGGTCCCCTCGGGGAAGACGACCGCCGAAAAGCCGCGCCGGATGGTGCGCGCTGCCTTGTCGTAGGCCTCGAACGCGCGCTTCTTCACCGCGCGGTCGATGGTGATGTGTCCCGCCGCGAGCATCGCGCGGCCGAGCAGGGGAATGCGCTCGAGCTCCTCCTTCCCGACGAAGCGCGTCGAGCCGGGGAGCGTCGCGGCGAGCGCCCAGATGTCGAACATGGAGGAGTGGTTGGACGCGTACACCACGGGCCCGTCCCGGGGAATCCGCTCCATGCCCTCGACCCGGACGGGAGTCCCGGCGGCGCGCAGGATGGCGCGCGACCAGTCGTTCGTGCTCCAGTCGTACACGCCACCGGCGCGATGCTTCACGCCGAGCAGCGCCGCGACGACCGCCGCCGTGGCGTGGAGGAGCGTCGAGCCCACCAGCACGAGGTAGAACCACAGCGTGCGGATCATCGCGCGGGGAAATGATCGAAGCCGGGAGGGGGCGTGAGCCGTCGCCCGTGATCCGTCATCCGTACGCCCCGGCCGGCGGTGCAGGCGCCAATGCGCGTGAGGGCGAGCCGCGTCGCCGCGCGAAAGGCGCGAGCCTCTCGGGCCCCGAAGCGCCGTGGCAGAGCGACGAGCAGCTCGTACTCTTCTCCGCTGCGCGCGGCCGCGAGCGGCGCCACGCCCGGCCAGCACGGGATGCGCTCGAGCTCGAGCGCGACGCGCACGCGGGAGGCCGCGGCGAGATGGCCGGCGTCGCCCGCGAGGCCGTCCGACAGGTCGATCATGGCGCGTGCGCCCCGGCGCGCGAGCCAGCGTCCCGCCGCGATGCGGGGCTCGGGCCGCGCGAACCGGCGCCGCACGACGCCTGCCACGCCCCGCCCCGCCCGGAGTCGCGCCAGCCCGAGTCCGGCGCCGCCCAACCGCCCCGTCACCCACAGGCCGTCGCCCGGGCGGGCACCGCTGCGCCGCACCGGCCGCTCGACGGTGCCGATCGCGCACACATCCACGAGATAGCGCGGGGAGCGCGTCAAGTCTCCACCGAGCACGCGCGCGTCCACGCGCTTCGCCACGGCCGCCACGCCGCGCATGATCTCCGCCGCGGGATCCGCGTTTCGCGCTGCTCGCCTCCCGCTTGCCGGCACTCCGAGCGACACCAGGACTCCCAGCGGCGTGGCTCCTTCGGCCGCGAGATCGGAGAGTGCCGCGGCTCCCGCCCGCCACCCGATCTCCTGGAACGACAGCCAGTCGGTGCGGAAGTGCACGCCTTCCAGGCTCGCGTCGCTGCTCAACGCGAGCGTGGTGCGTCCCAGCCGGAGCAGCGCGCAGTCGTCGCCGAGATCGCGGGCGCCGCGCCCGAGGGCGCGGAAGATCGCGCGCAGGCGGTCGAACTCCCCGCCGGCGCCGAGGGCGAGATGGGAGGGAGTCACGCCGTTTCCGGCGGCTCGAGCACGGCGAGCAGGGGCGGCCCGGCGGGCTGCACGCTGGCCCAGGCACGCCACACGTCGGGGAGCGCCGCCAGCACGTCGGCGGGCCGCAGGCTCCGCGCCGTCCATTGTCGCGCGCCGAGCTCCGCGGCGCGCCCGAGCGCGTGGGCGCCCAGCGCGGCGGCCTCCGGCGCCGCGCCGCCGCGCGCCAGGAACGCCCCGATGAACCCGGCGAGCAGGTCGCCCGAGCCGCCGGTGGCGAGGCCGGGGTTGCCGCTCGCCACCACGTGGATCGGCCCCCGCAAATCGGCCACGACCGTGGGCACGCCCTTCAACAGCACGGTGCCTTTGAGCTTCTGCGCGGCCTTCGCCACCGCAGCCCAGCGGTCGTTCGCCGCAGCGTCGGCGAGCTGATCGCCGAACAGGGCGCGGAATTCCCCGAGATGCGGGGTGCAGACGAACGGGCGCTGCGGCCCGCCTCCCGCGAGCTGGGCGAGGAGCACGAGCGCGTCCGCGTCGATAACGGTGGGGACAGGCCGGCGGGCGAGCGCCGCCTCGAGGAACTTGGCGCGCTCGGGCGCGCGGCCGAGGCCCGGGCCCAGGATGAGGGCGTCGGCCCATTCGAGCGCCGCCGCCGCGTCGGGCTCGAGGTCGGGCCCGAGCGCGGACTCGACCGTGAGGACGTCGGGGAGAGTGGCGCGCGCGGCCGCCACGCTCCCGGGAGACCCGACGAGCTTCACGAGCCCCGCGCCCGCGGCGAGCGCCCCGCGCGCCGCATGCAGCGCCGCGCCCGTCATGCCGTCCGCCCCGCCCGCGACCGTCACGCGGCCGCGGTCGCCCTTGTGCATCGTGGGCGCGAGCTTGGGGAGCCGGGCGCCCGCCCACGCGTCGGTGACGAGGAGCGGCCAGACGGGATCGGGTGGCGGGAAGCCGGCGTCCACGACGACCACTTTGCCGCACCACTCGCGCGCCAGCAGGTGGCCACGGCGCGGGCCGCCAAAAGTCACCGACAGCTGCGCGCGCACGGGTCCATGCGCCTCGCCGCTCGAGAGGTCGAGTCCGGTGGGGCCGTCGATGGCCACGATGGGCGCACCGTAGGCGACGAGCCGCTGCGCCAGGGCCAGCACGTCGCCGCGGGCGGGGCCCGTCGCGCCCGTGCCGAGCAGCGCATCTACGGCGACGGCCGCCGCAGGCCACGGCTCCTCCCGGCCCAGCTCGTGCACGCCGTCGAGCCGGGCCAGGGCCCGGTTGTCGATCGCGTCGTCCGTCTTGGGATCGAGGGCCGACACCCAGACGCGGATCCCCGCCGCGTGCAGCGCGCGCGCGACGACCCAGCCGTCGCCGCCGTTGTTCCCCGCCCCCGCGGCGACGAGCACACCGCCCTTCACCGCCTCCGGGCACTCGCGTACCAGCACCTGGGCGACGGCGCGGCCCGCTGCGTCCATGAGCACGCGGGAGGGGATGCGGAACTGCGTGCGCGCCGCCGAGTCCCACGCGGCGGCTTCGGCGGCCGAGAGCACCGGAATCGCGTTCACGGGATCACCACCCCTCCGTAGCCCACCACGGCGTCGTCGTCGCCCGTCACCATCCCCGAGTGGCTGTAGTGCACCACCACGGCGCGCTCGGCGCCGAGCGCGCGCGCGGCGGCGCACACCGTGGCCGCCGGGGCGCGGCCGCACATCGAGATGCGGTCGCGGCGGCAGCGTGCCAGCAGCTCCGCGCCGTCCAGCGCCGCCAGCGCCTCGAGCGCGCGGCGGTCCTTCCGCTCCGACGCGGCCGCCGGCTCGTAGTGGTTCAGGTCGCTCGAGGCGAGCAGCAGCACGCCCTCCGGCCACTCGCGCACCAGCTCGGCGAGCGCCGCGCCGAGCAGCCGGCACCCCTCCCACTCGTCCCACGCGAGCACGAGCGGCACGATCCGCACCCCGGGGCGGCGCAGCTGCAGGAACGGCACCTCGACCTCGACCGCGTGCTCGGCACGGTGGGCGTCGGGGTCCGGGGCCACGAGGTCGCACGCGGCGACGAGGCGGGCACCGAAGCGCTCGTCCACCACCACGTCGCCGAGCGGGGTGCGGAACGCCCCCGCGGCCCACAGCGAGACGCCGCCCGGCGCGTGACACACGCCGCTGTGGTTGGGCCCGAGGATCACGACGACCGGCGGGACGGCGAGGCGCGCGAACACGTGCGCGGCGGTGAGGCCGGAGTAGACGTAAGCGGCGTGCGGCGCGACCGCCGCGCGCGCGACCGCCGCCACCGCGGGCGGCGCGGGAGCGGCCTCGTCGAGCAGCCCGCGCACGACGTCCTCCAGCTCACCCCGCGCCCCGGGATAGAACCGCCCGGCCACGGCGGGCGCGCGCAGTGCGCTCAAAAGCCTATTTGAAGCTCTGGCCGATCGCGCGCCCGAACGAGATCTCCCCGTTGTCGATGCGGATGTTGAACCCGCAGTCGGGGTTCGAGCACACCCAGGCCTTGTAGGTGATCGGCGCTCCATCACGGCCATAATCCGACAACGGAATGAGGAGACCTTGCTGGCACTTCTTACAGGCGGGCCACTCCCTGGCGTCCATGCGGCACCCCTCCCTTGACCCTACCTCGCGCGCTCCACCCCGGACCAGCGGTACCCAGCCCGGAACACCTCCGCGAAGTCGTAGACGCGCTCGAAGTCCTCCAGCTTGTCGGTCGGCTGGCGGGCGAGGAGCCCGACGTCGATCAGCTGGAAGACAATGCGGCCCAGGTCCTCGGTGCTGCGGATGTCCCAGTGGGCGAGCACGGTGGGCGCGAGCAACCCGAACTGCTCCAGCGCGAAGTCGCGGCACGCCCATGCGAGCTCCGCGCCGGAGAGGTGACGGCGCGCCGGGAGCTTCGACTGCGCGTACTCGAGCGCCGCCAGCACGAACATGTAGCCGCGCTCGTGGTAGCGGCCGTCGTGCCGGCGGATCTGCGCGAACGCCTCGGCGAGCGTCGCGAACTCGCTCACGGACGCGCTCCCGGCGGCTGGTCGGTTTGGACGGGCACGACAACCGGCCGCGACCGGCGGGCCTCGAGCAGCGCGAGCTCCAATACTTCGTCCAGCGTGTCCACCGGCTTGATCTCGAGCAGCTTCTTCACTTCGTCCGGCACGTCCACGAGGTCGTTCTTGTTGCGCGCGGGCACGAGCACCGTGTGCACGCCAGCGCGGGCCGCGGCGATGAGCTTCTCCTTGAGCCCTCCGATCGGCAGCACCCGCCCTCGCAGCGTCAGCTCCCCGGTCATCGCCACGTCGTGGCGCGCCGGGCGGCGGCACAGGAGCGACGCGAGCGCCGCCGCGATCGCGATCCCCGCCGACGGGCCGTCCTTCGGCACCGCGCCGGCCGGGACGTGCAGGTGGACGTCCGTCTGCGTGAACGCGTCGAGCGGGATCCCGAGCCCCCCGGCCCGCGCGCGCAGCAGGCTCCACGCCGCCTGCGCCGACTCCTTCATCACGTCGCCCAGCTGTCCGGTGAGCGTGATCTGCCCCCTCCCGGGCATCTGGATCGCCTCGATGAACATGATGTCGCCGCCCACGGGCGTCCACGCCAGCGCCGTGGACACGCCCACCTCGGGCGCCCGGCCCGCGACCTCGCTCTGCACCTTGGGCTGGCCGGCATACTTCTCGAGGTTCTTCACGGTCACCCGCACCGTCTCGGCCTTGCGCTCCACCACCTCGAGGGCCGCCTTGCG
>QHUR01000095.1 GCA_003221995.1 Gemmatimonadota bacterium | reverse complement strand
AGGCGGGACCGGCGCATTGGCCAAGTCCCGCCTTGACTTTTGCTGCTGGAAGGCTAGTCGGATGTCAGGGTGAAGTCAAAGGGGGGAATGGTCAGGTGCTGCGGTAATCGGGAATCGGCATGCCGGGCGACGATAGGTACCCCGGCGGCGGCCCGTAGACGATTGGCGGCGTGCACGTACACAAGCCGCTGTGGGGTGCTGCCGGCAGTGCTCGGCTCTGAGGGAGCCGATACGATATGGGCGCCGGGTTGCTTATGAAGCCGCCGCAGCCGTGGCAGTGAATGTCGACCATGTTCTAGCCCCCTTGAGGTGAGCCGGCGAGCGGCAACTTGGCCGGGTCCGCCTCCACCTGAGACTGCCACCACGCCGTGACGATCCCGCACTCTAGCGCCGGGTGAGGCAGAGTGACGAAACAATCGGCCGTGGCGATGTGTGTGAGCAGGCCTTCCATAAGTGCGTGTGCTCCGTGAGCGTGTAGCCTCGCCGGGCGAGAAGGAGGGCGAACAACCGCCACCCTCCTCCTCGAAACAGACCCCGGTTATGCGTTCAACGCCTTCTGCGGCGTGACCTCCACCTCGATCAGATGGGGCTTGGCTGTCTCCGCCTTCGGCAGCGTGATCGTCAGCACGCCGAGGTTGTAAGTCGCCTTGATCTTTTTGGGATCGATCGAGGCCGACAGCCTGAACGTCCGCTCGAAGGCGCCATAGGTCCGCTCATAGCGATGGACCTTCTCGGCCCTCTCCTCCGCCACCTGCTCCTTTGTGCCCTTGATCGTCAGCAGGTTGGACTCTACCGAGATCTTCACATCCTCGGGCTTCACCCCGGGTATCTCCGCCACGAGGCGGATGACATCGGGCTCCTCGAAGATGTCCACCAGCGGCAGCCAGGCGGTCGTCGCGGCCTCGGCTACGGGCCACTCGAACGCGCGCAACGCCTCGCCGTTGAACACCCGGCCCATCCGGTGCTCCAGCTGATACAGCAGATCCACCATCGGATCCCTCTTCGTGATGCCGACCATATCGTCCTCGTTGGGCTTGTTGTGAGTCTGACTTCAGTTGACTCTCGGACCTTCGAACTGCTACGAAGATGCCGTAATGTACTTTCTTTGTCAAGCACGCAACCTCAGCAAGTACTGGACTTGACAATGATAGTAAAGCAGGGTAGCCTTGGGGAAGTTAAGAAGCAGCAGTAGTCACGCAGGTTCATGTTGGTTGCGAAGGAGTCGACAATGTACGCACGCAACGTCACGCTGCATCTCAAGGCCAATACGGCCCCTGAGTTCACCCGGACGCTGGAAACAGACGTCCTGCCCTTGCTGCGCAAGCAGAACGGCTTCAAGGACGAGATCACGTTCGTCGCCCCCGACGGCGCCGAAGCGATCGCCATCAGTCTCTGGGATCGGAAAGAGAACGCGGAGGCGTACGGCCGCGATACGTATCCCGAAGTGCTGAAGAGTCTGGCGAAGGTGATTGAGGGAACGCCAGAGGTTCTGAACTACGAGGTTGCGAACTCGACCTGCCACAAGATCGCGGCGCGCAACTAGGACCGCCTGGGCTCAGCCGGGGCCAGCGGTCTGTTCTGGGAAAGGGGGCGGCCCTAGACCGCCCCTTTTTCTCCTCCCTAAGATGCCGGATCGTCAAGGAGCGAATGTCTCCATGGGACGAGGCACCATCGAGGTAGACAGCGACATCTGGAAGGTCTTATGCGGCGGGTCGCGTCACGGTTCTACGGGAAGGACGAGTTTGGGGGCGTCCCCCGACCTGTCTTGGGACTCCAGTTCGTTGAGCGCCGACCCTACGGCGTTCGCGCGGACTCGCTCCGCGCTGCGGTACACATCCTCAGTGCTGCTGCCCCGTACCACCCGGTATTCGCGCGCGCCCAGCCCGGTGCGCCGGGCGTACTCGCGCACGTCCCAGTGCTCCTTTCCCGGGCACTTGGCGTAGCAATCCGCCGTGTGAGACATCTCCTCGTCCGTGAGCACCGCGCCCTGCAGTCCCAGGAGGACGCGCAGTCGGCTCTGAAAGTCGTTAGGCTCGGTGATCATGTCACTCCTCATTATCCAGTCTAGGCGGCGCGAAAATGGAGCGGGTCTCTGAGGTTCTGTAACTCCCGGTAATAGTAGAGGGGTGTCGGTCGCTTGCCCTTGAACTTCAGCTGCTTGAGAAACGCGACTTCCTCCGCCGTCGCCGTGCCGCTGAGGGACGGATCCCGAAGGAACCCCTTGAGCCCCGGCTCTTCGACGAACGGCCGTTCCGATTCCAGCTCGACAAACTCGAACTTCTTCACGTTTCCGGAGACCAGTCTGTCGTTCAAGACGATTTCCAAGGCAAACGTCGCGAGGTCGATCTCCCAGGACGCAATCAGCGGATCCAAGAATGAGACACAGTTTTCAATGGATACGTGGAAGATGTCCGTATCGAGGAACTCGAGCACGATGACGCGCATTTCCTCGTAGCTGCGGCCGCCGAGCTCCGCCACCGCCCGGAGCCACGCTTCGTTCTCCAACTCTTGTTGGGCCAGTCCCTTGACCACATCCAGCAGCTTCTGGGTGACCAGGCGTTCCAGTTCTCCGAACGGCTGCTTCTCGAAGACCACGCGTACTTGTCTTGCCGTGTCGGGCTTGCATTTCCGGAGGATCAACTCGCGAACTTCCCGAAACAACGGCGTGGGCTCGTCCCCCAGCTCTCGCTTCAGCTGCTCCTTGCGCTGGTGGTCCGCCAGCCTCGCCAGTTCCCCGGTCGGAAGCTTCAAAAACTTGTCCATCTTGTCGTAGATGTCGGTGCGGTTCGGCGCGGGGGGCGCTCGCTTCCCCGTGAGCAACTGGGAGATGTAGGACTCGGTCACTTGGGCGGCCTGGGCCAGGTCGCGCTGTTCCAGCCCGAACTCGTCCAGCCGACGCCGAATCACAAACGAAACATCCACGGGACTCCTCCTTGAGCAGACCTACGCTTGACCGAAAGAAGTTAACTATTGTTTGCAGTTCTGCCAAGAGCGATGAGATACTTGACATATACAGTACATCACCTCATTGGAGTCAGCCAACTGTAAGCCATCAAGCGTATTACGGTTCCAAGAACCGGCGTGCGTTCTACCAGCTCGCAGAGCGGGAGATCGGGCGAGCGGCGCGCTACGGCAAGGCGTTTACCGTGGCCTACTGCGACGTCGATGATTTCAAGCAGGGGAACGATTGCTACGGTCATGCAGCCGGGGCCGACGAGCTCCTCTACACCGCGACACGGGCGAGCCAGAACCGGGCTTGAGATCGCGTGCTAGGGTCTCCACCATCCCGGACGAGGTCACTCCAGTTCGCGGGAGCGATCTCCGCCCCCCTCGCGGAGTGATCACGTAGTCCGAGCGCTCTGGGAACCCGCGGGGCTCGGGCGTGGTTCCTCTCGTCGTTACCAGCGCGTAACTTGGGGAGACGCCATGTCCATCCGGCCGATCAAGTCGATCCTTCAGTCCCAGCCCACCATCGAGGGTGCCGGCGTGAAGCTGCGCCGGGCGTTCGGCTTCGGGAACACCGAGGAGTTCGATCCCTTCCTCCTGTTGGACGACTTCCGCAACGACGACCCGCGGGACTACCGCGCCGGATTCCCGTGGCATCCCCATCGCGGGATCGAGACGATCACCTACGTCCTCAGCGGGGCCGTGCAGCACGGCGACAGCCTGGGGAACCGTGGGACACTCGGCACCGGAGACGTGCAGTGGATGACGGCGGGCAGCGGCATCCTCCATCAGGAGATGCCGCAGGGCGATGCGCGCGGCCGGATGCACGGCTTCCAGCTGTGGGCGAACCTGCCCGCGTCGCTCAAGATGACCGATCCCCGGTACCAGGACATCGTGGGGCGCGACATCCCGGAAGTCGTGGACGACGACGGGACGCGCGTGCGTGTCATCTGCGGCAGCTTCTGGGGCAAGACCGGTCCCGTGGAGGGTGTGGCCGCCGACCCGCGCTACCTGGACGTGTGGGTGCCGCCGCGGGTGCGCAGGACGCTGCCCGTCGAGTCGTCGCGTCACGCCTTCGCCTACGTGTTCGAGGGGAGTGGGAGCTTCCGTGACGCGTCGGCGCCCCGTGCGGTCCGCACGGAATGGGTGGGCGACGCCAGCGGGACTCCGGAGCTCACCGGCAATCGCTCCCTCGTCCTCTTCGACACGGGTGACGAGATCACGGTCCAAGCCGGGGACGACGGGATTCGGTTCCTCCTCGTTTCCGGTCGGCCGATCGCGGAGCCCGTCGCCTGGCGCGGGCCGATCGTGATGAACACCGAGGCGGAGCTGCGGCGCGCCTACGCCGAGCTGCAGGACGGCTCGTTCATCAAGCATCGCTGAGCGACACAGCGACCACAGACTGAAAGGAGTTCGAGGATGGCCGGTACGACCTATGAGACCCTGAACGATCTTCCGGAATCGGCGCGCGCGCAGGTGATCGACCTGCTCAACGAGCGGCTGGCCGACGCCATCGACCTGCAGACGCAGATGAAGCAGGCGCACTGGAACGTGAAGGGCCCCCAGTTCATCGCGCTGCACAAGCTGTTCGACGAAATCGACGAAGCCGTGGAGGAGTACGTGGATCTCCTCGCCGAGCGCGTGGTGCAGCTCGGCGGCATCGCCGAGGGCACCGCGCGGATCGTGGCCGAGCGCTCCGAGCTGCCGGAGTACCCGCCGACGATCGCGACCGGCGAGGAGCATGTGTGGGCGGTCTCGAACGCGCTCGCCAGCTTCGGCACGCGCATCCGGCGGGCGATCGACGAGACGGGCGACCTCGACGACAGCGACAGCGCGGACATCTGCACCGAGATCTCGCGCGGCGTGGACAAGTGGCTGTGGTTCGTGGAAGCGCACGCCGAGGCGGCGAAGATCAAGCCTTAGCGCAGTTGGTCCTTCACCGGCAGCTTGCGGATCCGCCTGCCGGTCGCCTCGAAGATGGCGTTGGCCACGGCGGGCATGACGGCCGACGTCCCCGGCTCGCCGATGCCTCCCGGCGCCTCGGTGCTCTTGATCAGATGGACGTCGACGAGGGGCGCCTCGTTGATGCGCAGCATCCGGTAGTTGTTGAAGTTGGACTGCTCGACGCGGCCGTCCTTGATCGTGATCTCGCCGAACAAGGCGGCCGTGATTCCGAAGATGATCCCGCTCTCCATCTGCGCCTTCACCGTGTCCGGGTTCACGATGGTGCCGCAATCCACAGCGCAGACCACGCGGTGGACACGCACGTCGCCCGCCTTCGAGACCGACACCTCGGCGACCTGGGCGATGTAGCTCCCGAACGCGTGCAGTAACGAGACTCCGCGCCCGTGCCCCGCCGGCAGTGGCTGACCCCAGCTGGCCTGCTGCGCCGCCAGCTCCAGCACCGCGCGGGCGCGGGGCGACTCGCCCAGGAGCGCCAGACGGTATTCCACGGGGTCCCGCCTTGCCGCCGCGGCGAGTTCGCTCATGAAGCTCTCGACGACGAAGATGTTGTGCGTGGGCCCGACGCCGCGCCAGAACGCGGTGGGCACCCCCGGCGGCTCCTGACGAACGTACTCCACCCGGATGTTGGGAAGGGCGTAGGGCGGCTCGGCCGCGCCTTCCACGGCGTCGACATCCAGCCCCCTGACCATCGCGGCGAGTTGATGCAGGCCGGCCGCCCGCATCACCCGCAGCGTCTTGGGGAACAGCTGGTTGATCACCCGGCCCATGATCGAGGAACCCGCGATGCGGTGGGTCCAGGCGATCGGCATCCCGTGCTCGTCCAGACCGGCGGCGATCCGATCGTAGTAGTACGGCCGGTACATGTCGTGCTGGATGTCTTCTTCGCGGGTCCACACCACCTTCACCGGGCTCGCGACCTGCTGCGCGATTTGCACCGCGCGGATGATGAAGTCCACCTCCAGCCGCCGTCCGAAGCCTCCCCCAAGGAGATGGTTATGCACGTAGACTTTGTCCCGTGGCACACCGGTCAGCTTCGCGGCCGCGGTCTGGGTGAATGTCGGCACCTGCGTCCCCACCCAGATATCGCAGCCGTCCGGGCGCACGTGGACGGTGCAGTTCACGGGCTCCATGGTCGCGTGCGCGAGGAACGGCACCTCGTAGACCGCCTCGACCTTCCGGGCGGCGCCCGCCATGGCCTTGGGGGCATTGCCCTCGTTGCGCGCGACGACACCCGGCTGCTCCGACGCCGCTGCCAGCTGCCGCACGATGTCCGCGGTGCTGAGCTTCGCGTTCGGCCCCTCGTCCCACCGGATGTCGAGTGCGGCGAGGCCCTGCTTCGCGGCCCACATGTGGTCGGCGACCACGGCCACCGCGTCGTCCAGGCGCACCACCTGCTGCACGCCCTTGATCGCCTTCGCTTTGGTGGCGTCGACCGAGGCGAGCTTGCCGCCGAACACCGGACACGCCGCCAGCGTGGCGACCTTCATGCCGGGGACCGTGACGTCGATGCCGAACTGCGCCGTGCCGTTGACCTTCTCGGGGGCGTCGAGCCGCTTCGCGGGCGTGCCGATCAGCTGGAAGTCCTTCGGGTCCTTGAGCGTCACGTGGCCAGGCACCGGCAGTGCGGCGGCCTGGGCGACCAGGGCGCCGTAGCCGAGGCTGCGGCCGGTCGGACCATGGATCACCTGGCCCTGCGCGGCGTGGCAGGAGCTGGGGTCGACCTTCCACGTCTGGGCCGCGGCGGTGACCAGCAGGGCGCGCGCCGTGGCCCCGGCGCGGCGGAGCGGCTCCCAGTTGCCGCGCACCGACGTCGAGCCCCCCGTCTCCTGCACGCCAAAGAGGGGTTCGGCATAGCGCGCGTCGTCGGGCGGCGCATGCTCGAGGTGGACCTGGCTCAGCTCCACGTCCAGCTCCTCGGCGAGCAGCATCGGCATGGAGGTGTACGTCCCTTGGCCCATTTCCACCTTGTGCATGATGAGCGTCACGCGGCCGTCGCGGTCGATCCGGACGAACGCGTTGGGCGCAAACGGCTCATTCCTCTGGAGCGGGGGCAGGGTGAAGCCGAGCAGCAGCCCGCCTCCGACCGCGGCGCTGGTCTCGAGGAACGTCCGGCGGGAGACGGGGTGCACGGTCAGGCCCCCTTGGAGAGCGCGGCCTGCTTGATCGCGGCGCGGATGCGTGGGTAGGTGCCGCAGCGACAGATGTTACCCGCCATCGCCGCGTCGATGTCGGCGTCCGTGGGATGCGGCTTGGTCGCGAGCAGGGCGGCGGCGGCCATGATCTGGCCGGACTGGCAGTAGCCGCATTGGACGACCTCGAGATCAAGCCAGGCCTGCTGCACCTTGCGGCCGCTCGGCGTTGCGGCCACGGCCTCGATGGTCGTGATCGTCTTGCCGACGACCGCGGCCACCGGCGTGACGCAGGAGCGGATCGGCCGGCCATCCAGGTGCACCGTGCACGCTCCGCACAGCGCTACGCCGCAGCCGAACTTAGTGCCGGTCAGTCCGATGACGTCGCGCAGCACCCAGAGCAGGGGCATGTCCGGCGGTACGTCCACCGTGTGCGCCTTGCCGTTGACGGTCAGTGTGACCACGCTCCGTCAAGCCTCTCCCTTGCGCCGTCTCTTCTCTTTCTCCGGCTGCTGCTTCCCGCCGGCGGCCACCACGCGGTCGCGCCCCGCGCCCTTCGCCTCGTACAGCGCGGCGTCGGCGCTCGCGATGAGCGTCTCCGGCGTGTCGCCATGGCTCGGACACTCCGCCACGCCGACGCTCAGCGTCATCCTCCCGCCGGCGAACTCCTCGCTCGCCACGCGGGCCCGGATGCGCTCGGCCACGAGGGCGGCCGTTGCGACTGTCGTCTCGAGCAGCACGATCAGGAACTCCTCTCCCCCGTACCGCGCCACGCAGTCCACCGCGCGCGTCTGTTTCCGCAGGATGTCCGCGATCTTCGTGAGGGCGGCGTCCCCCGCAGGGTGGCCCTGCGTGTCGTTGTATTGCTTGAAGTGATCGACGTCCGCCAACAGCACCGAGAACGGGCGCCGCAGGCGCCGCGACCGCTGTGCCTCGCTCGCCAGCGTCCCCATAAGGTAGCGCCGGTTGTAGAGGCCGGTGAGGGCGTCCGTGACGGAGAGCCGCTCCAGCTCCGCCTGGCTTTCCCGCTCCCGCAGGCGGGCCACCAGGGTGTTGAACACGTGCGTCAAGTACCCTATCTCCCCGGCTCCGCCCGCCGGGAGATCGACCGAGAGATCTCCGCCGGCCACCTTCGTCGCGGCCGCGGTGAGGCGCTCGAGCGGGCGCACGATGAGGCGTCCCAGCACGTAGGCCATCACCCCGACCGCCGCGAGCAGGGCGGCGATCATCAACGCCGTGGCGTTCCGCAGCCGGCCGACCTCGCGGAGCGCCGCGGCCTGGGGCAGCTCGGCTACCGCTGCCCAGCCGAGCCGGGGCACCCGCCGCAGGGCCCCGACGACCTCCCGTCCATCCGCCCGCTTGTACATCACGATCTGGCCCTCCCGATCCAGGAGCGCTCGCGTCGTCGTCTCCGGAAGTCTCGTCCGCATCAGATCTGCGGAGGCGAGTCGGGACCTGATGATCAGTTTGCCCTGGTCCGTGATCAGATAGACGTCCTGGGGGTCGTCTGGAGCGAGCCGCAGCAGCAGCTCGGCGACCGCGCGCAGATTGAGCTTCGCAGTGAAGGCGCCGAGGAACCGGCCATCCGCCTGGCGGATCGGTACGGCCAGCACGATCGCGGGCTTACCGAGCGCCCCGTCCCAATACGCGTCGCCCACGAGCGCGTCGCTCGTCCGCAGGCGGCTCGCCCCGTCCGGGGGGAGCCGCACGCCGCCCACACGGCCGCTGCTGCTCGCCACCACCCGCCCGCCCGGGTCGATGAGCACCAGCGCCTCGTGGTCCGGCAAGCGCTGGCGGACCGAGTTGAGATAATCGCGGAGACGGCCGAGCGCTTGGACTTCTTCTCTTCCCTGGATCTTGGCCAGGTTCTCGGAGGTGACGTAGGAGCTCGCCGCCGCTCGCAAGTCGTCCAGTCGCCCGTTCAGCCACAGGTCCAGCTCCCGGGCTGCCTCGGAGCTCGCGCTGCGCAGCTCGCCGGCGATTTGCTCGGTGAGCAACTGACGGTTCTGCCGGTAGGACACGAGGCTCGTCACGAGCGTCGGAGTCAGCGTCGCCAGCACCGCGAACACCAGGATGTTGCTCCTGATGCTGCCGAGGTGTAGCGCGCGCAGCTGGCGCGAGATGATTGCTTCCCACTGGCTCACGGGCGATGTCCTGGGAGGAATACAGCAAGATTCACTTTCCGACACCGCCCGCAAGCCAGGTCGCTCCGGGTGAGCCTCAACCCTCCCTACGCCAGCACGTTCCCGAGCGCATCGAGCCGCTCGGCCCAGTACTGCTTCGTCCGGGTGGACGCCGCCCTGTCCGGGAGCTTCCCGTGCTGGATCTGGACTTGGGCTTTTGACACGCCCTTGCGGGTGAAGCCGAGCTGGACCGACGTGTTGTCCGGCCAGGTGATCCGCATGGACTTGTTGCGCGTCGCGGTACGGACCGTGAGGTCCACGTTCGGCAACCAGCGCGCCCGCGTGCGCGTGTCGCTGAACGCCCGATATAGCCGGGCCAGCGGCACAGCGAACACCTTGCTCTTGGTCGCCTCGAACGCGCCGTCGCGACGCTGGCCGATGGCACGCAGGCCCTTGATGCGTTCGTACCCCACGGTGACCGTCTGCGCCCACCACCCCGGGACCTTGTACTTCTCGTGCACGTACTGGGCGATCCGCCGGTGCGGCCAGGTATGCGCCGCGACGCGATCGAGCGCTTTGACCCAGCGCTCCCACGTGCAGCCGGTCTGCGCCTTCACGGCGGCATCGCTCCGACCCGCGAGCGTGGCATAGTCCGCCGCGGTCGCGAGGGTGGCGGGGGCCGGGGCGGGGGCCGGAGCGTGCTTCTTGTTGAGGAGCTGTGCGCGGGCGGTGGTATACGCTTCGCCCGTCTTCCGCATGCGAGCGCGAACGAGGCGCTTGAAATCCTTGTTGGTCGGCATCGTGTCCGTCCTTTGGTCAGGCCACAGGCGTACACCCCCCAGCAGCGTCACCCCGCGGCGACCCAAAGGCTTGCTCGATGCCGATCCGGGAGTCTGCCCCCCTTTGCCTCACGGGGACCCTCGCTGGGGGAGGATCGATGAGGTTGGGCGTGGACCGCCGCCCGGAATCCACCATGCATCATCCGGTCCCGGGTGGCAAGACCCCCGGGCCCCCGGCCGCCGCGCGCCGTCGCACTAGCCGCCCGGGGATGGCCGCGTGACATTGAGGCCCCGTGGCCGCAAACTCCCTCCTCGGGTTCGGCGGGCGGCGCTGGAGCGCTGGTCCGGTTGCCTTCGCGGCGGGCCTGTGCGTCGTCGCGGTGGCAGTCGCCATCGCGCGCGGGGAGCGGGAAGGGGTGGGCGGCGACTTCCACGTCTTCTGGCAGGCGGGGCGCAACTTCGCGACCGGTGCTCCGCTCTACCACGGCGATGTTCCGGGGGCGCGCAGGTTCATCTATCCGCCGTTCGCGGCGATGGTGTTCCAGGTTCTCGCCATCTTCCCGCTGCGGCTCGCCGCGGAGGTCTTGTCCGTCATCAATCTCCTGTTGCTTGGCGTCGCCACCTACCTGACGAAGAGGATCGTCGCGCGGACGCCCCCCCATCAGGCCGCGGGGGCGCTGCCGCTCGTTCTCGCCGTGGTGCTGTCCTTGGTGTTCCACCTCGAGAATCTCAACCACGTGCAGGTGAACGAGGTGATTTTCGTGCTGATCCTGCTGGGCATCGATGCGCATCTGCGTGCGCTGGACGTCCGCGCCGCCGGCTACTTCGTGGCCGCGACCGCCCTCAAGATCACCCCCGTGTTCTTCCTGATCTGGCTGATGCTGCGGGGACGGCCTCGCGCCGCGCTGGCGGTGCCGCCCCTGGCGATTGCCTGCGTCGTCGCGCCGCTCGTCATGCGCGGGCCCGCTACCGGCGCCGCCGAGCTGGCCGAGTACTACCACTCGTTCCTCGAAGGATTCCAGCACGGGCAAGTGTTGACGGACCAGCGGGTCCAGAACTTGGGCGCCCTGGTCTACCGGATGATGCGACCGGCGGAGACTCCTGAGCACTTGCAGTACGTCTACCTTCCGGCATCCGAACGGGCCGCCGCGCTAACCTATCAGGCTGGCGCCGCGTTCCTGCTGCTCCTCTTCCTCGTCAACCTCGGTCTCCTGCGAGCACGTGGCGTCGCTGCCACCGCGCTCGAGTTCAGCACGGTGTTCCTGATCAGCCATCTGCTGTCGCCCATCACCTGGAAGGCCCACCTCGTGACGCTGCTATTCGTGTTCTACACGTTCCTGCTGCTCCGGCCGGCGGTTCTGCCCGCGCCGCTGCGGATCGCACTGATCGGTCTGTGGGGTTTGATCGGGGTCAGCGGGCTGAGTGGGAGAGACCTGGTCGGCAGAGATGCCTACTACTACCTCGGCGGCTACAGCGTCGTGGTATGGGCGATGTTGCTCCTGTTCGTCGCGGGCGTCGTGCTGACGCAGCGCGAGGCGGTCGCGCGCCGACCGGCCTAACGGGCCGGATCTTGCTGCAGCAGCTCGCGAACCGCCGCGAGCAGCTCGGTGGTTTCAAACGGCTTCAGCAGGATGCGCGCCGCGCCGAACACCGCCGCGTCCTTCAGGAGGTCGGTCTTGCCGCTGCGGCCGCCCCCCGAAATCGCGATGATCTTCGCCCCGGGCGACACGACCCGCAATTCGCGGATCAACTCGAGCCCGTCCCGCTCGGGCATGAAGATGTCCACGATGACGACGTCGGCGCCTTGCTCTTGGTGCAGCTGGAGTCCGGCCTCACCGTCGCCCGCTTCCAGCACCGCGTAGCCGGCCCGCTCCAGGATTCGCCGCACGGCACTTCGGAGCATCGCGTCATCGTCGATCACCAGGACTCGGGCAGCGGCAGGCGTCATCCCGCGCCGGCTCAGATCTCGCCCCGCCGCGCGAACGCGGCGATGTGCTCGCCGGCCCGGTAGGCCAGGGCCTGGATCGTCGCCGTGGGCTGGCCCCGGCCACCGGTGATGAGGCTCGAGCCGTCGCAGATGAAGAGATTCCGCACGTCGTGCGCGCGGTGATAGCGGTCCACGACCGAGGTCCGCGGGTCGTCGCCCATGCGGCACGTACCCAAGAGGTGGGCCGCGAGGTTCGTCTCCTGCACCGGCTGCCGCCACGTCCGGCGGGCGCCCGCGGCCTCGAGAATCTCGATCGCCCTGTCCTGCAGGAAGCGCATCATCGCGAGGTCGTCGGCGTGGTCCTTGTAGGTGACCCGCATCGCGGGCAGCCCCCACGCGTCCTTCATGTCGGGATCGAGCGAGATGGTATTCGTCTCGAGCGGCAGCGAGGTCGAGTGGCCGTCCACGTTCATGGTGCGCGTGTAGTAGTCCCGCAGAATGCGCTTGTACCCCGCGCCCCACGAGGGCGCGTCGTGCGGCAGCCCGCCCAAAGCGAAGATCGTCGGGTAGGCGAAGGAGCGCGCGTCGGGCGCGCCGCCGCCGTAGAAGCCTCGCTTGGGGTCGCTCTCGTAGAAGTCGTACAGCACCCGCGTCGCCGTCACGCTCTTGAACTCGTTCAGGGGGCGCTCGAACACGCCGCTCGAGCTCGAGTAGCCGTTGAACATCAGATACTTGCCGACAACGCCGCTCGAGTTCGCCAGCCCGTTCGGGAAGCGGCTCGATGCCGACAACAGGAGCAGCCGCGGGGTCTCCGAGCCGTTGCAGCACAGCACGACGGCCCGGGCGCGCTGGACCTGCTCCTTCTTGTTCTCGTCGAAGTACGTCGCCCCGGTCACGCGGCCCTTCCTGTCGACCTCGATCCGCCGCACGTAGCTGTTGGGCCGCACCTCGCACCGCCCGGTGGCTTCGGCCATCGGGATGACGGTGTACAGCGTGGACGACTTGGCGCGGAACTCGCACCCGAAGCCGAGACAGTAGCCGCAGTGCTGGCATGCGGGCCGGCCGTTGAACGGCTGCGAGAGAATGGCGAGGGGCGCGGGCTGCGGGTGCAGGCCCAGGGCGCGCGCGCCGCGCTCGAACAGCACGCCCGACGACTTCACCGGGAGCGGCGGCAGGGGATAGGGCCGCGTGCGCGGCGGGTCGAACGGCCCGGGCTCGCCGGAGACGCCCAGCTCCCACTCGGCCTTGGTGTAGTATGGCTCGAGGTCACGGTAGGTGATCGGCCAGTCTTCGAGGCCCGTGCCGGAGATCGCACCGAGGCGGCTCTTCTCGATGAAATCGATCTCGCGGAAGCGCCAGTAGTTGGCGGTGAACATCACGCTCCCGCCGCCTACGAGGCGGTGGTAGAGGAGCTGTATCTGCCCCGGCTTCGCGGTCTCCGATGCGGTCCTGCGGAACGTGAACCCGGCCGGGTTGTTCTGGAGGGCGCTCTGGAACAGCGTCTTGATTTCGTCGTGCTCGAACTGCGGAGGCTCGACGCGGGGCCCCTGCTCGAGCACGACGACCGTGAGCCCGGCGGTCGCGAGCTCCTTGGCGATGATGCCGCCGGCCGCGCCCGAGCCGACCACGACGAAGTCCACCGTGCGCCTGGGGTCGAAGCGGACCGCCGGCCGTGCCGGTCGCATGGCTACCGGCCGCCGCGCGCCGCCTCGGCGTCGTAGTCGCCGAACGGCGGCTGCCAGGCGTAGCGGTCCTCGAAGCCGATCACCCGCCAGCCCGCCTTGTCGGCGTTGCCGCCGTAGGGGGGCAGCGAGAACATCCCCACGAGCGTGGCGAAGCGCATCTGCTGGAAGAAGGGCGTCTGTTCCTGCGCGCGCAGCAGTTCGAGCTGGCGCTCCGGCGCGAGATTGGCGAAGCGCTGGGTGCCCGGCCAGCGTCGCTCCACTTCACCGTTCAACTCATCCAGACCGTGCAGCAGCGGCTCGCGCTGCTGGGCGGCCCAGGTGCCGAGCGAGCGGTCCAGGAAGGTGACGACGCGGGCCTCACGTGCGCCCGGCGTGTCGTCGGTGGGAAAGATCTGTGCGGCGATGGCGTCGAGGTCCGCGGCCTGGTCTGGCGTCAGCACGTCCCAGGGGACCGGGTCGGGGGAGCCGGGGGAGAGGGGGGAGCGGGCGGCGCGGGCCGCGTGGTCGAGCGCGGCGCGAACCAGAGCGGGGTCGGCCGCGAGCCAGGCCGCCCCCAACGCGGTCGAGGAGACGGCAAGGAAGGTGCGGCGACTGAGGGGATCGGCGAGCATCGCGCAAGTATGCAGCGCGACGGGCGGCCGCGCTACCGGCGCGATCCGCGTGCGGCCGCTCTTGCGGCGGTCAGCGCGCCAGGGCCTGCAACGCGCTCCGCAAGCGCGCCGCGTCCTCCTCGTCGAGCGCGCTCAGAATCGCGCGCTGCTCCTGCGCGAGCGCCCGCACCGCTTTGGCGTAGGCCTGCCGGCCGGCCGGGGTGAGCACGGCCCGGACGCTGCGGTGGTCGGTTGCGTCGCTGCGGCGGCGCACCAGACCGTCCTTCTCGAGCCGGTCGACCAGCTGCGTGATGTTGGATCGCACACACCCCTCGTGCTCCGCCAGCTCGTGCAGCAGCAGCGGCTGCTTCGCCTCGGCCAGAAACCTGAGCACGCCCGCCTTGGCGAGCGACAGCCCGAGCGGTCGCACGGCCGCATCGAGCCTTGCCTCGACTGCCCCCGCGGTCCCCAGGAGGGAGAACACCAGAGGCTCTGCGGCCGCTGGGCGGCGCGGCCGCCTGCGCGCAGCGGGCAAGGGCTAGTACCCGGCCGCCGTCGCGCGAGCCTGACGCGCGTCGACGCTCACCGGCCCCGCCCCGAAGTACGCAATGAGGAGCGCGGCGCCCAGCAGCGCCACGTTCTTCATGAAGTGGGCCTGCTGCATCTGTGCCATCATCGGGTCCTTCACCGCCCAGAAGTTGTGCATCGCCAGCGTGACGGGGACGAGAAATACTACCAGGAGCCACGCGCCGATCTTGGCGCGGTACCCGAGCAGGACGCTCAACGCCCCCGCCAGTGAGATCACACCGGCGAGAGGGACGAGCACGCTCGCCGCGGGCACGCCCGCCTGCGCCGCGTAGCCCGCGTATTGCGCGGTGAAGTGGAAGGGGCCGCTGACCAGGAAGATGACCGAGTACAGGAGGCGGCCCACGAGGGCGAGGTAGCGCATGGTATCACCTTTCGCTCTGAGGTTGCGTCAGTCCGCTTGGTCTCAGGTCGACCTGGGCCAGCCGGCGCCCACCGCCTTGTACAGCTGCACGGCCGCGACGAGCTGGTCCCGCTCCGCCTGGGTGAGCGACAGCTCGGCGCTGAAGAGGCCGCGCTGCGCGTCGAGCACGTCGAGGTAGCTCGACACGCCGTTCTGGTAGCGCATGTTCGCCAGCTCCAGCGCGCGGCGCAAGGCGACAACCTGGCGCTGCTGCGCGGCGGCCCGGTCCTGGGCCGTGCGCAGCCCAACGAGCGCATCCTCTACCTCGCGCACCGCCACGAGCACGGTCTGCTCGTATTGCGAACGCGCCTGCTCGGCGCGTGCCCGCGCCACGTTGACCTCCTCGCCCCCCGGCCGGCCCTGCGTGAAGAGCGGGACCGACACCCCCGCGAAGGCCTGCCAGATCTTCGTGCCCGACCCGAACCACTTCGAGAACTCGGTGCTCTGCGTGCCGTACTGGCCACTGATGACGAAGGTAGGGAGCCGGGCCGCTTCCGCCACGCCGATCCGTGCCGTGGCGGCGCGCAGGGCCGCCTCCGCACCCCGGACGTCCGGGCGGTGCTCGAGTAGCGCGGATGGCACCCCGGCGGGGACCGGGATCCGCGCCGCCAGCTCCGTGAGCGAGCGGCCCCGCGCGATCGCCCCGGGGTTGCGGCCGACGAGCACGCTGAGCGCGTTTTCCTGCTGCGCGACCTGCCGCTCGAAGTCGGCGACGCTCGCCGCCGGGCTCGCGACCTCGGCCTCGAACTGCCGCACGTCGAGCTCCGAGATCAGCCCCTGATCGAGCCGCTGCCGGGCGAGCGCCAGCGTCAGCTGCCGCGAGGTCAGGGTGCGCCGTGCGATCTCGAGATTGCGGTCCGCCTCCCGCAGGTCGACGTAGCCCGTCGCCACGTCGCTGATCAGCGACAGCTCGAGCGCGCGCCGGTCCTCCTGGCGCACGGCCAGGTCGGCGCGGCCGGCCTGGGTGGAGCGGCGCACCCGACCCAACAGATCGAGCTCCCAGCTCAGGTCGGCCGTGGCCCGGTACACGTCGAACGTCTGCGCCCCGAAGGTGCCGAAGACGAGCTCGTTCCGCCCCGCCTCCCCGTTGCCGGTGAGCTCGGGCAGCAGCGCACCGCGCGTGGCGCGGTACCGCGCGCGGAATTCGTCGATCGCCGCGACGGCGGTCCGCACGTCGCGGTTGTCCTGCAGAGCCGTGTCCACGAGCTGCCGCAGCACCGAATCCTGCACCAGGTCGAGCCACTTGAGCGCGACGGCCGTGTCGCCGCTCGCGCCCCCCAGCGCGGTGTCGTATGCGAACGGCACGCGGGCGGTGTCGGCGCCGGGCGGCAGCAGCGTGTCGCGGCTGGTCCGCAGGGAGTCGTAGAACGGGCGCAGCGAGTCCTGCGACGCAGCCGTCCGCCGCCAGCCGGCGGGCATGCCGAGCCCGGGCCGGCGGTAGCCCGGACCCGCCGCGCAGGCGGCCATCAGCGCGACCAGGGCGAATGAGGTGAGGGTGCGCATCTCAGTCGCCCGTCGCCGGAGCAGGAGCGACCTGCCGCGCGGCCGCGGATTCGCGCAGCGGTCGCGCCAGACCCCGCTCGCTCAGGGCGCGGATCACCGTGAAGAACAGCGGGATGAAGAAGATCCCGACGGTGGTCGCGACGAGCATCCCGAAGAACACGCCCGTGCCGATCGAGTGGCGGCTCGCCGCGCCGGCGCCGCTCGACGCCAGGAGCGGCGCGACGCCCAGAATGAATGCGAACGAGGTCATGAGAATCGGCCGCAGCCGCTCGCGGCCCGCCTCGAGCGCCGCCTCCCGGATGGAGCGCCCCTGGGCACGCAGCTCGTTCGCGAACTCGACGATCAGGATCGCATTCTTCGCCGCGAGGCCAACCACGACAATGAGGCCGATCTGCACATAGACGTCGTTCGGCATGCCGCGCAGCCAGACGCCGAGCAGCGCGCCCAACGTGCCGAACGGCACGGCCAACAGCACCGCGAACGGGATCGACCAGCTCTCGTACTGCGCCGCGAGCACCAGGAACACCATCACGAGCCCGAGCGCGAACACCAGGCCCCCCTGGCCGCCCGAGGCCCGCTCCTGGTAGGACTGGCCGCTGAAGGCGTAGCCCACACCCTGGCCGGCGTACTTCTCCTGCACGAGCCGCTCGACCGCGTCGAGCATCTGGCCGGAGCTCTTGCCCGGGGCGGGAGCGCCGATCACGAGCGCCGACGTAAAGCCGTTGAAGCGAGTCAGGACGCTCGGCCCGGCCTGGAACTGCGTGTGCGTGAGCGCGGAGACCGGCACCATGTGCTGATTGGGGCCGCGCACGTAGAGTCGGCCGATGTCCTCCGGTGTCTGGCGGAACTTGGGCTGCGCCTCCGCCTGCACCCGGTACGTCTTGCCGTACAGGTTGAAGTCGTTGATGTAGAGTGTTGAGAGAAACGCCTGTAGGGTCTGGAACAGGTCCGTGAGGGAGATCCCCAGCGCCTTGGCCTTCTCCCGGTCCACCTGGACGTAGAGTTGTGGCGTGTTCACCCGAAGAGTCGAGTACACGCCACGCAGCTCCGGGCGCCCGTTCGCCTCACGCGTGAAATCATTGACGAACCCGGCGAACCGCTGCACGTCGTTCACCCCCCGATCCTGCAGGTTCATCTCGAGGCCCGCGGTCGTGCCCAGGCCGATGATCTCCGGGAGATTGAAGGCGAACCCCCGCGCGTTCCGCATGCCGAACAGATAGCCGTTCACGGCGCCGAGCACCGCGTTGATCTGGTCCTTCCGGGACGTGCGCTGGTCCCAGGGCTTCATGTTGACGAAGATGATCGCGGCGTTCGTCTGGTTGGCGTTCTGGATGAAGTCCAGCCCGACGAGCGCGACGACGTGATTGACGGCCGGC
>QHUR01000094.1 GCA_003221995.1 Gemmatimonadota bacterium | reverse complement strand
CCGTCGAGCTGGTGATGGCCTTCGAGAAGGAATTCGACATCGACATCCCGGACGAGGAAGCGGAGAAGCTGCGGACGGTGGGGCAGGCCCTGCAGTACCTCCACGAGAAGATGGGGAAATAGCGTGGGAGCGTCGATCCGATGAGACGCCGCGTGGCGATCACGGGCCTCGGCGTTCTGAGCCCCTTGGGGAACGCGGTGCAGAGCACGTGGGAAGGGCTCGTCACCGGCCGCTCCGGCGCCGGGCCCATCACGCGGTTCGACCCGGTGCAGTCGCCGGTGAAGTTCGCCTGTGAGGTGAAGGGGTTCGACCCCGCGCAGTTCCTCGACAAGAAAGAGGTCCGCCGCTACGACCTGTTCGCTCAGTACGCGATCGGCGCGGCCGAGCAGGCCGTGATGGACGCCTGTCTCGCGAGCAACTGGGACAAGGTGGACCTGCGGCGCGTCGGCGTGATCGTCGGGACCGGCACCGGCGGACTCCAGACCTTCGAGGAGAACGCCCGCGCCTTGTTCGAGAAGGGGCCGAGTCGCGTGTCGCCGTTCTTCGTCCCGATGTACATGCCGAACGTCGCGGCGGCCTTGATCTCGATGCGCTACGGAGTGAAGGGGCCGAACTACTGCACCGTGTCGGCCTGCGCGTCGTCCGCCCACAGCGTGGGCGAGGCGCTCGAGCTGATCCGCAACGATCAGGCGGACATCATGATCGCAGGTGGCGCCGAAGCCGCGATCACCCCGCTTGCGGTCGCAAGCTTCGCCAACATGAAGGCGCTCTCCGAGCGGAACGACGACCCCCCCACGGCGAGTCGGCCGTTCGACAAGGACCGCGACGGCTTCGTGATGGGGGACGGCGCGGCCGTGCTCATCCTGGAAGAATGGGAGCATGCGAAACACCGCGGCGCGAAGATTTACGCGGAGGTCGCCGGCTACGGCATGACCGCCGACGCGTACCACATCACCGCCCCCGCGCCGGACGGCTCCGGGGCCCAGGACGCGATGCGGCTCGCGCTGCGCGACGCCGGCGGGCGGCTCGAGCAGGTGGGGTACATCAACGCCCACGGCACCTCCACGCCGCACGGCGACTCGGCCGAGACCGCAGCCGTGAAGACGGTGTTCGGTCCGCACGCCCGCACGCTGATCTTCGGCTCGACCAAGTCGATGACCGGCCACCTGCTCGGCGCCGCCGGCGCCTTCGAGGCGGCGTTGTGCGCGCTCGTCGTCCAGACCGGGGTCATCCCGCCCACCATCAACCAGTTCACGCCGGACCCCGCCTGCGATCTCGACTCGGCTCCCAACAAGGCCGTGAAGCGCCACGTCGACGTGGCCCTGTCGAACTCGTTCGGCTTCGGCGGCCACAACGTCACGCTCGCCATCCGACGGGCGGCATGACCGCCCAGGATCCAGCGCTCCACGCGATCGCGGAAAAGGTCGAGCGAGCCGAGCGCCTGACGCGTCAGGACGGCCTCGCGCTCTTCAACTCGTCGGACCTGCTCACGATCGGGCGGTTGGCCGATCAGGCGAACAGCGCCAAGAACGGCGACCGCGTCTATTTCGCGGCGAACCAGCACATCAATCCCACGAACGTTTGCGTGCTGCGAAACACGTGCGTGTTCTGCTCGTTCGCGCGCATGCCGCAGGAAGAGGGCAACTACACGCGCAGCCTCGACGAGGTGTTCGCGGAGGCGGACGCCGCGCACGACAACCCCACGCGCGAATTCCACATCGTGGGCGGGCTCCACCCGAAGCTCCGCCTCGCGTACTACCTCGACATGTTCCGCGGCCTCAAGCAGCGGCACCCCGGCGTCCACATCAAGGCGCTGACGGCGGTCGAAGTCGCCCACCTGGCGCGACTCGAGCGGTTGCCGGTGCGCGAAGTGCTCGCCGCCATGCGGGACGCCGGGGTGACGAGCCTCCCGGGCGGGGGCGCAGAGGTGTTCAGCCCCGCGGCCCGCGCCACGATCGCCGACAAGAAGCTGTCGGGCGACGAGTGGCTCGCGGTGCATCGGGAGGCGCACCGCCTCGGGATTCCGTCGAACTGCACGATGCTGTACGGACACGTCGAGACGATGGCGGACCGGGTGGATCACTTGCTCGCGCTGCGCGCCTTGCAGGACGAGACCGGCGGATTTCTCTGCTACATCCCGCTCGCCTACCACCCCGACCACAACGAGCTCGGCGAAGCGCTGGGCCGCAGCGGCACGGCGACGACCGGGTGCGATGACCTGAAGAACATCGCCGTAGGTCGCCTCCTGCTCGACAACATCCCGCACGTGAAGACCCACTGGCCCATGGTGACGCCGTTCATCTCGCAGGTGGCGCTCGGCTTCGGGTGCGACGACCTCGAGGGGACGGTGGTGTTCGAGCGGGTCTACCACGAGGCAGGGGCCGCGACGCCGATGTGGCTCTCCTACGACCAGATCATCGCGCTCGTGCGCGGCGCGGGGAAGGAGCCCGTGGAGCGCGACTCGCTCTACCAGACCGTGCGCACGTTCGAGGACTGGGTCCCCGGCCGCGCCACCGCCCGGCCCGAGGGGCCCGCCGGGCCGTCGTTCAAAATCGAGCACCGGCGCGCCGCGGCAGCACGGGGGGGGCGGGGGGGGCGGGGGGGGCGGGCGCTCCCCGTCCTCGCAAGCGTGGTGGGGGAGCTCGAATGAGGCTCGGCCGGATCGCGTACATCAATTGCTACCCGGTCTACCGGGCCATCGACCGTGGCGCCGTGACGGTCCCCGCCGAGCTCGTCACCGGGACGCCGGCCGAGCTGAACGAGTTGCTGGTGGCGGGAGAGCTCGACGTGAGCGTGATCAGCGCGGTCGAGTACGCGCGCCACGCCGATCTGCTCCGGCTCCTCCCCCAGATCGGGATCACCAGCGACGGGCCGGTGAAGAGCGTAGCGCTGTTCTCCAGACGGCCGGTCGGACAGTTGGACGGTCGGACGGTTCTGCTCAGCGACTCGTCGCGTACCGCAGTCGCACTCCTCGAGCTGCTCTGCCGGGACGCGTGGACGATCCGCCCGCATTTCGCCCAGGCACGGGCCGAGGCGGGCGACCTGGACGCGCTCGCGCGCCTGCCGCACGACGCCGTGCTCGTGATCGGTGACGCGGCGCTGGTGCTCGCGGCGCGGCAAGCCTACCCGCACCGCTACGATCTCGGCTCGGAGTGGAAGCGCCGGACCGGGCTGCCGTTCGTGTTCGCCGTGTGGGCGGCGCGGCGCGAGGCCGATCCCACCGCGGTGCGGCGGCTGCACGCCGCGCTGCTCGCGTCGCGGGCCTGGGGGCTCGCACACCTCCCGGCACTCGCCGCCGAGGCGCATGCCGCCACCGGCGTGCCGCTCGCCGACTGCCTCGCCTATTTCGAGGGGCTCGACTACGCGTTCACGGAGCGGCACCAGGCGGGGCTCGTCGCGTTCTTCCGCAAGCTCGCCGCGCACGGGCTCGCGCCCGCCGCGTCGCTGCGCTACCTGCAGGTGGCCTGACGATGGTGGACCGGTCCGCCCCCGAGTTCGAGAGCTCCCTCGAGCTGTACCAGCGCGCCTCCTTGCTCGAGCTGGGGGGGCTGGCCGACGCCGCGCGGTGGCGGCTCCACCCCGAGAACGTCGTCACCTACATCGTCGATCGGAACATCAACTACACCAACGTGTGCGTCGCGGACTGCAAGTTCTGCGCGTTCTACCGCCGGCCCAAGCATCTCGAGGGCTACGTGCTCTCGTTCGAGGAGATCGGCAGGAAGATCGACGAGGTGAAGGCCCTGGGCGGCGTTCAGATCCTGATGCAGGGCGGCCACAACCCCTACATCCCGTTCCAGTGGTACCTGGACCTGATGTGCTACATCAAGCGGCACCACCCCATCCACATCCACGCCTTTTCGCCGTCCGAGATCGATTTCTTCGCCGGTCGCTTCGGCATGACGATCGAAGAGGTGATCCGCGAGCTGGTCGCGGCCGGGCTCGACTCGGTCCCGGGCGGGGGAGGCGAGATCCTGGTGCAGGAGGTGCGGGACCGCGTGGCCGGGAAGAAGGCCGGGGCGGACCGGTGGCTCGAGGTGATGGAGACGGCGCACCGGCTCGGCTTGAAGACGTCCGTGACGATGATGTACGGCCTGGGCGAGACGCTCGCCGACCGGATCGAGCATCTGTTCCGCGTGCGAGAAGTGCAGGCGCGCACGGGCGGCTTCACCGCATTCATCTGCTGGCCGCTCCAGCCCGAGCACACCGAGATGGCGGACACCCCGAAGACCGACGCGATGACGTATCTGCGTACGCAGGCGATCGCCAGGATCGTGCTCGACAACGTCCCCAACATCCAGGCCTCCTGGGTGACGATGGGCCCGAAGATCGGCCAGGTGGCGCTGCGCTTCGGCGCGAACGACTTCGGCTCCCTGATGATGGAGGAGAACGTGGTCTCCGCCGCGGGCACGACCTGGCGGATGACCCTGCCCGAGATGCGCCGCCTCATCGCCGACGCGGGCTACACCCCCAAGACACGGCGCCAGGACTACACGATCATTGAGGAGGCCGCCTGAGGTGCCGGACGTCCTGATCCTCGTCGGTTCGGAGTCCGACAAGCCGCGGATCGAGCCCGCCTGCGATGTGCTGAGCAAGGCGGGCGTTTCGTACGCGTTCCACGTATCATCCGCGCACCGCCAGCCGGACCAGACGGCGCAGCTCGTGAAGGACGCGCGCGGGAAGGGCTTCCGGGTCGTGATCGCCGGCGCCGGGCTCTCGGCCGCGCTGCCTGGGTATGCCGCCTCGCTCACCGATCTCCCCGTGATCGGCGTGCCCTTCGCCGTGGGACCGCTGAACGGTCTCGACGCGCTGCTCGCCACGGCCCAGGTACCGGAGGGCGTGCCGGTCGCGACCGTGGGGATCGACAACGCGAAGAACGCCGCGCTGCTCGCGATCCGGATCCTCAAGGCCTGAGCCGTGCGCGTCGGCATCGGGTACGACTCCCATCGCTTCGCCGACGGCCGCAAGCTGATCCTCGGGGGCGTGGAGATCCCCCACCGGCAGGGCCTCGCCGGTCACTCCGACGCGGACGCCGTCGCCCACGCGCTCACCGACGCCCTGCTCGGCGCCGCGGGGCTCGGCGACATCGGTCGTCTGTTCCCCAACACCGATCCCCGCTGGAGCAACGCCGACTCGCTCCAGCTTCTGAATCAGGCGTTCCTGAAGGTCGTCGAGGCGGGGCACCAGTTTGTGCACGCCGACATCACGATCATCGCCGAACACCCGACGCTCGGCCCGCACGTGGACCGGATGGAGGAGAAGCTCGCGGAAGCGCTGCTCTCGGCCCCGGCCCACGTCTCGGTGAAGGCGAAGACGAACGAGGGGATGGGGTGGATCGGCAAGGGAGAGGGGATCGCGGTCATCGCGGTGGCCGTGCTCGGGTGAGCGAGCTCGTCTCGCTCCTGGAATCGCTTCCTCCCGGTCTGCTCTATGGAGCCATCGCCGCCCTCGCCGGCCTGGAGAACGTCATTCCCCCACTCCCGGCCGACACCGGCGTCGCGCTGGGAGCATTTCTGGCGGGGCGGGGGTTCCTCGATCCCTGGGCCGTCTTCGGCATCACGTGGACCGTGAACGTCGGCTCGGGGGCGGCCGTGTACCTCCTGGCGCGGCGCTACGGCCGGCCCGCGTTCCGCGGTACGCTCGGCCGACGGCTGCTCTCCGAACGAACCATCGGGCGCATCGAGCGGGAGTACGAGCGTCACGGCGGCTACGGCATCTTCCTGTCGCGGCTGCTCCCTGTGTGGCGCGGCGTCGTGATGCCGTTCGCGGGCCTCGCGGGGGTCTCCGCCCCGCGCGCCCTCGTGCCGCTGTTACTCGCGTCTGCCGTGTGGTACGGGCTCCTCATCTACGTGGTCGTCACCCTGGGCGCCAATCTGGACGCGCTGCTGGCGCTGCTCCGCCGGGTGAACCATGTGCTCGGGGTCGCGGCGCTCGCCGCCGCCGTGGCCCTGGCCCTATGGATTTGGCGCCGCCTGAAGCGTTAGAATCGCATCGCACCTTTCACGAGCTCCCCATGCCCGAACTCAGGAGCGACACGTCCGGAGTCAAGTTCCCGCCCCCGCTCGTGTTCGTGCTGGGTTTCGCTGCGGGATATGCCCTCCAGCGCCTGGTTCCCGTCACCGTCGTCCCCACTGCCGGGACGGGTCTCTGGCCGGGGCTCGGCTGGGGTCTCGTCGTGCTCGGTGTCGCGCTGATGGGGAGCGCAGTGGTGGCGTTCCGGCGCGCCGGGACGACCCCCAACCCGACCAAGCCAACGACGGCGTTCGTCACGCAGGGCCCCTATCGGTTCACTCGCAACCCGATGTACGTGGGCTGGGTCTTCATCTACGTCGGCGCGGACCTGCTCACCAGGGCGCTCTGGCCGCTCGTCCTCTTGCCCGCCGTGCTCTTCTTGATGAGGCGCCGCGTCATCGCACTGGAGGAGGCATACCTCGAGCGCAAATTCACAGACGACTACCGGGCCTACAGGGCTCGGGTGCGACGCTGGCTGTAGGACGGTACACCTTCGATCGCGCCTTCCATCTCGAAGGCTTCCGGGACTATCTCGCCCTCGAGGCGGGGCACAGCGGCCACACGGTCGCGAGCTACCTCCGCGACGTCCGGCGCCTCGCGTCGCATGCCGGGGCACGGGGCGCGGCCGGGCCCGACGCGCTCACGGCCACCCAGCTGCGCGAATTCGTGTACGCCCTCAAGGACCTGGGCCTCTCGCCCGCCACGATCCACCGCCAGATCTCGGCCGTTCGCACCTATTTCCAGTTTCTCGTGGGAGAAGGGCTCGCGGCGCGGGACCCGAGCGAGCGGCTCGAGTCGCCCAAGCGGTGGCGTACGCTGCCGACCGTGCTCACCCTGGCTGAAGTGGAGCGCCTGCTCGCCGCGCCCAACACCGATGAGCCCCTCGCGATCCGGGACCGCGCGCTGCTCGAGTTCGCGTACGCGACCGGGTGCCGGGTCTCCGAGCTCGTATCGCTGAAGGTCCAAGACGTGCTCTACGAGCAAGGACTGGCGCGCATCTTCGGCAAGGGAGCGAAGGAGCGCATCGTGCCGGTGGGGCGCCGCGCGCTCGGCCAAGCGGCGTTGTACGCGCGCGAAATCCGCCCGCGGCTCGACCGCGGCAAAGCACGGGGCGTCCTGTTCCTGAACGCCCGCGGCACGCCGCTCTCCCGCGTCGGGGCGTGGGGCATCATCAAGCAGACGGCGCGTCGGGCGGGGATCGCGAAGCGCGTCACGCCGCACACCCTCCGACACACTTTCGCGACGCACCTGCTCGAGGGCGGGGCGGACCTGCGGGCGGTGCAGGAGATGCTGGGTCACGCGGACCTCGCCACGACGCAGATCTACACACACGTGGACCGGGACTACCTGCGCACCGTGCACAAGCAGTTCCATCCCCGCGCATGAGCGGCCCCGGGCCCGAGCGGCAGGGCGCCATCTTCCTGGACGGGGTGCGGGGCCGCGCTCCCCGGGTCCCCGTGTCGTTCGAGCGGCTCGAAGAGCGGGCCCGGGCCGTGATGAGCCGGGAGGGGTTCGCCTACGTGGCGGGCGGCGCGGGCGCGGAGCTCACGCTGCGGGCGAACCGGGCGGCGTTCGCGCGCTGGGCGATCGTACCGCGTGTGCTGCGGGACGTGTCCGCGCGCGACTCGTCCATCGAGTTGTTCGGCGACCGCCTGCCCACCCCGCTCCTGCTCGCCCCCGTCGGGGTGCTCGAGATGGCCCATCGCGACGCCGACCGTGCGGTGGCACGCGCCGCGGCGCGGGCCGAGATCCCGATGATCCTCTCGTCCCAAGCTTCGTGCCCCATGGAGACGTGTGCCGCTGTGGGGAACGGTTCGCGCTGGTTCCAGCTCTACTGGAACCGCGTCGACGCGGTGATGGAAAGCTTCGTGCGGCGTGCGGAGGCGTGCCGCTGCCGCGCCATCGTGCTCACCGTCGACACCACAATGCTCGCGTGGCGCCCACGCGACCTCGATCTCGCCTACCTGCCCTTCCTCCACGGGCGGGGGATCGCTCAGTACACGAGCGACCCGGCGTTCCGAGCAGGGCTCGCCGAGCCGTTCGACGGCGAGCCGCCGGCGCGCGCCGGTCCCGTCACCTGGGCCGCGGTGAAGGCGTTCCTCGGGACGGCACGGCGCTACCCCGGGAGCCTGCTCGCGAACCTCCGCTCGGGCGAGCCACTGACCGCGGTGCGCCGCTTCGCCGCGACGTTCCCCCGGCCGTCGCTCAGCTGGGAAGATGTCCCCCGCCTGCGCGCGCTGACGAAGCTGCCGCTCCTCTTGAAGGGAATCCTGCACCCGGACGACGCGCGCCGCGCCGTGGACGAGGGGGCGGACGGCATCATCGTGTCGAACCACGGGGGCCGCCAGGTGGACGGGGCGATCGCGACACTGGATGCGCTGCCCGACATCGTCGAGGCCGCGGGCGGCAGGGTTCCCGTGCTGCTCGACAGCGGCATCCGCACCGGGGCGGACGTGTTCAAGGCGCTCGCGTTGGGCGCTCGCGCCGTATGCATCGGCCGACCTTACGTATACGGGCTGGCCCTGGCCGGCGAGGCAGGCGTGCTCGAGGTGATCCGCAATCTGATGGCCGAATTCGATCTGACGATGGGGCTCGCCGGTTGTCGCCGCGTGGAGGAAATCACCCGGGGGCGGCTCGAACCGACACCATTTGACGTATCTTGAGACTGCGGCCGTCGAGGTCCGATCCCCCGCGAGGAGGCGACGTATGCTGGGCAACCGCCCCATGTCCGAGTGGGTCGCGCAGTACACGCAGAGCCATCAGCACCCCATCAACCGCTTCTGCCACGCGATCGGCATCCCGCTCATCGCCGTCTCCGTGCCGCTGTTCGTCGTGGCGGTGTTCGTGCGAGGATTCTGGCCTGTGCCGGTCGCGCTGTTCGTCACGGGCTGGATCTTCCAGTTCGTGGGGCACGGGTTCGAAGGCAAGCCTCCCGAGTTCCTCAAGGATTGGCGCTTTCTGTTCGTCGGCCTGCGCTGGTGGGTAGCGAAGCTGCGGGGGCGGGCGTGAACGATCGCTACACCGCTGCGGCGCGGCGTCACCAGGGAGTCACGGGCCAGCGCGCGGCCCGAGCGTCACCACCGGGCTGTACGCCCCCACGAGGGTGCGACTCCACCACGCCCGGGTGTCCCGTCGCTCGCGCCAGGTCGTGAAGCGATACTCGTACAACTGGGCGCGCGCGTACTTGGGCGGATGGTCGGGGAACGGGTTCTTGGCCATCAGGGTCAGCACGGGGGGTGACCCCTCGAGCAGGCGGGCCAGGAAGGCCTGGAACCACGGCGTGTAGTCGTACCGACCTAGCGCCGCGAACCACATCTGCCAGTCGAGCCGCGGTTGGTGCGGCTCGACGAACGCCGGCCGGCGCGACGGGTCCCCGGGCTTGTACCTGAACTCGTAGGCGAGCCACGTGCGGCCGTCGTCGCTGCCCTCCACCACGATCTCCGGACGCTCCGTCGTCATCACGCGGAACAGGCCATAGCTGTTCACGCTGCGGAACGGCTCGACCCAGACCATTGGTCTCGCGATGACTCGCGGCAGCGACCCGTACGGAAAGAAGGTGAGCCACAACTTCACCGAGCTGGCAGCGAGGAGCAGGACGGCGACGAGCGTCGTCGCGAGCCGGGGGAAGAGCGCGCCGGCTGTGGGCACCGCCCCCTGCAGGGCCTGCGACAGCCGGGCGGGAAGCACGCTCGCCCACACGGCGTCATCCACCAGCAGGAGCGCGAGGGCGATCGTGAGGAGATTGAAGAAGTTGTAGTTCCCAGTCCCGAAGATCAGGAGCTGCATCAAGATCACGCCCCCGCAGGCCGCAAGCCGCACGGGGCGGGGCCCGAAGATCAGGAACGGGACGCCGATCTCGAGCAGATAGGTGCCCACCACCATCAGCTTCCTGGCGCCGACCGGGAGCAGATTCACGTACCAGGCGGTCCAGGTAGGGAGCGGCTGCGTCCAGAAGTGGAAGTCGAGCGCCGTGAGATTGCGCCACGTGGGGTCGCCGCTCGTCAGCTTCACGATGCCCGACTGGAAGGTCAGGCGGAACAGCAGCCACCACAGGAGAAATAGCGCCAGCGCCGATACCGGCCGCGCGGCACCGCGCGGCAGCAGGTGTCCCGGCGCGAACAGCATCGCGAGGAACCCCGCCTCGAGCAGCAGCACGTCCCACTGATAGGCCAGGAATTCCCGTCCCACCGCCGCCAGCGACAGGTAGAGCACCCAGAGGAAGACGAGGTTCGGCAGGGGCGCCACGTTCAGGATGAGGAGCACCGAGCAGACCACGCCCAGGGCGCAGGCGAGATGCAGCGCCCTGGGCCCGGCGTCGATCCAGAACAGTGTCGGCACGAGGTGGAAGCGCTCCCCGCCGAGCTGGCGCCGCGCCGCCGCCAGCAGATCCTGCGCCGGGAGAATCCCCTGCGGCCCGATCAGGCCTCGCAGCTGCGGCCACAGCGACAGGAACGCGATCAGATAGATGACGCCGAGCGCGCGCAGGAACACCCAGCGCGTGAGCTCGTAGCTGGCCTTCCCGTCCGCCGCGCCGACGAGCCAGCGGGAGAACTCGTCGACGCCCGCGAGCGCGGCTTGGAGCTGCGCGGCGAGCCACTCCATGAGGGTTTACATTACGCCATGCTCTTCGTCCTCGACAACTACGACTCCTTCACCTACAACCTCGTGCAGTACCTCGGCGAGTTGGGCGAGGAGCCGGTGGTGTACCGTAACGACGCCCTCAGCGTGGCGGACGTGCTCGCCCTCAAGCCCACCGCGGCGGTGCTCTCCCCCGGCCCGCGCACGCCGAGCGAGGCGGGCATCCTCGTCCCCCTCGTCACGGCGCTCGCCGGCAAAGTGCCGACGCTCGGCGTCTGCCTGGGCCACCAGGCGATCGGGGAGGCGTTCGGCGGCAAGGTGGTGCGCGCCGCACGCCTCATGCACGGGAAGACGTGCCCGGTGGTGCACCAGGGAGATGAATTGTTCGACGGCATCCCGAGCCCGGTCACGGGGATGCGCTACCACTCCCTCGTGGTCGAGCCCAAGTCGCTGCCCGCGGATCTCGTCATCACGGCGTGGAGCGGCGACCGCCCCAAGGACGCCGAGATCATGGCCATGAAGCACCGCAGGCACGCGGTGTACGGCGTGCAATTCCACCCCGAGTCCATCGGCACGGAGCACGGCAAGCGGCTGCTCGAGAACTTCCTCAACATCGCCCACGCCAGCGTGTGAGACGCGGCGCCGCGGCGGCTCCTAACCGCTTACCAGGCGGGAGGTTCCCCTCGTGACCCCCGCAGGCTAGATTCCGCGGCACGACTCTTGTATCTTCCCCCGTGCCCGTCCTCTGTGTGATTCCGGCGCGGCTCGCCTCCAGCCGCCTCCCTCGCAAGCCACTCCTGCCTCTGGCAGGCGAACCCCTCATCGTCTGGGTCGCACGTCGTGTCGCGGACGCTGGGGTTGCGAGCCGCGTCGTGGTGGCGACGGATGCGCGCGAGATCGCGGCGCAGGTCGAGCGCGCCGGCTACGAAGCGATACTGACGACCACGCGGCCCGAGTCGGGCACCGAGCGAGTCGCCGAAGTCGTGGTGAAGAAAGAGTTTACAGGGTTCGACCTGGTCTTGAACGTCCAGGGGGACGAGCCGCTCGTGGCCGCCGCGGCACTCTCTGGGGCATTGGCGCGCGTCGCGGGAGGCGACCCCATCGGCACCGCGGCTGGCGCGCTGGCGCCGGAGCACGCAGCCGACCCGAGCCGGGTGAAGGTAGTGTGCGACGCGCGGGGCAGGGCCCAGTACTTTTCGCGCGCCCCGATCCCCTTTGATCGAGACGGCACGGGCGACGTGCACTACCACCAGCACGTGGGGGTGTACGCCTACACGCGCGAGGCATTGCACCGTTGGGTGGGCTTGCCGCCGGCGCCGCCGGAGCGGTGGGAGCGGCTCGAGCAGCTGCGTCCCTTGTGGCACGGGATGACGATCGGCGTGGCGCTGCTCTCCGAGGCTGTGGCGCGGGGCGTGGACACGCCGGACGACGTGGAGTGGGTCGAGGCCGCGCTGACACGACAACTCAAGGGGGTGAGTCCGTGAGCTCGACGAAGTACGTCTTCGTGACCGGCGGCGTGGTGTCCTCCCTGGGCAAGGGCATCGCGGCCGCGTCGCTCGGCCGGTTGCTGGTCGAGCGCGGCTTGCGGGTGACGATCCAGAAGTTCGACCCCTACATCAACGTCGATCCCGGCACGATGTCGCCGTTCCAGCACGGTGAGGTGTACGTGACGGACGACGGCGCCGAGACGGACCTCGACCTCGGGCACTACGAGCGCTTCATCGATCGCTCGCTCTCGCAGGTGAACAACGTCACGACGGGGCGGATTTACCTGTCGGTCATCACGAAGGAGCGGCGCGGCGAGTACCTCGGGTCCACGGTACAGGTGATCCCCCACATCACCGACGAGATCAAGGCCGCCATCCGGCGCCTCGGCCCGGACCACGACGTCGTGATCACCGAGATCGGCGGGACGGTGGGTGACATCGAGTCGCTGCCGTTTCTCGAGGCGATCCGCCAGTTCCGCCAGGAGATCGGCCGCGACAATACGCTCTTCATCCACCTCACCCTCGTCCCCTTCATCGCCGCCACGGCCGAGCTCAAGACCAAGCCGACCCAGCACTCGGTGCGCGAGCTCATGGAGATCGGGATCCAGCCCGACATCCTCGTGTGCCGCACCGAGCGGGCGCTGTCCGAGGACATCAAGCGCAAGATCGCGCTGTTCTGCAACGTCGACTTCGGCTGCGTCGTCGAGAGCCCGGACGTGAAGTCGATCTACGAGATCCCGCTCAAGCTCCACCAGCAGGGGCTCGACAAGGAGGTCTGCCAGCGCCTGCACCTCGAGACCAAGGACCCCGATCTCCGCGCCTGGGCGCAGATGGTGGACAAGATCCTCGCGCCCCCGCAGCAGGTGCGGGTCGCGGTGGTCGGCAAGTACACCGAGCTCGCGGACAGCTACAAGAGCATCCACGAAGCCCTGGCCCACGGCGGCATCGCCAACGACGCGGGGGTCCAGGTGGACTGGCTCGCGTCCGACCGCTTCACCGACCAGGAGACGGCGGGTGAGCTCCTCTCCCCCTACGACGGGCTGCTCGTCCCCGGCGGGTTTGGCGTACGCGGCGTCGAGGGGATGCTGGAGGCGATCCGCTGGGCCCGCGAGCACAAGCTGCCGTTCCTGGGCATTTGCCTCGGCCTGCAGGCGGCGATCATCGAGTTCGCGCGCAACGTCGGCAAGCTCCCCAACACCAACTCGAGCGAGTTCGAGCCCGAATGCGAGAACCCGGTGATCTCGCTGATGCGCTCGCAGGAGGGCATCCAGGAGATGGGCGGGACTATGCGGCTCGGCGCCTACCCCTGCAAGCTGCGGCCCGGCTCGCGCGTCGCCCAAGTGTACGGGGCGGCGGAAGTGAGCGAGCGGCACCGCCACCGCTACGAAGTGTCGAACGCCTACCGCGACATGCTGGCGGAGTACGGGATGCGCTGCTCGGGCCTGTCGCCCGACGGCTCGCTGGTGGAGATGATCGAACTCCCCGACCACCCCTGGTTCATCGGCTGCCAGTTCCACCCCGAGCTCAAGTCGCGGCCCACGCGGCCGCACCCGCTGTTCGCCGGGTTCATCGGCGCGGCTCGCCAGCACCGCCACATGGGCGCCCGGCCCGAAGCCGGGCGCCGGTCCGAGCTCGCCGGCCGGCACGAGTGAGGCGATGACCCCGCACTTCGGCTCCGCCCCGTTCCTCATCGCGGGGCCCTGCGTAGTCGAGTCCGACGACGTCAATCTCCGCGTCGGCGAGGGCCTCGCCGACCTCGCGGCCAAGCTCGGCCTGCACGTCATCTACAAGGCGTCCTACGACAAAGCCAACCGCTCCCGCCTGCGGGCGGCGCGGGGCCCCGGTCTCGAGCAGGGGCTCGGCGCGCTCGAGCGGGTGCGCCGGGCAACCGGCCTCCCCATCCTCACCGACGTCCACGAGACGCACCACGTCCCGGCCGCCGCCCAGGTGGCCGACGTGCTGCAGATCCCCGCGTTCCTGTGCCGCCAGACGGACCTGCTGGTCGCCGCGGGCAAGGCGGGGCGCGCCGTGAACGTGAAGAAGGGCCAATGGATGAGCCCGGAGGAGATGCGGGGCGCCGTGGAGAAGCTGCGCGCCGGCGGCGCACCCGAGATCGCGGTCACCGAGCGGGGCTCCTTCTTCGGCTACGGCGACCTCGTGGTGGACATGCGGACCTTCGTGCGGCTGCGGGCGTCCTGCGGCGTGCCCGTCGTCTTCGACGCGACGCACTCCGTGCAGCAGCCCGGCCGGGGACCCGAGGGGGCGAGCGGAGGGTCTCGCGAGTTCATCGCACCGCTGCTCTACGCCGCGGCGGCTGCGGGCGCCGACGGCTTCTTCCTCGAGACCCATCCCGACCCGGGCCACGCGCCTTCGGACGGCCCGAACATGGTGCCGCTCGACCAGCTGGCGGGTCTCGTCACCGTGGCCCTCGAGGTGTGGCAGCGTGCCCGGGAGGTGGTCCGTGCTTGACAGAGCGCTCGCGGAGCGCATCAAGCTCGTGGGGTTGGACGTGGACGGCGTGCTCACGGACGGGGGCATCTACGTGGGCCTCGTCGCGAATCACGCGCTCGAGTTCAAGTGCTTCCACGTGCAGGACGGTTTGGGCGTGAAGCTGCTGCGCACGGTTGGCTTACCGGTCGTGCTCGTCTCGGGCCGCGCTTCCGAGGCCACGGAGGTCCGCGCCAAGGAGATGGAGGTGGACGAGCTGCTGGAGGTCGCGCCTGCGGACAAGCTCCCCGAGTTCGTCGGGGCACTGGAGCGCCGCGGCCTCACGCTCGCCGACTGCGCGTACGTGGGCGACGACCTGGCCGACCTGCCCGTGCTGCGCCAAGTGGCCCTCCCGATCGCGGTGGCAAACGCCGTCGCCGAGGTGAAGGAAGCGGCGAAGGTCGTGACCACGGCGTCGGGGGGACGGGGGGCCGTGCGGGAGGTGGCGGAGCTGTTGCTCCGGGCGCGGGGCGAGTGGCAGGACATTCTCAAGCGGTACTTCCGGGAGTCGAGCGATGTCGCGCACGGAGCCAGGCGATCTCGTTGAGCGCGGGCGCCGGGTCCTGGTGCTCGAGGCGGAGGCGATCCAACGGGTCGCCGAGCGGCTTGGCCCGCCGTTCGCCGCGGCGGTGCGCCTGCTCGCGGGGGCGAAAGGCCGCATAATCGTCTCCGGGGTCGGCAAGTCCGGCCTCATCGCTCGCAAGATCGCCGCGACGTTCACCTCCACCGGCACCCCGGCCACCTTCCTCCATCCGGTCGACTCGCTGCACGGGGACCTCGGGATCGTCGGCCGCGAGGACGTGGCCATCGTGCTCTCGAAGAGCGGCGCCTCGGAGGAGCTGTTCGGCCTGCTGCAACAGCTCAAGCGGCTGGCCGTCCCGCTCATCGCCGTGACCGGTGACACCGACGCGACGCTCGCCCGCCAGGCCGACGTCGTCCTCGACGCAGGTGTGACCGAGGAGGCGTGCCCCGAGACCCTCGCGCCCACCGCGAGCACCACCGCGGCGCTGGCGCTGGGCGACGCCTTGGCCGTGGCGCTGCTCGAGGTGAAGGGATTTCGCCGCGAGGCGTTCGCGGCCCTGCATCCCGGCGGCGCGCTCGGCAAGAAGCTGCTCCTGTGCGTGGGGGACGTGATGCTCTCGCACGACCTCCCCACGCTCCGGCCCGAGCGCCCGATGCGAGAGTGCGTCGTGCTCCTCGCCGAGAAGCGCGGCACCGTGGCCGTGGTGGACGAGCGGGGCAGCCTGCTCGGCGTTGTGACGGCCGGCGACCTGACGCGGCTGATGGAGCGGGCGGAGGCGTTCCTCGACATCCCGGTGGGTGAGGTGATGACGAGGACGCCCAAGACGACGACGCCCGACGAGCTGGCGGGGGCCGCCGTGCAGGTGATGGAGCGGCACGGCATCATGGCCCTGCCCGTGCTCGACGGCGGCCGCCGCGTGGTCGGCATGGTCCATCTCCACGACTTGATGCGGGCGGGGGCGGTATGAAACGCCTCTCCTTGACGTTACTCCTCGACGTATTACTGGGAGGGGTGGTGGGAGGGTGCGGCGAAGGTATCAAGCCTACGGCCACCATCGCGGCCACCGACTCGGCCGATCAGGTGCTGATCGCGATGTCGCACTACGTCACCGAGCAGGGCCTCCAGCGGGCGCGTGTCCGGGCGGACACCGCGTTCTTCTTCTCACCCTCGCAGAGCGCCGAGCTGCGCAACGTGCACATCACGTTCTACGACCCGCGCGGTGCCGAGACCTCCACCCTCACGGCGAAGGAAGGCACGTACCGCTGGCGCACGGGCAACATGGAGGCGCGGGGCAGCGTTCTGGTCGTGCGCACCGACGGCGCCACGCTCCGCACCGAAGTGCTCCGCTACTTCCAGGCCAAGAACGAAGTCAGTTCGGACAAGCCGTTCGTGTTCGACGAGCCGAACCGCCATGTCGAGGGGGACGGATTCACGTCGGATCCGGACTTCAAGGTCGTGACGGCGATCCGACCCAAGGGCACGGGCGGGAAGTTCACGCTCCCGAACCGATGATTGCCTCCGTGCTGCTCCTCGCGCTCCAGCAGCCAGGCCCGGCCCCCGCCGACACCGCGGGCGGCCGACCCTGCGTGATCCAAGTCGATTCGATCGGTGGCAAGTACTCCGAGGTCGCGGTCCGGGCCCGCGAGAAGAACTACTTTGCCGGGGGAGGAGTTCTGGCGCACTGCCAGGGCGCAGGCAGCATGCTGTCCGCGGACAGCGTGGCCTTCTTCGCCGGGATTGGTCGCTTCGACATGATCGGGCAGAAGAGCCCGGTGCACATCCGCGACACGGCGATCACGCTCGACGCCCAGCGCGCGTCGTACTTCCTGCGGCTGGAGCGCCTGGACGCGCACGTCAACGTCGTCGCGGTGAACCGCAGGACGGGGTCCGTGCTCCGGGGACCGAACCTGACCTATTACCGGGCGGCGCGGGGGGTGCGCGACACGCTGGAATTGTACGCGTCCGCACGGCCCACGATCGAGTACCGCTCCAACCCCGATAGCGGCGAGCCGTACGTCATCGTGGCCGATCGGGTGCGCTTCAAGGGGAACGACCGGATGTGGGGCGGGGGCCGGGGCACGATCGACCGCAGCGACATCGCGGCGCAGGGCGATTCGATGCAGCTGGACCAGACGGCGGGCCAGGCGCTGCTCATCGGCAAGCCGCGGATGGCGGGGAAGGGCGCGCGCCCCTACACCCTCGTCGGCACGCGGATCGAGATGGAGTTGGCGGTGCGCGAGGTGCGCAAGGTGAAGGCCCTGGGCCACGGGGAGGCTACCGGGGCCGACTGGCGCCTCACGGCCGACACGATCCATCTCGCGATCGACCGGCGCAGGCTGCAGCAGGTGTTCGCCTGGGGGGATTCGGCGCGCCCGCACGCCGTTTCGACCCTGCACACCATCCTGGCGGACTCGCTCGCCCTTGACGTCCCTAACGAAGTCTTGAGCGAGGCGCGAGCATACAGGAAGGCGCTCACCACCTCGAAAAAGGACTCGACTGCAAAGGCGGATGTGAACTGGATCGCGGGGGACACCATCGTTGCGCGTTGGGCCCAGGTGACCGACTCGGCCGGCCCGGCGAAGACGAGGCTGCGCCATCTCCAGGCGCACGGGTCGGCCCGCTCCTTCAGCCATCTCTACAACGAGCGCGACTCGACGCTCGGCCCCTCCATCGACTACTCGCGCGGCCAGGCCATCACCATCGCCCTGCGGGGGGACAAGATCGAACGGATCGTCGTGAGCGGCCGGGCCGACGGGCTACACCTCGAGCCGGTGCCGCCCCCGCCCGCCAAGGACAGCACCCCGAAGCACCCCGGCGCCCGATGAACGAGCAACCCGGCACGCCCGCGCCCGCCGCGCCGCGCCTCGCCGAGCTCTTCGGGACGCGCGACCCGTCGCTCGCCCTCGCCGCGGCGGCCCTGGTCCGCATCGCCGACGAGCGCGGCGGCGCCACCTTCGGTGAGCTCGCCATCGCCTATCGCGACGAGTTTCTGAAGTTGCGCGCCTACGCCAAGGGCTCGAGCCTTCCCGAGGCCGGCAGTCTCTCGGTGGACGATGCCCGCACCCACCTCCAGACGTCGGTGTTGCCGCGGCTCGCCGTGCTGAAGATCCTGGCCGTGCCAGCGGGCGTCCTGTGGAGCGACGCGCCGGTGGCGTTCACGCCGGAAGCGTGGCGAGAGATTCCCGGCGACCGCGAGCCCGCAGCGGCGCAGCTCCTGGAGGCGGCCGAACGGGCCGTGCTGCGGGCCGAAGCGGTGGCGGAAGAGCACCCCCCCATCGCCGGGGCGAGCCTTCTCGAGACGTTCAACCTGGTGAAGATCTACAAGAACCGGCGCGTGGTGAACGACGTGAGCGTGCGATTGGAGCAAGGCGAGATCGTGGGCCTGCTCGGGCCCAACGGGGCGGGGAAGACCACGACCTTCTACATGATGACGGGGCTCGTGCGCCCCGACGGCGGTCGCATCGCGCTGGACGGCCGGGACCTCACCGACGATCCCATGTACCGGCGCGCGCGCATGGGGATCGGCTACCTCGCCCAGGAGCCGTCGGTGTTCCGCAAGTTGACGGTGGAGCAGAACCTTCTGGCCATCTTGGAGACCTTGCCGCTCACGGAGGCGCAGCGGGCCGCACGGCTGGAGCAGCTGCTCGACGAGCTCGGGATCAAGCATCTGCGCCGCCAACGGGCGTTTCAGCTCTCGGGCGGCGAGCGACGGCGCCTCGAGATCACCCGCGCCCTGGTGACCGAGCCCAAGTTCATGTTGCTGGACGAGCCGTTCGCCGGCGTGGACCCCATCGCCGTGCACGACATCCAGACGATCGTGGCGGGACTGCGGCACCGCGGGATCGGAGTGCTGATCACGGATCACAACGTGGAGCAGACGCTCGACATCGTCGACCGCGCGTACATCATGTTCGAGGGGAAGGTGCAGGTGTCGGGGAGCGTGCGTGAGCTCGTGTTCGACGACCGCGTTGCGCACCTCTATCTCGGCCCCACCTTGACGGCGCGCCTGCGGACGCGCCTCACGCAGGCCGCATGAAGACCGGGTTGCACCAGCACGCGAGCCTGCAGCAGCAGCTGCGGATCAATCCCCGCCTCTACCAGGCGATGGACCTCCTGTACATGCCGCTGCTCGACCTGCAGCAGCATCTCAAGCAGGAGCTCCTGGGCAACCCGTTCCTCGAGCTGGAGGAGCCCGACGAGGAACGCGAGGTTCAGCTCTCGGAGGACGGGGACACAGCCGAGCAGAAGGAGAAGGCGGGTGACGACGAGCCCGACTGGGAGAAGCTGTTGCTCGACAACGGCACCGACGGCACGCCGCCGCGCGACCTGAGCGAGGCACGCGAGTACGTCGAGCCGGTCCCCGTCGAGACCAAGGACCTAACCGACTACCTGCGCGAGCAGGTGCGGTTGCTCGACCTCACGCCGCGCCAGCAGCTCCTCGCGGAAGAGTTCATCGGCAACATCGCCGAAGACGGCTACCTGGGGGCGACCCTCGAGCAGATCGTCCGGGGCGCGAATCAGCTGCTGGAGGAGCACGCCCTCGAGTCGGAGCAGGAGGTGCAGCCGCAGCTCTACACCCTCGCCGAGGCCGAGGAGATGCTGCGCATCATCCAGAAGCTCGACCCGCCGGGGGTGGGCGCCCGCGACCTGCGCGAGTGCCTGCTGCTCCAGCTCCAGGACCAGAAGAAGACGGACACGCTGGCCTACCGGCTGGTGCAGGAAGCGTTCGATGACCTCAAGGCGCACCGCTGGAGCGATCTCGGAAAGCGCTTCGGACTCGACCCGGCCGAGGTCCAGAAGGTGGCCGACGACCTCGCGAAGCTCGACCCCAAGCCGGGGCTGCAGCACTCCGCCGCCAGCGACGCCTACATCATCCCGGACCTCGTGGTCCAGAAGATCGACGGCGAGTACAAGGTGTTCCTCAACGACTCGGGGCTGCCGCGGCTCCGCATCTCGCGCACCTACCAGGACATCGCGCGCGACAAGAAGCAGTTCCAGGGCGAGAACAAGGAATTCATCAACCAGCGGCTGAACAGCGCTAACTGGATCATCCAGGCGATCGAGCAGCGCCGCCAGACGATGCTCAAGGTGATGAACTTCATCGTGGACCGGCAGCGAGAGTTCTTCGAGAAGGGCGTCGAGTACTTGAAGCCCCTCACTTTGCGCGAGGTCGCGGACGTCATCAACATGCACGAGAGCACGGTGAGCCGGGTGACGAACGAGAAGTACGTGCAGACGCCGCGGGGCCTGCTCCCGCTGAAGTTCTTCTTCTCGAGCGGACTCGCCACCACCACCGGCGAAGACGCCAGCGCCCGTTCCATCAAGGCGCAGATCAAGAAGCTGGTGGACGAGGAAGACCAGAAAAACCCGCTCACCGACCAGCAGATCGTGGAGCTGTTCGGGCAGCGCGGGGTGAAGATCGCGCGCCGCACAGTGGCCAAGTACCGCGACCAGCTCGCCATCTTGCCCGCGCGGATGCGCAAGCGCTTGTGAGCCTCGCCACCCCGGCCGCACAACCCGAGGTGAGCGTCCTCGTCCCCGCCAAGGACGAGGCGGAGAACCTGCCGGAATTGGTGCGGCTCGCGCGCGAGGCGTTCCTGCCGCTCTCGTACGCCTGCGAGCTCGTCGTGGTGAACGACGGCAGCGAGGACAACACGGCCGCGGTGCTCGACGAGCTCGCCCGCAAGCACGCGTTCCTCCGGGTCGTCACCCACCGGGTGCAGCGCGGCATCGCGGACGCGCTCCGCTCCGCGGCGGACGCGGCGCGGGGCAGGGTGCTGGTGTTCTACCCGGCCGACCTCCAGTACCTGCCGGCCGACATTCCCTCGCTCGTCGCCCCGATCCTCGCCGGTCAGGCCGACGTCGTCACGGGAGCGAAGCAGGGCCGTTACGAGAAGCGCTTCGTTTCGTGGGTCTACAACGGCTTGTGTCGCCGGCTGTTCGGCGTGAGCGTGACGGACCTGAACTCCGTCAAGGCGTACCGCCGCGAGGTGATGGAGGCCCTGCCGACGCGGCCCGACTGGCACCGCTTCATGATCGTGATCGCCGCGGCGCAGGGCTTCCGGCTCGCCGAGCGCCCCGTGCCGCTGTATCCGCGGCGGTCCGGCAAGTCCAAGTTCGGTTTCGGCCGGATCCCCGTCGGGGTGCTCGACCTGCTCTCGGTGTGGTTCCAGCTGCGCTTCGGCCGCAAGCCGCTGCTGTTCTTCGGCGTCTCGGGAGCGGTGCTCTTCCTGGCCGGGTTCGTGGTCGGGATCGCAGCCCTGGTCGAGCGCTACCTGTACGGGGTCGGGTTCCGACCGCTGCTCGACCTCATCATGGTCCTCGTGATTTCGGGCGTGTCGCTGTTCGGGTTCGGCTTCGTGGGGGAGCTCGTCGCCGGGATGCGGGAAGAGCTGCGAACCTTGCAGCGGGAGGTGGACCGCCTGCGGCGGCAGCGCGAGGGGGTCTGATGCCTAGGCGTCCCGGGTGAGCCGCACGCCGTAGCGACCGACATACAGCGCCAGCTCCTCGGTGAGCGGGGAGCCATCGCGGCTCCTCGTGTGCCCCCCCAGGTCTAGCCAATGGACGCCCCGCTCACGCAACGCGGTGAGCGCATCCGCCGGAAGCGCGGCTTCGCTCAGCACCGTGTCCCCACGATCGGGCGCGACCGGCGGAGGCCAGGTGGCGCCTAGCCACAGGAGGCGCCACGTCTTTCCCCGGCGCGTGTACAGCCGGAACGACGCTCGCTCGCTGATGGCGACGCCGCTGTGCTGCACATACCGATCGAACTCCGTCATGATGGTCGCCAGCAACGCGGACCGCTCGCTGTCGCTCAGCCGGCGGGGAAACTCCGGTGCCGACCGAATCACTCGGGCGGGGAACCCGACCGCCAGGCAGTTCGGCGGGATGGTGCCCGACACGACCGAATTCGCTCCGATGACCGTGCCGTCGCCGATCGTGGTGCCGGGCATCACGGACACCCGCCACGGCAGCCACACGCTGTTGCCGAGCGTCACCGGCTCGTACGACACCGGGTATCCGTCGAACGCGCTCAGCCACACCCCATGCGTGAAGATCAGACAGTGGCCGCCGATCCCGGTGTCGTCGCCGATGATCACGGGTTTCGTCGGGTTGATGAACGCGAGCTGCAGGATGATGGTGCGACTCCCCAACACGAAGCGCGACTCGGGGAGCTGCGGCCCGCCCACGTAGACCTGCTCCCGGATCCTCGCGTCCTCGCCGATCTCGATCGTCTCGCAGGAGACGTAGCTCATGACCCCGACGCTCGAGTACCGCCCGATTTTGATCCGCCGGCCCTGCACCACGGCGAGAAAACCGATCTCCACGAAGTCCCCGATCTCGACGACCTTCCCGACCACGACGCCCCCGAAGCTGAAGCGCACGCCCCGGCCGATGCGATAGCCGAGCAGCAGGCGATAGGCGAGAACTTTCAGCGGGCTCGGCAGCCACCCGAACAGGGCCAGGTGGCGCCACGGGATACGGTCCTTCGGGATCAGGGGCTCGGTCATGGCGCGTATAAGATAAGCCGTCGCGTCACCGCGTCTCGAGCCAGATGCTGTTCGGGAAGTGATTTCGCTCCATGGAGTTTGGAGAGCTGCCCAGGCCCTCCACCAGCACTCGCGGTCGGTAATCGGACAGGATCTCGGCCAGTGCCTCCCAGCGGTCATGGTGCAGCGCGGACTCACACGCCAGCACGGACAAGTGCGGATTGTGAATCAGCAGCGCCAGGAGCAGCACCGTCTCCTGCCAGGCCCAGTAGTTTGAGAGCACATCCGGATCGTGGAGATAGGGGAGCGTGATATCGTGAATGTGGATGAAGACGCCTGGGGGGAGGTGCGGGATCACTTCCAGATAGATGCGTTGCGTATCCGAGCCCGTTTTGACGGCGTGACTGGAATCGACGAAGAGCAGATCTCCCGCCCCGAGCTCCCGAAACAGGCTCATCGGGACGGCCTGACAGAACTCGCGGAGATGGGTGATGCCTTCCAAGCGAGCGAAGCCCTTCGTGGGGTATGGCTCGATGCAGATCAACCGCGATCCCCGCTGCCCCTCCTGCTGGTTGAGTCGCACGGCGTTGAGCATGCAGGCAGTGGAGACCCCGCTGCCGATCTCGATCACGGTGGCGGGGCGCATGGCGCGGAGAAAGCAGTGCAACACCTGCGATTCAATCGGACGGTAGCCCGCGCCCACACCACTGGCGGTCAACTGTCGATAGACATGCAGCCCGCGTACCTCGTGGTAGTAGGGTGCGCACAGGTCTCTGAGCCAGCGCAGCTGCTCGTCCAAATCCCAGCGCACCCCCGTCAACGACGCGCGGCCGGCCCACAGCGTCCTGTGCCGTCGCAGCCAGCGGTAGTCGGGAATCGGCGTGTGGTAGTGCTTGGGAAGGAGATGCACTCCCAGCCGGTCCCCCAGCATGAACAGATCGAAGGAAAGGCGCTTGAGAAACGATCGCAGGACCTTCATCCGTCAGCCCTCGCCGCGCAGCTGCAATTTTGTTCGCACGATCTCGAGCGAAGTGCCGAACGCCGTCATCTCGACGACTTCGTCGTCGGCCAGCGCAATGCCGAACTCCTGCTCGATGGAGAGAACGAGGTTCAGATGAGCGAGGCTGTCCCAACCGGCGGTGTTCTCCCGAGTTTTCCCGGAGACCGGGCCGGGATCGGTCCAGAAAATCTCTTCGAAGATCCGCTCCAGCCGCGCAGCCGTGTCATCCATCCGACGAACGCACTCGCATCCCCGTATCGTCGAGGACTGCCTTGGCCGACACCTCGATGAGGGGCCGCGTCAGCCGCCAGCTTCCGTCTCCGGTCCATTCGCATTTGAGATCCCGCAAGAACTTGGCAGCCGGCGCGTTCTTGCCGGTGTCCACAAAGCGCCCGGAAACACACCCTACATCCGCCCAGCGGCACAACCAATCAAGCGCCACGGCCTCCACGCCTCGACCGAACGCACGACAGCTCAGCACGATCTGCTGGAGCTCGGCGCATCCCTCCGGCCGCATGCTCCCCACCAACACGAGAATGGTCCCGAAGTCCCCGAAACGGTCTCTCAGCCGCGCCGACACACAAAAGGCTCCCGGCGCCTGCTGCGTGCGCAGCCAGTCGCTCGCGGACCACCGCTCGCCGGTGAGATTGAACTGATTCGTCTTGTTGACCAGCTCGAGCGACCGCGGATCACCGAAGGCGTCATGCCGCACGGTGAGTTCGAGATCGAACCCTCGCAGGTGCCTCAGGGATCCCGGCTCCACCGGGGTCGCCGCGCCGGCTGCCGCGCGGGACTTCGCGCGAGCGGCGCTGTCCGTCCGAGCGCGATCCTCCTCACTAACGCGCCAGGCGGCGAACAAGCCCTGCAGCGCCTCGAACAACTGCAGCCAGCCCTGACCGCTGCGCGGCGTTTGGAGGGCGCGAACCTCAGGGAGGACGTTCGCCATCAGCGCCAGCTCGGCGGGACTGTCGTCGACGCACACGAGCGAGTCCAGTCCGATATTCAGCTCCGCGGCGATCGCTCGCAGGTTGTCAGGCTTGGGCTCCCAGTTGCAGCGATACGCAGCGAAGTCGGCGATGGAGAGCGGCATCTGGAGCTTGTCGAAGATCGGATCTGGAGCTTGTCGAAGATCGGAACCACGTCGGCGGCGTTGTTCTTCGTACAGAATGCCAGCAATGCGCCTTCCTTCTTGAGCTTGAGCAGGAACTTCTGGAACACGTGGAACGGAAACCCCAGCCCTTCGGGCCCGTACGCGATGCGCTCTGGCCCGTCTTCGCCGATCACCCCGTGCCAGAGCGTGCCGTCGAGGTCAACAACCAGAGCCTTCTTTCTCTCCCCTGGAGGATACATCAGCTCCACCGCCCGCCGCGCCGCGCGTTCGCTCTCCTCCACGGTCAGCGGACAGCCGGCACCGAGCCAGTCCCGCATGTTCAGGGCAGCCACTGGTAAGTCGAGCACGCGGCATCCCCGCTGGGCGAGGTCAGCCACGACGCCCCCCATGGCCGCCCAGGCAGACATCGAGCCCGCGCCCAGCGCCCCTGGAGCGACGTGATCACTCAAGGGGAGCCACGCGAGGGGAGGCACGACGACATAGGAGTCGGCGGCGCCGCGCGCCGTGACCCACCCGACGAGACGCTCTCGCAACGCGTCGGCGCGCGCGTGGATGTCGCCCGGCAGGGGCATCTCGAGCGGCCCGCGTGTCCGCCAGCTGAGATGCGGGTGGAGATCTCCCCAGCTCAGAAACAGCAGCGCCGGATGAACCCGCAACGCCTGAGACGATTCCTGCAACCCCAGTTCCAGCTGATCGTAGCCCCAGCTCGTCACCCGCGGGGCGGTCTCCGGGAAGCGCTCCACCAGCGAGGCCTGGAGGTAGGTCTTGAAATGCAGCGGCTCGAAAGAGCAGAGCAGGCACAGCGTGTGAGCGTCGGAATAGCGAGCGGAACGGAGCAGTGCCAGAGCTTCGCGCAGGAGCATGTCGTTCAGTGAACTCGGGTTCCCGGTAAGATAAGTCCTCGGGTCGGAGACTGCAGTTCCCGTGTATATTGCACGAACTCGTGATCCGCCTGCCCCCGCGCGAGGGACTGACCGGCGTCGAGCGCTACGGTCTTGATCTTCTCATCGATCTCGCTCGTGTCCCGCCCGTGGAGGATGCCTCCGCCGACGTGGTGCGCTTGCTCGTGGCCGAGCGTGATCCGGGCGATCCCGATCTGCAGACCTGCATCGCGCGCGACTGGTACCTCGAGCGCGGCGACGGGGTCGTGCGCGTCCCGCGCGTCGTGCTGCGTCGCGTTACCGACGTCGCCGCGGCGACGGCCGAGCAGCGCTCCGCGGCGCGCGATCGGCACGGCCGCGTGCCGTCGGGCGAGAACCTGCTGGTCCGCAGTGCCTGCGAAACCGACCCCATCATATCCCGGGCCGCGGTGCGACTGCGCGCTGCCGTCATCGCGAGCGCGGACCGCCGCCCCGTGGCGCTGGCCGCCCCGTGGCCCGATGGCCGGCGCTGGGCCGCCGCCTTTACCCACGACCTCGACGTCGTCGCGCACTGGCCCGTGTTCACGGTGCTGCGTGTCGCCGAGCTGAGCCGCAAGGCCGAGCTGCGACGCGCGGGGCGCACGCTGCTGGCGGCGCTCGCGGCCGTCGGGCACGACCCGGTCCGGCAAGGAGTGCGCCGTGTGCTCGACGACGAGGGGCACTACGGCGTGGTCTCGACCTGGTTCGTGCTGTGCGGGACCCCGACCCTCGCCACCATGCGGGCGGGAGATCTCACGTACCGACCGGAGGCGCCCGCGGCAGCGGCGATCCTGGACGAGGTGGCCAAGCGAGGCTGCGAGATCAGCCTGCACGGGAGCTTTGAGACGAGCGACCGCCCTGAGCTCTTCGCACAGCAACGCCACCGCCTCGAACGATTAACCGGCCGCCCCGTCCTGGGGGTGCGGCAGCACTTTCTTCGCATGCGGCCCGGGGCAACTCAGGGCCGCATGCAGGCGGCGGAGTTCCGCTACGACACGACCTGGGGGTTCCCGGACCGCAACGGCTTCCGGCTGGGGGTCGCCGATGTCATCCCCGTTTGGGACGCCGTCGCCGAGCGACCGATCGGCCTGGACGAGGTGCCGCTCTGCTGGATGGATCGCACGCTGAGCAAGTACGCCGGAATCGAGGACCCTGGGGCATGGGTCGCCGAGGGGGAGGCGCTGGCGCAGGTCTGCCGGCAGGTGGAGGGGCTGTGGGTGGGGGTGTGGCACCCCAACTTGACGCCTGCGCTCGGCTTCCCTGACGCTCCCGGTGCCTTTCGCGCGCTGCTCGGTCGCCTCGTGGCGCAGGAGCCGTTCGTCGGCCCGCTGAGCGCACTGGTCGAATGGCGCGCCGCACGTCGCAGCATCCGCGTGCGGCGCGTGACGCCCGACGGGCGCATCGACGCCCACGCGCCGGTGCGCGCTTCCGTGCGGCTCAGACTGGAGGACCCGGCTGGCCGCGCGCTGGAGACGGTGCAGGCGCTCAACTAGCCCGCACCGCCGCGTAGCACTCTTCCCACTGGGCGATGATCGCCGGCCAGCTGAAATGTCGCCGCACGTGACTGCCGCCCGCCTCACCCAGCCGCCGCGCCAGGCCGCGATCCGTCGCCAGCCGCTCGAGCGCCGCCGCCAGCGCTGCCGAGTCCTGAGGCGGCACCAGGAGCCCTGTTTCCCCGTCGATGACGATGTCCGTGATGCCGCCCAGATCGCTCCCGATCACCGGCACCCCATAGCTCATGGCCTCGAGCAGGACGACCCCCAACCCCTCGGTATCCCCCCGCGCGTCCACGATGGCCGGCAGGACGAGCACGCTGGCACCGGCATACGCGCGCCGCAGCTCCTGCTCGGCGACCCGCCCCCGCACCTCCACCCGATGCTCCAGGCCGCGTTGCCGCACTTGCGCCTCGAGCCGGGACCGCTCGGCCCCGTCGCCGATGATGACGAGCTTGGCGGGCAGGTGCGCCGGCAAGAGCGGCACCGCGTCGATCAGGTAACGCACTCCCTTGCGCTCGACCAGGCTTCCAACGAAGAGGATCACGAAGGTGTCGTCCGCCGGCGGCAGCGACGCGCCGGGAGCGGCCTCCGGGAACCCGACGGTGTAGGGAATCACGCGCACGCTCACCGGAACCAGGTTGGTGATCTCGCGCGCGGTGGCGGAGGAGATCGCTACGACCTGGTCCGAGGCCCGCAGGGCCCAGACGAGGAACCGCTTGAGCCAGGGCAGGGAACTCTTGACCCAGCGCAGCTCGACCCCGTACCACGACGTCACCATGCGAGCGCCGCATGCCCGCCGCGCCGCCCACCCGAACAGCGCGTGCGGCAGGGGCCAGTGGACGTGGACGACGTCATAGCGCCGGCGGCGGCACAGCCGCCACGCCGCCCACACGCCGCCCAACACGTAAAACAGCGGCATGATCTTGTAGCGCGGCGAGCGGCGCAAGCGGTCCAGCGTCGCCTGGTCGTGGGTCATGTCTTCCCACCGTGCGGGGAAGTAGCGGAAGCGATGGATCGGAATGCCCTCGAACTCGCGGTTGCCGCCGCCGCGATAGGCGGGCGCGAACACCTCCACGTCATGCCCCGCCGCCCTCAGGCGCTTGAGCATCTCCACCAGCCAAGGCGAGATGATGTCGTTGGGGAAGCGCGGGAACGCGGTGACGACGTGCAGGATGCGCATGAGCCGGTACTATAGCCCCTCGCCGAGTCCGGGCAAATCCCTGCGGCTTTCCCGCCCTTTCCGGTCGTGGTAGTTTTCGGCGCCGCAATTCGTCGGGTCGTTTGACCCACGTCACTCACAAAGAGGTCATGACTCCGTCTCCCGGCTCGCAGGCCCGAGGCTGGCTCTGGGCGGTGCAGGGGCTCGTCACGTTGGCGGTCGTGGCCCTCGTGGCACGCTCGATCGGTCGCAACTGGGCCGAGTTCCGCTCGCTCCATGCCGTGCTCACCATCAAGCCGGTGTGGATCGCCGGCTCCGCGCTTGCGGTGAGCGCGTCGTACGCGATGCACATCGAGTCGTGGCGCCGGATCCTGCTCGGTTGGGGGCAGCGCATCGCCTTCGGCGCCGCGGCGCGCACCTGGAGCCTCGCGAACCTCGGCCGCTACGTGCCGGGCAAAGTGTGGAGCGTGGCCGGCTTGGTCGTGCTGGCGCAGCGCGCCGGCGTCCAGATGGCCCCTGCCGCGGCGTCCGCGTTCGTGTCGCAGGCACTCGCCGTGGGCACCGGTGCCGCTGTGGTCGCGGCCGTGACCCCGCACGCCACCTCGCCGCTGCGGCTCGCTGCGGCGGGACTCGCGGCGCTCGCCACCGTTGGCGTGCTCACCTGGGCACCGACGGCCCGGTGGCTCGGGCGCCTCGCCAGTGCCTCCGCGCCGCTCGAGCCGCTCCGTCCCACCGCGCTCGTCACGAGCGCGACCCTCACGACGCTGGGCTGGGTCACCTACGGGGCTGCCTTCTGGCTGCTCGCGCGCGGGCTCATCGCCGACCGGGTCGTGCCGTTTGCGGTCGCGACCGGCGTGTTCGCCCTCGGTTACATCCTCGGATGGCTAGCGCTGTTCGCCCCCGGCGGGGTAGGCGTGCGGGAGCTCGTGTTCGTGAGCCTGCTCACGCCGTGGCTCGGGAGCGGCGACGCGTTGGTCGTGAGCCTGGCGTCGCGGGTCCTGCTGACCGCAATGGAGGCAGCGGCAGCCGTCGTCACGCTCCCGCTGCGGCACCGTCCACAGGGGTCCACCAGTGAACGAGCGTGAGCCGCTGGCGGCGACGCCGCCCTACGAGCCGCGTCGTCCCACGCTCCTCGCCACGGCGGCATTCACCCTCTGGCCGGCGCTCTTGTCGCTGCCGATGCTCCGCGGGCTGTGGCTCGCGGACTCGTGGAGTGATCAGTACACGGGAGGCTTCGCGTGGCACACCTGGAGCGCCGAGTGGTTCAGGCGCCTGGGCCACCTTCCGCTGTGGGACCCCGAGGTGTTCGGAGGCCTGCCGTTCGCCGCGGGCCACGGGAACGCTTTCTACCCCACCTGGCTGCTGCGCTTTGTCATCCCGGTCACCACGACGGGAAACCTGAGCTTCTTCGTACATTACGTCCTCGCCGGCCTGTTCACCTACCTCTTGCTCAGGCGCCTCAGGGTATCCTGGACCGGATCGGTCATCGCGGGGCTCGCCTACGAGCTGTCTGGGTTGATTGCCTCTTACCCCTCGCCTGGGCACGACGGCAAGCTGTTCGCGTCCACCGCGCTGCCGCTCACGTTCCTTGCGCTGGTGCTCGCGCTGCGCGACCGGCGCCCGGAGGGCTATCCGCTGCTCGCGGCGGCCGTGGCGCTTACGCTGCTCGGCCACTTCCAGCTCGCCTATTACCTGCTGATCGCCGCTGGTCTGTTCGCCCTCTATTTGACCTTCGAGGAGGCCCCCGACGCGCGGGGCGGGGCACGACTCCTCAGACTCGGGCTGGCCCTCGGCGCCGTGCTGCTGGGGTTCGGCATCGCCGCCATCGAGATCGTGCCATTCTTCGGCTACATCTCGTTCTCACCCCGTGCCGGGGGCTACTACGGGTTTGCCGGGTCAACCTCCTACGCAATCCCTTGGGACCACGTCCTCGAGTTCTTTCTGAAGAATTTTGTGGGGTCGCGCGACACGTACTGGGGCTCGAACCCGCTGAAGCTGCACTCGGAATATCTCGGCCTCCCCGTGATCGCGCTCGCCGTGCTGGGCGCCGCCACGCGGGAGCGGCGGCGCCTCATCGTGTGGGTGGGCGGGATCGGGCTCCTGTTCCTGCTCATCAGTCTCGGTGCGGCGACGCCGTTTTACAAACTGTGGTGGACGCTGATGCCACTCGTCAGCAAGACGCGGGCGCCGGGAATGGCGTTTTTCGTGGTGGCACTCGTGACGGCGGTCTTCGCGGGGCTCGGGGTCGATCGCGCGCTGGGGAAGGACGGCCGGCGTGCCATGACGCCCATGCTGATCATCGGAGCGATGGTCGCCCTGCTCGCCGTCACCGGCGCATGGGGCCACATCGCCGAGCGGCTCGCGAGCGGCATCCAGACAGCGAGTGGGCGAGCCGCCGTGGCCGCGGCGCAAGCCCAGCAGTCGGCCATCATGTGGGGAGCCGTCGGGAGCGGCGCGGCACTAGCGGCGACGGCGGCCCTGTTCGGCCTCGCCCAGGGTCGGCTCACGCCGCGGCTCGGCCCGCTCACGCTGGCGCTCGTCGTGGGAA
>QHUR01000124.1 GCA_003221995.1 Gemmatimonadota bacterium | reverse complement strand
GAGTGAGCTGGCCCCGTTCCAGCGGCTTGGGCAGGGTGTAGTGCATCGGGGCTCTAGGCCCAAGGAGCTGGAACGGGGCTGGCTCACCTGGGACGGCCTCGCGGCGAGCCTCGCGGTCGGCGGCGCCGTGACCTGGGGATTGGGCTGGCGTGGCCTCGCGCTGCTCGCCGCGTTCTTCCTATCCGGCAGCTTGCTGACGCAGTGGGCCAGCGGGACGGGCGGCCGGCGGAACGCGCGGCAGGTGCTCGCCAACGGCGGCGTCGCCGCCGCCGCGGCCCTGGCCGGCTCCTGGGCCGCCGCCGCCGGGGCGATCGCCGCCGCTACAGCGGACACGTGGGCGACGGAGATCGGCTCGTTCTCGCCGGTGCCGCCACGGCTCTTGACCACCTGGGAGCCCGTCACTCGCGGAGCATCGGGCGGCATCACGGCGCTGGGCACCGCGGGCGGCGTGGCGGGGGCGATAGCGATCGCGGCCCTGGCCTTGGTGCTGGACCCCCCAGGAACGGTCATGGTGCTCGTCACGCTGGCCGGGATCACTGGAGCGCTGGCGGACTCGCTGCTCGGGGCGACCCTGCAGGGGCTGTACGAATGCCCGGGGTGCGGCGCGCGCTTCGAGCGGCGTGACACGGTGTGCCACGCGCCGCTGCGGCTCATCAGGGGCAGGCGATGGCTGAACAACGACGGCGTAAATCTCACGGCCACACTGGTCGGCGCAGCGGTCGCCGCGCTCGGCTCCTCCTTCTCGGGCGGCTGACCGGAGAAACGTGACGAAGGTCTGGGATGCGGTCGTGGTGGGCGCGGGCCCCGCTGGGTCGGCCACGGCCGCGCACCTCGCCCGCGCCGGTCTCGACGTCCTGCTCGTCGACCGCAGCCGCTTTCCCCGCGACAAGCCCTGCTCCGAGTACCTCTCCCCCGGGGCCACGCCCTTGCTCGAGCGCCTCGGCGTCGCCGAAGACGTGGAGCGCTCCGCGCACGCCAAGCTCGCCGGGATGATGGTGGTCTCGCCGGGCGGGAGCGACCGTGCGCGAGGGGGTCGCCATCGAGGATGTGAGCCGCGACGTTCGAGCGGTGAGCGGCGTGGTGGCGCGGACGGAACGCGGGATGCGGGAAACGGTGCGGGCGCGGGTGGTGATCGGCGCCGACGGGCTGCGCTCGGTCGTGGCGCGGCGGCTCGGGCTCCGGCGCACATCGCCGCCCCGGCGCATCGCGTTCACGGCGCATGTCGCGGACGTCGCGGGAGTGGATGGGATGGGCGAGCTGCATGTGGGCCGCTCGGGCTACGTGGGGATGGGGCCGATCGGCGGAGGGGTGACGACGGTGGCGCTGGTCGTGCCGCTCGCCCGGGTGCGCCCCGGACGGTGGGGGCGGGGGCGGGGGCGGGACTATCGCACCGCGTGGTTCGCGGAGCTGGAGCGGTTCCCCGGGCTGCGCGGTCGCTTCGACCCCCGCCGTCTGGTGCGCGAGGTGCTCGTAACCGGGCCGTTCGCCCAATGGTCGCGCGCGTCGGTCGCCGACGGAGGGGGGGCACTGCTCGTCGGTGACGCGGCGGACTTCTTCGATCCGTTCACGGGCCAGGGCATCTACAGCGCGCTGCGTGGCGCGGAGCTCGCGGCGGACACGGTCGCGGCGGCGCTCCGGCACGGCGGGCCGGTGGGGCGCGCGGCGCTCGCGCCGTACCGCCGGGCACGTCGCGCCGCGTTCGCGGGAAAGTGGGTGTTGGAGCGGCTGATCGGGTTGGGGGTCGGCTGGCCGGCTCTCACCGAGCGGGTCGTTGCGCGGCTGGCGCGGCGTCCCGACCTCGCGGATCTTTTGGTGGGGGCGACGGGCAACTTCGTTCCGGCGCGCGCGGCGCTCGCCCCCGGCGTGCTCGCGCGACTGCTCTGGTGACCATGCACGGCGTGGACCCCGCCCTGTTCCGCCAGCTGCTCGGACGGTTCGCCACCGGCGTGACCGTTCTCACCACCCGCGGCCCGGACGGCCGCCCCATCGGCATGACGGCGAGCTCGGTAGCGTCCGTCTCGCTCCACCCGCCGCTTCTCGTTGTGTCCGTCGACCAGCAGAACGACATGCACGCGGCGCTGCAGGCGGCGACCCGCTTCGTGCTGAACGTGCTCGCCGCGGACCAGGAGCACATCTCCCGCCGCTTCGCCTCGGAGGATCCGGACCGCTTCGACGGCATCGGCTACCAGGAGAACCGGCACGGCATCGCCGTGTTGGACGGCGTGCTGGCGAGTATCGAGTGCGAGAAGCAGGCCGAGGCGGCGGGTGGAGACCACACCGTCTTCTTCGGGCTCGTCACGGGCGGCAGCGTCACAGACCGGCCGCCCCTGCTCTACTACCGCGGCGGCTACGCGAACCTGCAGGGCGGATGATCGGCGCCGAGCTGCTCGACGATCCGCACGCCGCGCCGGGCGCCGTGCGGGCGCAGCTCGCCGACATCGCCCGCCTCAACCGGCTGTTCGGGGGGACGCGGGCGGTCGTAAACGCCCTGGAGCCGTTTCTGCGAACGGCCGGGGAGACGGCCGGAGAAGGGGGAAGGGGGAATGGTGGTGAGCGGTGGACGCTGCTCGACGTCGGCACCGGCTGTGGCGACATCCCATGCGCCGCGGCCGCGCGCGCGAGGCGGTACGGAATCACGCTCTCCCTCGTTGGCATCGAGCGGATTCCCGCGGCCGCCCGGCTGGCCCAGGCGGCGGGCCTCACGGTGGTGCTCGCCGACGGCGGCGCGCTGCCACTCGGCGCCGGCGCGGTGGACGTCGTGATCGCGAGCCAAGTGCTGCACCACCTGCCGCGCGAGCTCGCCGTGCGGTGGATCGCGAGCTTCGACCGCGTGGCGCGGCGGGCGGTGGTGCTCGCCGACCTGCGGCGCTCGCGTCTCGCGATGGCGGGGGTGTGGATGGCATCGTTCGGTCTCGGGTTCCGCCGCCAGACGCGCCACGACGCCGTGGTGTCGCTGCGGCGCGGGTATACGCGCCGCGAGCTCAACGCGATGCTGACAAATGCCGGCGTCCCCGCGGTAGCGCAGTACCGGCCGGGGTATCGGATTGTCGCGGCATGGGCGCCGACAGACATCAGACGTCGGTCGCTCCGTGAATACTGACGTCTGATGTCTGACGTCTGAGGTCTTAGAATGCGCACCGTCGATCAGACTACGATCCGCGCTCCGGTCGAGCGAGCCTTCGAAGCGGCGTCGCAGGTGGAGCGCTGGCCCGAGATGTTGCCCCATTATCGCTGGGTGCGGTTCCTCGAGCGGCGCGAGGGGGGTGGGATCGTGGAGATGGCCGCCTGGCGCCCGTTCGGCCCGCTGCGCTATCCGACCCGGTGGGTCTCCGAGATGACCATCGACGTGCGCCGGCGGGAAATCCGCTACCGGCACGTGCGGGGTATCACGCGAGGCATGAACGTCGTATGGCGGTTCGCCCCGGCGGACCAGGGAGTGACGGCGACCATCGTGCATGAGTGGCGCGGCCCCGCGTGGCCGCTCATCGGCCCACTCGCGGCGGGCCTCGTCATCGGCCCCGTGTTCATCCACGGCATCGCCGCGCGCACCCTGGCGGGGATCAAGCGATTCGCGGAAGGCGGCGCGTGAGCGATCGCGGCCGGCGCGTCGTCATCACGGGGGTGGGTGCTGTGACGCCCATCGGGACCGCCGCGGACGGGCTCTGGGCGGGCCTCGTGGCAAGGCGCTCCGCGGTGCGGGCGGTCACGCGCTTCGATCCCACGCCCTTCCGGAGCCGCATCGCGGCCGAGATCCCCGACTTCCGGCCGCAGGACCACCTCGACGCGAAGCGCGCCAAGCGGCTCGACCGCTTCTCCCAGCTCGCCGTCACCAGCGCGCGGTTCGCGCTCGCGGACGCCGAGATCGCTCCCGCCCGCGAGGACCGCGACCGCATCGGCGCGATGATGGGCTCGGCGCTCGGGGGAGTGGCGTTCGCGGAGGCGCAGATCGGCGGATTCCTCAAGGAGGGCGCGCGCGGGCTCGATCCCACGCTCGCGCTCGCCGTGTTCCCGGGCGCGGCGAGCTGCAACATCGCCATCGAGTTCGGTTTCACCGGTCCCAACTCCACCAACGCGATGAGCTGCGCCTCGGGGACGATCGCCGTGGGCGACGCATTCCACGCGATCCGCGAGGCTCGAGCCGACGTGATGCTCGCGGGCGGCGCCGAGGCGCCGCTCGCCCCGATGACCTACGCGGCGTTCAGCGTGATCCGCGCCATGAGCACGCGCAACGACGACCCCGAGCACGCCTCGCGACCCTTCGATGAGGACCGGGACGGCTTCGTGATGGGCGAGGGGGCGGCGGTCCTGGTGTTGGAGGAACGGGTCCGCGCGCTGGCGCGCGGCGCGAAGATCTACGCGGAGATCGTGGGCTATGGCTTCACGAACGACGCGTATCACATGACCGCGCCGCGCCCCGACGGGAGCCAGGCGGCGCGGGCTATCCGGCTGGGGCTCGCGGACGCCGGGGTGGCGCCGACGGAGGTCGGCTACGTGAACGCCCACGGCTCCTCCACTCCCCTCAACGACAGCACGGAGACGGCCGCCCTGAAGCAGGTGTTCGGGGAGCATGCCTACCGGCTCACGGTGAGCGGCACCAAGGGCTACTACGGGCACGCCCTCGGCGCGAGCGGGGCGATCGAGGCAGCGATCTGCGCGCTGGCGATGGAGCGTCGCTGGTTGCCGCCCACCCTCAACCTCGAGCGCCCCGATCCCGCGTGCGACCTCGACTGCCTGCCGCGCGACGGTCGCGCTGCGGCACCCGACGTCGTCGTGTCCAACTCCTTCGGCTTCGGTGGCATCAACGCCACCCTGGTGTTGCGGCGCCCCTAGTGCGGCCCCTAGATTGGCGCCGTGATCCCATCCAGCCTGCGGCCGCTCGCGGCCGAGTTCGTCGGGACGGCATTGTTCGTGTTCCTGGGCGCGGGCAGCGTCGTGATGAACGCCCACACGGCGGGGGCGCTGGGCGCCACGGGCGTCGCGCTGGCGCACGGCGTCGGGCTGGCGATCATCGTCTCCATGACGATGAACATCTCGGGCGGGCACATCAATCCGGCCGTCACGGCCGCCCTCTGGCTCGCTGACAAGGTGAACGGCCGCACCGCCCTGAGCTACGTCGTCGCGCAGCTCGTGGGCGCCATCGTCGGCGCGGCACTGATGAAGGGACTACTCCCGCTGGCCGCCGTGCGCGTGGCCATCGCCGGCGCCCCCAAGCTCGCCGACACCGTCACGTTCATGCAGGGCATCTGGATCGAGGCAGCGCTGACGTTCTTCCTCGTGAGCGCCGTGTTCGGCACGGCCGTATCCCCCGAGGCGCCGAAGATCGGCGGTTTCGGCATCGGCCTGGCCGTGTTCGTGGACGCGCTCGTGGGCGGCGGCCTCACCGGCGCCGCCATGAATCCCGCCCGCGCCTTCGGGCCGGCGATCGTCAGCGCGGATCTGCACGGGCAGGCGGTGTGGTGGATCGGGCCGCTCCTGGGCGCGGCGGCCGCGGGA
>QHUR01000155.1 GCA_003221995.1 Gemmatimonadota bacterium | reverse complement strand
GAAGTCCTTCGCCCCCGCCTGGATCGCTTCCACCACCAGCGCCTGCTGCCCCATCGCGCTGCACATGAGGATCTTGGCGTCGGGGTCGTGCTTGACGATCTCCCGCACCGCGTCGATGCCGCCCATGTCCGGCATCACGATGTCCATCGTCACCAAGTCGGGCTTGAGCTGTTTGTACCGCTCGACCGCCTGCACGCCGGTTTCGGCTTCGCCCACCACCTCGAAGCCGGCCTGGGCCAGGATGTCGCTGATCATCGTCCGCATGAAGATGGCGTCGTCGCAGACGAGGACAGTGTGACTCACACGGCCTCCCTATGAAGGCAGCACGGGGGTTAACAGCGCGTCGGTATCGAGGACCACGAAGAGGTGCCCGGCGCGACGACCGACCGCCCGCACGAGGGTCGGGTCGATGCCGGGAAGCGCCTGCCGGCGCTCCAGCGCGCCCCCGTCCACCGTGAGGAGGTCGACGACTTCGTCGACGGTGAAGCCGAGGACCTTGCGGCCCCCGCCCACCTCCAGCAGCACCGTGGTGCCGCCGTTCGAGCCTGCGGGCGGTTCCGGCTGGCGCAGCGCCCGCCACCCTTCCACGACCGTGACCAGGGTCCCGCGCACGTTCACCAGGCCCGCCACCACCGGGGGCGCCCCGGGGATTCGAGTGGGTTCGAGCCGTGGCAGGATCTCCCGCACCGTTTCCGCCTCGGCCGCGCAGGTGAGGCGCCCTACCCGGAACAGGAGCAGTCGGACTACCCCGGCGTCACTCATCCGATGCGAAGAAGCCAAAATACTGCAACGGGTTGCGTTGAGCAAGCAAAGTCGGATCCGCCGCCGCTTGCGCGAGCGCCGGCGCGAGATCGCCGGGCCATTCGGATCGCAGCGCGAGCCGCGCACCGGTCACGGGATGGTCGAAGCCGAGCGCCGCCGCGTGCAACAGCTGCCGCGGAGCGAGCGCCTCGAGGCGCTCAGCGGCGCGGCGCTCGGAGGGCGTGACGCGCCGGCTGCCCCCGAACGCGTACTCGCGATCCCCCACGACGGGATGGCCCACGTGCGCGAGATGCACGCGGACCTGGTGCGTGCGCCCCGTGCCGAGGCGGACGCGCAAGAGATCGACCTGCGCGAAGCGCGCGACGACGGCCGCGTGCGTCACGGCGTGCCGCCCTCCCGCGAGCACGGTCATGCGCTTGCGGTCCCTGGGGTGGCGGGTGATCGGCGCCTCGATCGTGACCGGGCTCTTCGCGAGGTGGCCCCAGGCGACCGCGGCGTAGATGCGCTCGACGCGCCGCTGCTCGATCATGGTGGCGAGGCGGCGGTGCGCCGCCTCCGTCTTCGCGACGAGGAGCAGGCCCGACGTGTCGCGGTCGAGACGGTGCACGATGCCGGGCCGGCCCTCGGCCCCCGGCGCGAGCGGCGTGCCCCGCCCCACCAGCACGTTCACCAGCGTGTCGTCCCAGTGACCCGGCCCCGGGTGGATGACGAGGCCCGGCGGCTTGTCGAGCACGGCGAGGTGTTCGTCTTCGAACACGAAGGTCAGCGTCTGGTGAGCGGGGGCATAGGTCCTGGGGGGCGGTGCGTCGGGTGGGAGCGTGACCGTGACGACGGCGCCGCGCTCCAGCCGCGCGGAGGCGCGCAGCGGCCGCCCGCCCGCGCTGACGCACTTGGCGGCCACGAGCCGGGCCGCGACCGTGCGCGACAGGGCAAGCTGATCGGCGAGGAAGCGGTCGAGACGCTCGGTCTGGGCGGCGACGACGCAGAAGGCGACGGTGGCCGCCGTCACGGCTGCTCGACGGCTCTCGCCTCCTTGGCCCGCTCCTGCGCCCGCCCTTCGAGCCAGAGGGAGACCGCGAGCGCGATCGCGCCCACGGTGATGGCCGAATCGGCGACGTTGAACGTCGGCCAGCGCGCGGACCCGATGCCCACATCCACGAAGTCCACCACGCCCTGCGCGCTGCGGATGCGATCCACGACGTTGCCAACGGCCCCGGCGCACACCAGGGCGAGCGAGACGATGCGGAACCGGTCTCCCGACCGGGTGGCGAGCACCATCGAGCGCAGCACGACGAGAGCCACAAGGGCGAGCCCGAAGAAGATCCAGCGCGAGTAGCTACCCAGGCAGAGCCCGAAGGCGGCGCACTGGTTGTACACCAGGCGCAGCTGCACGTACTCGCCGATCACGGGCACCGGCAGGTGCCGCGCGAGCAGCGTCTCGGCGACGAGCTTGGTGACGAGGTCCGCGACGAAGACCGCCGCCGCGGCGCCCCAGAACAGGCGACGGTCAGCGCCGCTTGCCATCTTCCTCTTTCGCCTTGCAGCGGATGCACAGCCTGGCGTGCGGCAGGGCGTCCAACCGGTCGAAGCCGATGTCCTCGCCGCACTGCTCGCACTTGCCGTACTTCTCCGGCGTGGCGTAGAGGCGGCGCAGCGCCTCGTTCACGTGCCAGAAGTAGCGGCCCTCCTGCGATGCGAACAGGAACGCCTTCTCCTGCTCCATCGCGTCGGTGCCCTGGTCGGCCATGTGGAACGAGTAGCTCGAGAGATCGCCGTCGGAGGCCTGGAGGCTGGCGTTGAAGGATTCGCCGTAATAGCCGAGCTCCTTCATCACCCGGTTGCGCTCCTCGAGCAGCCGCTTCTCCAGGTGTTGCAGCTGCTTCTTGTTCAGGCCTTTGGTCTTGGATTTCGTCGGCATTTATCGGGTACCACCCTTTCGTCCGTCGTGGCGGCGCAGCGCGATGGTCACGCGACGCCCTTCGATGTCGACTTCCCGGGTCACATCCGCTTCCTCGAGCACGCCCCCGAGCACGGTGCGGCGTGCCAGCGTTTCCCCTTCGACGAAGTGCTGGAACGCGCCCGCGGCGGCGACCACGTCGGCGGCGCCGGCCACGCTCAACTCGATCCGGGTCGTATAATCATACCCTGCATCCCGGCGCAGCCGCTGCACGCGGTTCACCACCTCGCGGGCCAGCCCCTCTTGCACCAGATCCTCCGTGAGACGCGGGTCGAGGGCGACCACGTAGGGACCGTCGCTCTGCACCACCCAATCGGTGGCCACCTCGCGCGTGACCGTCACGTCCTCCGGCCGGAACTCCCACTGCCCCGCCCAGATGGGCTCACCACGTTCCAGGGAAAGCAGCTGCTCCGCCGTGAGCTGGGACACGGCGGCCGCCGCCTGCGGCGTCTCCTTGCCGCAGCGCTTCCCCAGCGCGCGGAAGTTGGCCTTTCCCTTGAGGGTCACCAGCTCGTGGTCGGAGGCCACGACCTCCACGCGCTTGGCGTTCACCTCGGCCGCCAGAATGCCGTCCAGCAGGTCCGCGAACAGCGGCCCCTTCACCGCGGCCGGGACGGCGACCTGGAGCGTCGCCACCGGCTGGCGCACGCGCAGCCCCTTCGCCTCCCGTGCGGCGCGCGTCAGCGTCGCGAGCCGGCGCACGGCGGCCATCGCGGCGAGCAGCGCCGGCTCGCGCCGCCCCCGGTCGGCGGGAAACGACGCCAGGTGGACGGAGGTTCCCGCGAGCGCGCGGTGCAGCCAGTCGGCAATGAACGGGGCGGCGGGCGCGAGCAGGCGCGCCGTGGTGACCAGCGCCTCGTGCAGCGTGGCGAGGGCCGCCTCGTCCGCTGCGCGGTCGGGGGCCCAGAAGCGCGCCCGGTTGGTGCGCACGTACCAGTTCGACAGGTCGTCCACGACGAAGTCGATGGTGGCGCGCACGCCGGCCGTGACGTCGTAGCCGTTCCACGCCTCGCGCACGGTGGCCACCACCTCGTCGAGCCGCGCCAACAGCCAGCGGTCCGCGAGGGGCCGCGCGGCGAACGGCGGCTCGCCGTCGCCGGGCGACGACCAATCGACGGCATAGTCCGCGAAGAACTTGTACGCGTTACGCACCGTGTTCAGCGGCCCGCCCGCCACCTCGCCGATGTGGCGCGGGTCGAACCGCTTGGGGAGCCACACCTGGCTCTGGCCCAGCAGGTAGACCCGCACGGCGTCCGCGCCGTTGTCTTCGATCACCTGCCAGGGATTCGCCACGTTGCCGCGGCTCTTCGACATCTTCTGGCCCTGCGCGTCGAGCACCAGCTCGTTCACGATCACGTTCTTGTAGGCCGGCGCGTCGAACGCGCCGGCGGCGATCGCGAGCAGGGAGTAGAACCAGCCGCGCGTCTGGTCCACCCCCTCGCAGATGAAGTCCGCCGGAAAGTGCGCCTTGAAATCGGCCTGGTGCTCGAACGGATAGTGCCACTGGGCGTAGGGCATCGCGCCCGAGTCGAACCACGCGTCGATGACCTCCGGCACGCGCCGCATCGTCCCGCCGCAATGGCGGCACGACCAGGTGTAGCCGTCGATGAACGGCTTGTGGGGGTCGAAGTCCCGGGGGAGCGGCTTGCCCCAGCGCTCGGCGAGCTCCGCGTAGGCGCCGATCACCTCGCGGTGCTCGCGCTCGGCATCGCATTCCCAGATGTTGAGCGGCGTGCCCCAGTAGCGGTCGCGCGACAGCGCCCAGTCCACGTTGTTCTCGAGCCACTCGCCGAACCGCCCGCTGCCCACCTCGGGCGGGTGCCAGCCGATCTGCGCATTCACCTCGAGCATGCGGGCCTTGAACGCGGTGGTGCGCACGAACCACGAGTCACGGGCGTAGTAGATCAGAGCCGAGTCGCAGCGCCAGCAGAAGGGGTAGCTGTGCGTGTGCGGCCGTGTCTCGAGCCAGCGGCCCTCCGCCTTCAGACGCTCGATGATCAGCTGGTTGGTCGCCTTGTCGGTGACCAGCTTGCCCTCGATCTCCGGCCAGCGCGTGCCCTGGAACGTGCCGTCCGCGGCGACCGGGTTCACGAACGCGAGCCCGTACTGCTGCGCCGCGGTGTAATCGTCGGCGCCGAAGGCCGGAGCCAGGTGGACGAGCCCCGTGCCCTCCTCGGCCGACACAAACGCCCCGCCGATGACGACGCCGCGCTGGCCCTCGAGCGGCAGGGGCACGACCTCGAGCGGGCGCACGTACTTCTGGCCCACCAGGTCGCGGCCGCGGTACCCCGCGACGCGCGCCCCCTCGCTGAGCGGCCGGCCGCGCACCCGCACGTCGCCGGCGCGCGCGGTCGCGGCGATGTAGCGGACGTCGTCGAGCTCGTACTCGCCGTACTCGAGGTCCGGGTGCACCGCGACCGCGACGTTCGACAGCAGCGTCCACGGCGTCGTCGTCCACACCACGAGCTGGCGCTTGGGATCGGCGGCGAGCGGGAAGGTGACGAACACCGAGTTCGTCTGCACCTCCTCATAGCCCAGCGCCAGCTCGTGGGAGCTGAGCGCGGTGCCGCACCGGGGGCAGTACGGCAGCACCTTGTGGCCGCGGTAGAGGAGCGCCTTGTCGTGCAGCCGCTTCAAGAGCCACCACACCGTCTCGATGTATTCGGGGGTGTACGTGATGTAGGGGTGCTCGTAGTCGAGCCAGTAGGCGATCCGCTCGGAGAGCGCCTCCCAGTCCGTCTTGTAGGTGAAGACGTTCTCGCGGCACAGCGCGTTGAACTGCGCGACGCCGAACGCTTCGATCTGCTTCTTACCGCTGATCTGCA
>QHUR01000025.1 GCA_003221995.1 Gemmatimonadota bacterium | reverse complement strand
TCGCCGCCGCCAGGTCCCGCATGGTGGTGGAGTGATAACCCCGCTCGGCGAAGACCTTCGCCGCTCGGGCGAGGAGATGGTCGAGCCGCTCGTCGTAGGGGCGCATAGGATTCGAACGATCGTTCGAATTCGCAAGCTACTGGCTGGTACTCGTGATTTCAAGGGCGGTCACCCCTCTACCCCCTCTACCCCCTCTACCCCCTCTTACCGCCTCTTACCGCCCCTTACCGCCCCTTACCGCCTTAATATTGACGCCGCCCAAACGTCCACCGTACCGACGCATGCCCCAAGCCCAGTCCGTCGCCGCGGCCGACGCGGTGCTGATCGCCGCCTGGCAGGGCGGGGACGAGCAGGCGGCGGCCGAGCTGGTGCGGCGGCACGCGCGGGCGCTGGCCCGCTTCCTCGCGGCCGCGGGGGCCCCCGAGGCGGACCTCGATGACCTGGTGCAGGAGACGTTCATCCGCGCGTTCCGTGCGGTCGGGAGGTTCCGAGGCCAGTGCCAGTTCCGCACCTGGCTCCTGACGATCGGGGGCAACGTCCTGAAGGACGCGGCGCGGCGGTTCCAACAGGTGCGGGTGGTGCCCCTCGACGACGACCTGCGCTCGCGCGACGGCGACCCGCATGAGACGGCGGTGGCCGGAGAAGCGGAGGGGCGGTTGCGGGAGGGCCTGGAGCGGCTGCCGCACATGCAGCGGGAGGTGTTCCTGCTCCGCGCGCAGCAGGGCCTGGAGTACGAAGAGATCGCCGCCGCACTGGGCACGTCGCCCGGCGCGGCCCGCGTCCACTATCACCACGCCGTCAAACGACTGAAGGAGTCCCTGCAGTGAACATGGACGAAGAGCTGCAAGACGCCAGGTTGCGAGAGCTCGCCCGACTCCTCGGGTCCGGCGCGGCGGAGCGGCTGGACGTCGAGCGCACGGCGCAGGCCGTGGTCACGCGGCTGCGCGAGCGGCCGCGCGTCACGCTGACCGGCTGGGTGTGGATGCAGCCCGCGTGGCTCAAGATCGCGGCCGCGATCGTGTTGCTGCTGGGGGCGGGCGTCGTGACGCGGGTGCTCGTGCGGGAGCGCATCCCCTCGGCGTTGGTCGCACCGCTGGGGGAGGACCTGACCGACCTCACGTCCGACCAGCTGCGCGAGACGGTCGGCGCGCTCGAGCAGCCATTCGCCGACGAGAGCCCCGGCGCGCTCGACGCGGGACTCGAGAGCCTGAACACCATCGAGTTGCGCGCGCTGTTGCGCACACTGGAGAGCTGATCCATGAAGCACGTCCTGTTCGTCATGCTGCTCGCGCTCGCGCTGCCCGCGCTCGAGGCGCAGACCCCGAGCGACACGAGCGGCGACGCGGAGGCGGAGCAGCTGCGGCAGCAGATCCGACAGCGCTGGAACGCGCGCGTGCGCCAGGAGCTCAACCTGTCGGACGACCAAGCCGCGAGGCTCCAGGGAACGGAACAGAAGTTCACGCAGCAGCGCGTGGATCTCGCGCAGCGGCAGCGCGCCATCAACGAGGCGCTGCGGGGACAACTCCGGCCCGGGGTCGCCGCGAACTCAGACAGCGTGCGGCGGCTGATGGATGCACGGGACCGCAACCGGGCCGCTCTGGCGGAGATCGAGCGTAACGAGAACCGGGAGGCCGCGGGCTACCTCACGCCGGTGCAGCAGGCGCGCTACCAGATGATGCGAGAGCAGTTGCGACGGCGCATTCAGGAGATTCGCGAGCAGCGGCGGCGGCGCGGCGAGATGATGGGTCCACGGCGCGGGCCGGGGCGGCTGCGCGAAGGCAAGCCGCCGCGGCGCAGGCCGTAACGAAGGCGGGCGGGGCGAACAGAGCGGGCGGTTGGCACCAAGCCGATCGCCCGCTTGCGTTGCTAGGTCAGACCTCGGACCGTCGTGGCGCGGAACGGTGCAACAGTTTCAGGGCGGCGTCGCGAGCCTTCGCGACCGCGCGGGTGGCCGGGCTGCCGGACAGCAGCTCGAACACGCGCCAATGCGAGTCGGACCAGGCAATGAGGAACGCGAAGCTGCAGCCGGGGCAGCGCATCGTCGCCTGACGCTCATGCAACGGAGCCCGGGCGGCGCACCGCGGGCACACACCGTATCTCGCCCCCCAGCTCGCCGGTGGCGTCACCGCGCCGCGCAGCCGCGGCACCACGGACCACATGCGGGGCCGAATCGGCAGCACCTGCAACAGGGGACGGGGGACAGGGAGCGGCTTTCCGTTGACCTCGAGGACGGCTTCGCCGGCGGTGAGGGACAGAACGCGGTACCATGCGCCGCGGCGCAGCGGGCAGTTCGTGCGGGCCCGAACTCTGGCCCACTGCTGGAGTTGATGCATGCGCGCCCTCCGCGGTGTTCGAGGTGGGTTCAGGGAAGGGCGCGGCCCTGCGTTGCAGCACGACCAGTATATGATCTCGGTCCGCTGAGCACCAGGGCTGTGATGGGCGACACCCCGCGTGCGCTCATGTGCGAGGCTTCGGTGCGCTAGCTAAGATTAGGCTCCCGCACCACTCGCCCGAGTGGCGGAATGGCAGACGCGACGGACTCAAAATCCGTTGGGGGCAACCCCATGAGAGTTCGACTCTCTCCTCGGGCATGACAGCACCACACCGACGAGTGAACGCCAACCGCGCCATCACACACGCCATCACACGCACCGGTGCCGCGGGCTGTCTCCTGGCCGCTGCCGTCACCTGGGCACTCTGCGGCGCCGGCACTGGGGTCCAAAAGGCTCAGGCGACCCCCCGAGCGTTATCGTGCAACGCCTGTCACGAGCAGATAGTCACCACCTTCGTTCAAACCGCGCACTTCAAGACTTCCGCCGAGGCGACTGCCCGGTCCATTAAGGGAAGCTTTGCTGCGGGGCACAACGTGCTGCGCACCGGGGTGCCGGGAATCCACTTCAAGATGGAGCAGCGCCACGGTGCGTTCTATCAGACCGGCGTGGACTCGAGCCAGTCGAGAGCGAGGACCGAGCGGATCGACCTCGTGGTCGGGTCAGGCAGAAGGGGGCAATCGTATCTGTACTGGAGGAACGGCCTGCTGTTCGAATTGCCCGTGTCGTACCTAGCCGGACTCGATCGGTGGATCAACAGTCCAGGCTATACAGATGGTACGATAGACTTTGCACGAGTCATTGTTCCCAGATGTCTGGAATGTCACAGCACCTCCTTCAAGCTCCAACAGGAGCGTCGCGCCCTGCAGTACTCTCGCGAGTATGAGCTGGGAATTTCGTGCGAAAAGTGTCACGGCGATGGGCGCCGGCACGTCCAGAACCAGTCTTCCCATCCTGCAGAGATTCGCGGCAAATACATTCTCAATCCGGCGCGGTTCTCGAGAGATAGAAAGCTGGACAACTGCGCCTTGTGCCATTCGGGCCTGCGGGACGAGTTGAGGCCCGCCTTCTCGTACCGGCCGGGTGAAAGGCTGGATGACTACCTTCTCCCCCAGTCGGACCGGGACGCCCCGATCCCCGACGTCCACGGGGATCAGGTCGGACTGTTACGCCGCAGCAAGTGCTTTCGCGCCAGCCCGACCATGTCCTGCTCCACGTGCCACGACGTCCATCGACCACAAAGAGACCTGGCTCCGTTCGCGAGCAAGTGCCTGGCCTGCCATCAAATCAGCCAGCATCCGATGGCTGCCAGGATCGGCGTGCGCATGATCAGTTCCTGCATCGACTGCCACATGCCCAACCAGCGATCTCACGCGATCCAGATCAATACTCCGGCGACACAGCCTTCCTTGAGTTTTCGCAATCACGCCATCGGCATCTATCCCGAGGTTGCCGCGACGATCCTGCAATCGGGGAAGGAGCGATAACCGGTCCCGGTGTGACCACGGGCACCGCCGCCGCAGTGTTGACGGAGTATTGTTCCCGGGTCATCGTATCCGCCATCTCAGCGCCCGAGGTGCCACAATGCCAGCCTTCCAGTGGGCCCGCATGAAAGTGAACGTGAAGTCCGCACTGCGCCTCGGCGCTTGGTACCGGATCCTCAAGCTGTCGGCGAGCGAAGTGGTCTTGGACGTGAAGGGAAAACCGGTGCCGCTCCCCCGCGGGCAGTTGCAGCTGTCACCCACGCCAGGGTTGCGCTGGACCGTTGTGCCCGCGCCCCACAACGCGCCACGCTTCCCGAGCGCCTGGGGTGAGCAGTACGCGGTGTGTCCGAACTGCCGCGATCGCGCGCCCCTCGAGAGTCACCCCGCGAGCATGCGCTGCCATCGCTGTAATGGGCTGTTCGAAGTGGCCTGGAACGAGCCGTACCCTGCGTCAGCCTGAGGCCCTGCGGGGGACCGAGCTTCAGGGGCTCGTGATGTCGAAGGCGTTGCTCGTCGCGCTCTTGGCCCCGGACGCCGGGGCAGAGGCGACCAACGTGTAGCCCGTTCCCGCCGAGCTCACCGTCAGGTCCCCGAAGCTCGCGACGCCATTCACGGCGCCGACCGTAAGGGTCCCTCCGAGAAAGCCACCTCCTGGATTCGTGCCCAGGCTCACCGTCACCTGTCCCGTGAAGCTCACGTCGGTGTTACCGAGCGGATCGAGGGCCGTCACCTGCACCGCCGGGGTGATGATCTGCCGGGCGACCGCCCTGTGCGGCTGCACCGTGAAGGCCAGCTGGTCGGCAGATGTCCCGCCCAGCGTCAAGGTGCCGCTTTGACTGGCAGCCGTGGGATCGAAGCAGGCTGCGCCGATCAGCGCCCAGACCGTCATGAAATGCCATGCGCGTCGCATGCACCCCTCCCACCCGAGCGACGTTTCCGTGCCACCGCGTAAACATAACCGTGAGGGCGAAGGAAGTTCGTCGGCGTTGTGATCTGCGACACGGCCGGGCGGGCCGGAGCGCATATCATTGTCCCAGGCCAGGATCGCCGCGCCCGCCGATCTCAGCTCCTCCTCTTTTGAGCCTTCGACAGTCGTACGGCCGAGGTGTGTGCATGCCTGGGAATGGGAATGGGAAGCACTGGGCTCGTCTGCAGGCCGATCTCAACTGCAAGCTGCGGCGCGGCGCGTGGTACAGGGTGCTGGAGTTGGGCCCGCTCGAAGCCGTGGTGGAAGTGAAAGGGAAGGCGCTCGCTGTCCCCTGCGCCTTCCTGAAAGTGGTCGAGGAACCCCCGCGCCGCTGGACGATCGTGCCGCGCCCCCACGATGCCGTTCGTTACCCCGCCAGCTGGGGCACTCGCTACGCCGTGTGCCCGAGCTGCGGCGAGCGCGTGCAGCTCGGGGGACACCCGCAGCGGATCGTTTGCCCCCGCTGCCACGGCGACTTCGCGGTCGCCTGGGACGAGCTGTACGATCCGGCTCTCTAGTGGCTGACGACTCCCCAACGGATACCGCCCGGCCGGTACGCCGGGCGGTTTCGTGTTTCTGAGCCCTAGGCGCTCCCCCTGTAGAACGCCCCGTAGGCGGCGAGCGCGCGCGCCACGCCCTTGTCCACCTCTCCAGCGATATACTCGGCGAGATCACCGGCCTGGCCGGCGATGGCGGCGGCCCCGTTTGGAGAGTCGCCGGGCTTCAGCTGCCGATAGTGGTTCGTGAGGCCGGCGCCCACGGCTTCGAGCACCCATGGCTTCATCTCCACCGTGGCCTTGGTGACGAGCACGCCGCGCACCGTGCCTTGCGGCGTGAAGCCAACGGCCACCTCAATCGGTCCGTGGGGCGTGTCCACGCGCACGAACTCGAGCGCGCCGACCGTCGCCGACCCCGTCCTGCCCACGTAGAACGTCAGCACGCCGTCCTCGGGGCTCCAGTCCACCGCTTTGTGCAGGCGGTGCGCGTCCGGCGTGCTCAGGTGCACCTCGCGCGCGAAGTAGGCGTCCGCCCCCGGCAGCAGGGCCTGGGCCGCTTCGGGGCGCTTCACCAGGACTACCACAGGGGTGATGTGGAGGGCAGCGGCGATGGCCGCCACGCGTATCGGCAGAGTCATCGGTCAACTCCTCTCGCTGAAAACCACATCTGTCGCACCGCCAGCGCCGCCACGACGAGGTAGCCCGCGCCCATCGCCCACCCGCCGGCGAGGGTCACGATCGCGAAGCGTGGGGAGGCGAACTTGGTGAGCCACATGCCGGCGAAGTCGAGCCACGGCGCGGCAAAGAGCACGGTGATGAGGCCGAAGGCCCAGCGTCGCTCCAGGGACAGACCGACGACCACGAGGGACAAGGCGGCGGCGATCATGCCGTACATCGGCACGTGCACGTGGGTGTCCTGGATGAGCAGATTTGTGTCGACCGTGTGAATCTCCGGCTTGGCGAACTCGGCAACGGACATCGGATGCTCCAGGACCATGGTGGTCTCGGGTGGCATCGGCATCGACATTTCCCGGCCGCGGTAGGTGGCCGCCACACCTTGAGGCGTGAACCCCGCGTAGAGGGAGACCATGAGCGCGCCGAACACGTAAGAGAGGCCGAAGGTCGCGAGCAGGCAGGTCACGAGCCACTTGATCCGGGCGTCCGCGTGCCGCAAGTCGTACAGCATGGAGTCCCTCCGCCTAGAAGATGTACACGAGCTCGAGGATGCCTCGGGTATTCGAGCCCTGGAGCCCGCCGCTCGCATCCGTGAAGAACGGCTGGGACGACCAGTCGGCGCGGACGGCACCGCGCAGCGCGATCTGCGGCAGGTGGAACCGGGTGTGCTCGATGTTGCTGAAGATCCCTTCGCGGGCGCTCGAGAAATACCACATCGGGCCCACGGTGACTGATCGCAGGATCTGGGGCGTGCCGGTGAGGAGACCGTCCTGGTCTTCCAGCTGATCGTATCGGGCGGTGAGCCCGAGGCCGCGCGCGAGCCGCAGGAACGCCGTCACCGCACCACCGCGCCACGTCGGGTTCCCCGCAGGATCCTGCTCCCGACCGACGTTGAGCTCGGCGCCGACGATGAGGCGCCCGCGGTCAACGGTGAGGTCGCTCGACAACAGGGAGCGCTGATGGGCATCGGTGGCGTCACGCTCGGGGCCATACACCCCCGTGACTCCCACGGTCACCCAGGGAATGGGAATCCACTGGGCGCGGGCGAGGGCCGACTTCCCCCGATTGTTGTCCACGGCGACGCCCCACCCGTTCGCCGCGACGCCCCACAGCTCGAAGCGCGGTGACACCGTGTAATGCAGCTGCACACCGGTGAGCTTGCCGGGGCGCGCGTACGCGAAGGTGAACGAATTCGTGGCGATGAGGTTCAGGGGTTCGTCGTCGCGCTCGAAGCCGATCGGCGCGTCGAACCGGCCGAATGCCACCGTCCAGCGGTTCGCCCGCTGCGGAGTCCAGCTCACCAGGAGATTGTCGATCTCCGTGGCTGCCTCCCCGCCCTCGAGTGCGGTCGTCAACTGCGCGAACAGATAGGCTTCTCCCGCAGGCTTGAACAGGCTCACGCCGATCTTCCCGGCTGTGAAGCTGTTGCTGCGGGCGACTCGGTCGTAGTTGGCGCGCCCGACCGCGAAGCCCGTCACGGTGACGGGTTGCGGCTCCTCGAACGTGACCGGCGTGCCCTGGGCCGCGGCACTTGCCGCACAGCCGCAGAGCAACACGCCACAAAGCGCGTTGCGCATGCTTCCTCCGACGCTGTAGGTGAAGAGGGACTCAGCCTACGCGCACAGATCGGGCGGCGGAGACTCCGGGGAAAAGGCTGGGGAAAGGGGAAGGGGGAAGAGGGAAGGGTCGGCGACAGCAACCGCCGCCGCAGCCACGACCGGGAGCGGCTCGGGGGCCGGCGCGGCGGGCGACACCGTCGCCAGGTCGGAGGCGCCCGTCATGTCCGCGCAGAAGCAGGGGGCGTCGCTCGGCACGGAGGGGAAGCCGTGGTGTCCGGCGTGACCTGCCGCTGCGTGGTGGTGCTGGCAGGCGAGCAGGGCGCGTATCGTGACGCCGCCCGGTCCCGCCGCAAGCCAGCACCCTGCCGCCAGCAGCAACACTATGAGAGTCGTGGCCTGTCGCATCGCTCCAATTTTAAAGGCGCGCGTTTCGGGGGCGCAACGCCGCCGGTCACGGAGTCGCCGTGAGAGCCCGGTCGGCCTGTACGAGCCCCGCACCGGTCGCATTGCTCCCCCAGCCGACCGTGCCTGAGGAACCGTTCGGATTCGTGATCGAGCGCATCCCCGGCGGCAGCGGGGTCGCACTCCCCTCGAGAATCGTCTCGGCTCGAGCAGCAGTCAACGCCGCATCCTTCTCCGCCATCAGCGCCACGATTCCCGCCACATGGGGGGTCGCCATCGACGTGCCGCTCAAGAAGAAGTACGTGAGCCGGGAACCGCTATTCAGCTGATAGGGGCCCACCGTATACACGCCGGGCGCGGCGACGTCGAGGTCCTGGTCGCCTAGCTGACGGCTGGAAAAGGGGGCGATGTAGAAGTCGTTTGCGTTCGTGGGGTCGGCGACGTTACCGCACAGCCACCAGCTCCGGAACCCGCACCCTGAGTACGGTTTCCATTGCCCCGTCCAGCCCACGGCCGCCACCGAGATCACAGGCGGGTAGGCACCGGGAAAGCCCATGCCCTGGGTCCCCGCATTGCCGGCCGCCGCCACGATGATGACGCCGTGCGCTACCGCCAGGTCGATCGCCGCCTGCTCGACGACGTCGAGGCTCGGCCCACCCAGGCTCATGTTGATCACGACGGGGTGACTGCCAAGCTGGCCTGTCATTTTGAGGCCGGTTATATAGGTGATCCCGCGCGCGATCATCGAGGACCAGCCGAAGCCGCTCTGCTTCAGCACTTTCACCGGGATGATCTTCGCTTTGGGAGCGACCCCGTTGATCGCTGTAGCACCGAAGCGGTACCCGAGGATCGTGCTGGTGACGTGCGTGCCGTGAGAGTTCTGATCGTGCTCCCAGACGTTGGGCTGGGACGGCACGGCGCCCTTGTTCATGGCGCCGCCACCGCCCTGGAAAGCGATCGCAAACTGCGTGGCGATGCGGTCCGCGGGGAAGTACGACCGCCAGTTGTCGAGCAGCCCGGTGTCGAGCACGCCAACGTAGACGCCGTCGCCCGTGAAGGTCGAGGTGTTCCGGGTCGACGTGAAGGGGCTGACGGTGACGTTGATCGCATCCATGTCCCACGTGCTGCGGCCGCCGGTGAAATCGGTCACGCTCATCACGTCCACCGGCGCGTCGCCCCGCTCCGCGTCCGGGTTCGCCCCCACCACGTACGACAGGGCCTGAATCAGCGGGAGATTCCCCGCCTTAGCGGCCATGAGCACGGCGTTCAGCTCGGGGATCTGGTCCGTCACCGTGCCCAGCGTGTTCAGCTCCGCCAGCTGCGCCGCGGTCGCGGGGCCAGTGAGGAGGACGTTGATCCCGATCGTCGCCTGCGGGTTCGTGGCGCCTGCCGTCGACGTGGTCGTGGCCATCGAGGGACGGGGCGCGTTCCCCGTGATCGTTTCCGGGGACCGTTCGCACGCCACGACCATCAGGACCAGTGCGAGGCTTCCTGACCTCCGTCCGATTCGCATAACGACACCTCCCTGGCTTGGTGGATTCCGAAACCGTGTGGGATTGGGGTGATGTAGCCCTCTCCAAGCCGAGTCGCAAGGGCGGTGGCGCGACCCCAACCGGAGCGTGTAGACTGCACCCACTACGAGCGCCGGCCCACGGAGGAACACCGGAAGATGGGTGACCGCATCGAGTTCCAGCAGGGACGTTGGATCGTGCCCGATCGGCCAATTATTCCGTTCATCGAGGGCGACGGCACGGGCCCCGACATCTGGCGCGCCGCGCGCCGGGTGTTCGACGCGGTCGTCGAGAAGGTCTCCAAGGGCCGCCGTCGGGTGGAATGGCTCGAGGTGCTGGCCGGGGAGAAGGCGTTCAAAGCCACGAACAGCTGGCTCCCCGAGGCGACGCTGGACGCGATCCGCGCGCACCGGGTCGCGATCAAGGGGCCCCTCACCACGCCCGTCGGCGGCGGGATCCGCTCGCTCAACGTCGCGCTGCGCCAGCTGCTCGACCTCTACGCCTGCATCCGGCCCGTGCGCTACTTCGAAGGCGTGCCGTCGCCCATGAAGCAGCCGGGGAAGCTCAACGTCGTGATCTTCCGCGAGAACATCGAGGACGTCTATTCGGGCGTCGAGTATCAGGCGGGCAGTGAGCAAGCCGACGCCGTCATCCGGTTTCTCGCGGAACGCTACGGAGCGAAGATCCGCTCGGGCAGCGCGATCGGCATCAAGCCGATGTCGAAGTTCGGGACGCAGCGGCTGGTCGCGAAGGCGATTCAGTACGCCATCCAGGCGCGGTGCCCCTCGGTGACGCTCGTGCACAAGGGCAACATCATGAAGTTCACCGAGGGCGGGTTCCGAGAGTGGGGGTACGAGGTCGCCCGGCAGCGGTTCGGCGACCAGACCGTTCCGGAGGCTGAGCTGGGACCGGGGAAGGGGAACGGGGGAAGGGTCGTCATCAAGGACCGGATCACCGACGCGATGTTCGCGCAGCTCGTGCTCCGGCCGGACGAGTACTCCGTCATCGCCGCTCCGAACCTGAACGGCGACCTGTTGTCGGATGCCGCGGCGGCCCAGGTGGGCGGCCTCGGTCTCGCCCCGGGCGGCAACGTGGGCGATGGCTATGCGGTGTACGAGGCGACGCACGGCACCGCGCCCAAGTACGCGGGGCAGGACAAGGTCAACCCCTGCAGCGTGATCCTCTCGGGCGCGATGATGTTCGAAGAGCTTGGCTGGACGGACGTGGCCGCTGCCATCATTCGCGGCATCGAGGGGGCCATCGCCTCCAAGCGGGTCACCTACGATCTCGCCCGCCAGTTGCCCGGCGCGACCGAGGTCTCGACCTCACAGTTCGCCGAGTGCATTATCGAGCATGTCCGCTAACACCATCACGAGCGCCGTCGCCACCGCCGCCCTCCCAGAGATCGACACCCCCCTCCTCGCCGTCGCCCTGGCCCAGGGCACGGACGTTCCGGCATCGCTCGCGGCTCTCGACAAAGCGGCGGGCGGGCTGGTCGCCCGGGCGATCACGAGCGGCGATTTCAAGGGGAAGCGGGACGAGACGAGCCTCCTCTATCCGCCCGCCGGAAAGCCACAGCGGATCCTGCTCGTCGGCGTCGGGAAGGCAAGCGAGGTGACCCGCAACGCCATGCGGCGGGCCGCCGCGGTGGCCGCCCGGCGGGCCCGCGCGCTCGGCGCAACGCGGTTCCATTTCGCCGTGGCGACAGAAGCGCGAAACGCGGTGAGCGCCAGCGATCTGGGACAGGTGGTGGTCGAGGGGGCGGGGCAGGGAGCGTGGGCCTTCACCGAGTTGAAGCGGACCAACGAGGACGCCAAACCCGACGTGGAAGCGGTCACGATCGTGGTGGCGGCGGCGGAGGCGAAGGAGACGGAGGCGGGTCGGCGCATCGGCGACGCCGTCGCCGCCGGCCACCGCTTGGCGCGCTACCTCCAGGTGCAGCCCGGCAACGTGTGCACGCCGAGCTATCTCGCGGACCAGGCCCGGCAGCTGGCCCAGCGGCATGGCTTCGGCATCACGGTGCTGGACCGCGCCGCGATGAAGGCCGAGGGAATGGGGGCACTGCTCGCGGTGGCGCAGGGTACACAGGAGGAGCCGCGCTTCATCGTGCTCGAGTACCAGGGGGCCGGGGTGGCGGACGCGGCGCCGATCGCGCTGATCGGCAAGGGCATCACGTTCGACTCGGGCGGCATCTCGATCAAGCCCGCGCAGAGCATGGAGGACATGAAGTACGACATGTCCGGGGCGGCGGCGGTGCTGGGCGCGTTCGAGGTCCTGGGCGCGCTCAGGCCGAAGGCGAACGTGGTGGGCCTGATCCCGGCCACCGAGAACCTGCCGTCCGGGACGGCGGTGAAGCCGGGCGACGTCGTCAAGAGCCATCTCGGCAAGACCATCGAGATCATCAACACCGATGCCGAGGGGCGGCTCATCCTGTGCGACGCGCTGTCGTACGCGCGGCGCTTCAAGCCGGCGGCGGTGATCGACGCCGCGACGCTCACGGGGGCAGTCGTCGTCGCGCTTGGGCACGTGGCGATCGGCGAGATGGGAAACGACGACGCGCTGCTCGCCGAGGTACGCGAGGCAGGAGAGCGGGCGGGAGAACGCTGCTGGCCGTTGCCGCTGTGGGACGAGTACCGGGAGCTCCTGAAATCGGACATTGCGGACGTGAAGAACTCCGGGGGGCGTGGCGCTGGCTCGATCGCGGGCGGCTGGTTCCTGCGGGAATTCGTCGACGGCTTCGCGTGGGTGCACCTCGACATCGCCGGGACCGCCTACACCGAGAACGAGGCGCCCCATCAGCCCAAGGGACCCACGGCGGTCGGTGTCCGTCTTTTTTCGGAATTCATCCTGAAGCGCGCGGCGGCGTGATCCGGCGCCGCCTCCTCGCGGGCGCGGTGTGCCTGGCGCTGGCGGGGAGTGCGGCGGCGGAGGTCGCGGTAGCGCAGGTGGACACGGCCGCCCGCCGCCCGCCCACGCCGCCCCGGGATACCGCGGCGCGCGATACGACCCGGCGGGACACCACCGCGGCGCGGGACACGACCCCGCGGCTCCTGCCGGTGTTCGCCGCCCCGCTCCCCGCCGGCCCCATGCCGCGCGGCACGCGTTATTCCTTTCCCATCGACTCCCTGGTCTTCACGAACGTCCGGACCCTGAGCGACCTGCTGGCGCACGTCCCGGGCGTGTACGTGGCGCGGGGAGGGTACTACGGCCAGGCGGAATACGTGATGTACGGCGGGCGCGGGCCGGCGGGCCTCGAGATCTACTGGGACGGCGTACCGTACCTCCCGCTGGGCCGCGACTCGGTCTATGTCGATCCGGCCCGCATCCCGCTCGCGCCGCTCGAGCGGGTGGACGTCGTGGTGCTGCCGGCGCAGCTGCGCGTGTACCTCGTGAGCGCGCGCCAGCAGTCCACCGTCCCCACGAGCGAGATCCGCATCCTCTCGGGCGAGGCCAGCAACCAGGGTTACCGCGGCGCCTTCGCCAAGCGCTGGCGCTCGGGGCTCGGCTTGTCGCTCGCCGCCGATTGGAACACGATCGACGGCTTCTCGAGCAGCGCAACTACGGCCTTCCGCGACGTCGACCTGTGGCTGAAGGCCGAGTACGTCCCCACGCCGCACGCGGGGGCGTCGTATCAGGTCCTGAGCTCCGACTGGCACCGCGAGGCTGGCGTCCTCACCGACGCGGTGCGGCAGCGGCGCCGCGACGCCATCTTCCGCCTGTTCCTCACGCCCCGCACCGATGGGCTGGGCCCGCGGTTTCAGCTCACGTTCGCCACGGCGACCGCGGAGCGCGACACGGCCGTGACCAAGCACTCGCTGTCGCAGGGCATCGTCGAGATCGGCAACACGTGGCGGCGCGCCCACGCCGAGCTCGCGGTGCGGCTGGGGGACGAGCCCCGCCCCTGGGAGGTCGAAGGGCGCGTCGCCTGGATCCCGCTGCGGCGGGTGACCCTGGATGCGGATGCCCACCACGCCGCCTACGTCGGCGGGCGCCACGGCAGCGCGTTCCATCTCGGCGCGGGCGTCGAGCTGCCGTTGGGCTTCTCGGCGCACGGGGACATCGCCTTGACGAACGACCTCCAGGCCCCGGCGCTCGCTGCCGACTCCACTCAGAACGTGACGGACCTCGGGGGCGCCGTGCGGTGGGACCGCTCCTGGCTCACGCTCGAACTCGGCGGCGTGCGCCGCGACCCCTTCGCGCCGATCGGTCGGCCGGCCGCGCTGCAGAACGTCGGCGGCCTGAGCCCCTCGCTCCAAACCGATTATATCACCGCCCATGCGGGCCTCCGGCCCCTCCCCGGGCTGCAGCTCGCCGGTTGGTATTTCCACCCCCGCATCGCATACGGAAACGATTTCGAGCCACCGCATCACGCGCGCGCGTCGCTGACGTTTGCCTCGAAGTTTTGGCGCGTGTACCGGAGCGGCGTCTTCACGCTGCGAGGGGAGATCGCCGTGGAGTCGTGGAGTGCCGGCACGGCGGGGCGCGATGTGACGGGCGCGGCGCCGCTATTCCTGCCGGGCGCGACGTTCATGGAAACGAACGTGGAGATGCAGATCGTGGGCGTCACGATCTTCTGGATCATCCGCAACAACAACCTGATGCGCGGCAGCTATGTGCCCGGCCTCGACTATCCGCGACGCCCGCAACTCTACGGCGTGCGCTGGGTGTTCACGAACTGAGGCCCATTGACCTAAGTGCTTTGCGCGACTACGTTTAAAGTCTGTGCCGCGGAGCATGACGGGGTTCGGAACCGCCGACGGGAGCGCCCTCGGCGGGCGGCTGCGGATCGAGATCCGCACCGTCAATCACCGCTACTACAATCCGCAGTTCAAGCTGCCGTTCGAGCTGGCCGGGGTGGAGGGCCCGCTGCGGGAGCGCCTGCGCCAGCTGCTCGACCGCGGGCATGTGGCGGTCATGGCCCGCTGGCTGGAGTCGCCGCCCGGCGAGGGCACGGTCGTCGTGGATCTGGCCCGCGCCCAGCAGCTGGTGGCGGCGCTGCGGGAGCTGAAGCGGAAGCTCAAGCTCAAGGGCGAGCCGGACCTCGCGTTCGTGGCCCGGCAGCCCGACGTCCTGACGATCCAGGCGAACGGCGCGGGCGCGGTCGCCTGGGGCGAGGTCGAGCCGATCGTCGAGCAGGCGGCGCGCGACGTGCTGACGATGCGCGCGCGCGAGGGGCAGGCCCTGGCCACGGATCTCGTGCGCCGGCTCGACGCGATTGCAGAGCGGGCGCGCGGCGTGGAAGCACGGGCCCCGGCCCGGCTGGCGGCCGAGTCGGAGCGGCTGAAGAAGGCGGTGGCAGAGCTCGCGGCCGGCGTGCGGGTGGACGAGCAGCGCCTGGCAGTGGAGATCGCGCTGCTCGCCGACCGGGTGGACATCACGGAGGAGCTGGTGCGGCTGCGCACCCACGTCGCCGCGTGCCGCGAGGCGCTCGCCAAGGAAGGGGCGGTCGGCAAGCAGCTCGGGTTCCTCGCGCAGGAAATGCTGCGCGAGGTCAACACGATCGGCTCGAAGGCCAACGACGCCGCGATCACGCAGGAGGTGATCGCGATGAAGGGCGAACTGGAGAAATTCCGGGAGCAGCTGGAGAACCTCGAGTGAAGCCGGTCGTCGTCGTCCTGTCCGCCCCTTCGGGCGGCGGCAAGACGACGATCGCGCGGGCCGTGCTCGCGGAGCGGCCGGACGTCGGGTATTCGGTCTCGGCCACCACGCGGCCGCCGCGCCCCGGTGAGCAGGACGGGCAGGCGTACTACTTTCTGTCCCGCGCGGAGTTCGAACGGCGCCGGCGCGTGGGCGAGTTCCTCGAGTCGGCGCAGTACGCGGGCGAGTGGTACGGCACGCTGCGGAGCGAGGTGGACCGGATCCTCCGCTCCGGGCGGCACGCGGTGCTCGACATCGAAGTGAAGGGGGCGCGTCAGGTGCGGGCGGCGTATCCCCCGCCGGCGTCCGTCAGCATCTTCATCCTGCCGCCGAGCGTTGCCGCGCTGCTCGAGCGACTGGGGCAGCGCGGCAGCGAGTCCCCCGACGGTCTCCGGCGCCGGCTGCGGCGGGCGGTCGAGGAGATACGGGAAGCCGCGCGGTACGACTACGTGCTCGTGAACGACGACCTGGCAGGCGCCGTCCAGGCCGTGTCGGCGATCATCGATGGTAGCGCCGGCGTGCCGCGGCGGCCGGCGGATTTCGAACAACGACTGGATGCGCTCGCGCGGGACCTGGCCCAGGCGGCCGGGAACGCCCCGCGCGGAGCCTGAGGAGAACCACACGCGATGCGGATCATCACTCCAGCAGAAGTGGCGACCGAGACGGGGAACAAATACCTCGGCGTGCTCGTGGCGGCGAAGTTCGCGCGCTTCGTGAACGACTTTCCCCGCGACCGCTCGGTCGACTTCGAGCAGAAGCTGACCACGCGCGCTCTCGACGAGCTGGTGCGGGCGCGGCTGCCGTTCCGGCTGGTGCGGCGGCGGCGCCAGGAGATCTGATGCCGCTCGCCGGCCGGCACGTCGTCCTCGGCGTGTCGGGCGGGATCGCCTGCTACAAGAGCTGCACGCTGGCCCGCCGGCTCGCCGAGGACGGAGCGACGGTGGACGTCGTGCTCACGGCGTCCGCCGCCGCCTTCGTGCGGCCGCTGACGTTCGAGGCGCTGCTGGGGCGTCCGGTCCTCGCGTCCTTGTGGGAGAAGGATCGGGCGCTGGCGCACATCACGCTCGCCAAGGAGCCCGATCTCGTCATCATCGCCCCGGCCACGGCGCATCTCGTGGCGCGCGCGGCGATGGGCATGGCCGACGACCTCCTCACCGCCTTGCTGCTCGCCCGCACCGGGCCGGTGCTGTGCGCACCGGCGATGAACGACGACATGTACGCGCACCCGGCGACCCAGCAGAACCTCAAGGTGCTGGCGCAGCGCGGCTGGCAGTTCGTGGGCCCCGAGATCGGCCCGCTCGCCGAAGGACCGAGTGATCGCCCCGGACGGATGAGCGAGCCCGAGGCGATCCACGCGGCCGCGGCACGGCTGCTCGCGCCGCCAGGACCGCTCCACGGCAAGACGGTCGTCGTGACGGCCGGCCCGACCCGCGAGCACCTCGACCCGGTGCGCGTGCTGACCAATCCCTCGAGCGGCCGCATGGGCTTCGCGCTCGCCCAGGCGGCCGTGGCGCGCGGGGCGGACGTGATCCTGATCACCGGCCCGACGGACCTGACGCCGCCGTCCGGCGTGACCGTGCACCGCGTCGAGACCACCGTCGAGATGCAGCGCGCCGTTGAGGCGGCCGTGCCACAGGCGCAGCTCCTCCTCATGGCCGCCGCCCCGGCCGACTACCGCCCGACGGTGCCCCTCTCGACCAAGCAGCCGCGCGCCAACGGCCGGATCACGGTGGAGCTGGAAGCGACGCCCGACATTCTGGGTTCGCTCAACCGCCCCAAGCAGTGCGTCGTGGTGGGATTCGCGCTCGAGACCGGCGACGGCCTGGAGCGCGCCCGGGGCAAGTTGCGCGAAAAGGGTCTGGACTACATCATCTTGAACGACGCGCTCGAGCCCGGCGCCGGATTTGAAGTCACCACGAATCGCGTGACGATCGTACCGAAGCGAGGCGAGCCGGTGAGGCTCCCGCTTCTTCCCAAGCGCGACGTGGCGGAAAAAATCCTCGACGCGGTGGAACACACGCTATCGTGACGGACGGGCGGGCACTGGCGCGGGCTTACCTGGAACAGCAGCGGCTGCTGGGGGGCGACTCGGTGATTCTACCGGAGAGTGCCACCCGGGGCTCGCGCCCGGGGTCGGCAACCGCCCCAGCCCCATCACCGTCTCGGACCCCCGGCACCAACCCACTGCCGCCGCCCGGCATCTCCTTCGATCCCGCCGGGGGCGATCTGTTCACGAGCGACCCCCTGCAGCAGGCCGGGTCGCTCGACGCCATCGCCGCGCTGGTGCGCGGGTGCACGAAGTGCCGACTGTGCGACGGCCGCCGCAACGCCGTGCCGGGCGAGGGGCCGGCGGACGCGCGGCTCGTGGTCGTCGGGGAAGGTCCCGGAAGGGTGGAGGACGAGACCGGACGCCCCTTCGTGGGACCGGCTGGCGAGCTGCTCACGAAGATCCTCGCCGCGATCGAGCTGCCACGCGAGCGGGTCTTCATCTGCAACGTGGTGAAGTGCCGCCCACCGGAGAACCGTCTGCCGCAGTACGACGAGATCGCGGCCTGCGCGCCATACCTGTTCCGCCAGATCGAGCTCCTCAAGCCGAAAGTCGTGCTGGCCATGGGCGGCACTGCGGCGCAGACCCTCCTCAACACGAAGCAATCGATCGGGACGCTGCGAAACCAGGTGCATCGGTTCCGGGGCGTCCCGGTCATCGTCACGTACCATCCCGCAGCCCTGCTGCGCAACCCCAACTGGAAGAAGCCGACCTGGGATGACGTCCGCATCGCCCGCCGTCTCCTCGACTGAGCATCCAGAGTACGCCGGCCGCCAGGCTCCCTGGAGCAACGAGGCGGAGCAGGCCGTGCTCGGAGCCATGCTGCTCGATCAGGACGCGGCCCTCAAAGCCGCCGAGCTGCTCGACGACACGATGTTCTATCGGGAGGCGCACCGCCTCCTGTTCCGCGCGATGGTGGCGCTCACCGAACGCGGCGACGTCATCGACCCGGTCACGCTGCGCGACGAGCTGGTGCGCCGCGGCGACCTCGACCGTGCCGGTGGGATGGAATACCTCG
>QHUR01000154.1 GCA_003221995.1 Gemmatimonadota bacterium | reverse complement strand
CAGGTCGCGAGCTCGGTCCACGACGCCTCGAAGCTGTGCAGCAGGCGCTGCAGGAACAGCGTCACCCCGCCCTCTCCCGCCGCGAGGTGATAGGTGAGGTGGGGGCCCGCCGCGGCCCAGCCGAGGGCGGGCCCGAGCGACACGGCGCGGTCCAGCTCGTCGACGTCGATCACGCCCCGCAGCACGAGGTCGATGCACTCCCGCCACATGGCTGCGGCGACGCGCCCCACGATGTAGCCGGGCGTCGGCTTCTTCAGGACGATCGGCATGCGGCCGAGGGTGTGCAGATACTCCTGCGCGCGTGCCAGGGCTGCGACGCTGGTGCGCGCGCCGGGGACCAGCTCGACGAGCGGGATGATCTCGGGCGGGTTGAGCGGGTGGGCGACGAGGCCCCGGTCCTGCCGGCGGCAGCGCGCGAACAGGTCGGTGGGAGGGAGCCCGCTCGACGAGCTCGTGACCACCGTCTCCGCCGCGGCGATGCCGTCGATCGCCTCGAACAGCCGCTGTTTCGCGATCAGGTCCTCGCTGATCGCCTCGATCACCCAATCGGCGTCCTGCACCGTGAGGAGCAGGCTCCGGCCCGGGTGGAACTCCCCCAGGCCGCTCTCCACGACGCCCTGGGGAGCGCGCTCCAAGGCCACGAGCGCGCGGGCGCGGCGCGGCACCTCCGTGAGGGCGCGCTCGAGGATCCGGGTGTTGCTGTCGAACAGCGTCACCGGCCATCCCGCGGAGGCGCACAGGGCCGCCCAGCCGGAGCCGATCTCGCCGGCGCCGATCACGGCCACCTTGCGGGGGAGGGTCACGAGACCGTGGTGGCGGCCGGGGTCTGCGTCCAGGGGAGCACGCGGTCGAACAGCAGGCGGCGCACGGGAGCCGGGCGGACGCGCGTCGCGACGCGCGCCCGCGCGCCCTCGGGATCGACCCGCGTGCGGCCGCGCGTGTCCCCGTCGTCCAGGTCCACCGCGAGTCGCAGCTCCGTGAACTCGAGCACGTCGGGCAGGACGAGCGCCGCGATCGGCAGCACGTCGTTCACGACGCAGCCGTCCAGGTTCTCGGCCTGCCGGTGGAAGGCGACGTAGAACCGCAGCGCCTCGTGCACCCATTGCGCGTGCGGCTCGGTGGCGCGGCCGATGCGGTCGACGTCGTGGCCCGAGAGCACCAGCTGGCGCGTCACGTCGAGCCCCACGAGCTCCGTCGGCAGCTCGGCGCGAAGCACCGCGTCGAGCGCCTCCGGATCGCACCAGGCGTTGAACTCGGCGAACGGCGTCGTGTTGCCGCGCGCTTCCAGGTTACCCGCCATCGCCACATGACGCGCCACCTTCTCGCGCACTACGGCGGGCTCGCGCCGCAGCGCGAGGGCGAGGCTCGTGAGCGGGCCGAGCGTCACCAGCGTCACGGGAGCCGGCTGGTCGGCGAGCAGCCGCTCCAGGGGCTTCACGAAGTCCAGGATCACTCCCGCCGGCGGCAGCGCCGCGTGGCCGAGACCGGACTCCCCGTGCGTCTCGCGCGCCACCACCAGCTCGCGCCGCAGCGGCCGCCGCGCCCCCACGCCGATCGTGATACGTCGTCCCACCCTACGCAGTATCTCTACCGCGTTCCTGTACGCGTTTTCCACCACGGTGTTGCCGTAAGAGACCGAGATGCCGCGCACGTCCAGCTCCGGTGACCTGAGTGCCAGCTCGAGAGCGAGCAGGTCGTCGATGCCGGGATCGGTATCGATGACAACGGGAACGGGGAAAGGGGAAGGGAGAGCGGTTGGATCGGGCACGTCAAAAGGCTAGGGCGCGGCCACCTCCTTTGCAATAGTCTCGCGCAGCTGCCGGAATTCCTCCGCGCCGCCGAATCCGAAGATGCGCTCGATGATCCGGCCGCGACGGTCGAGCAGCACGGAGTACGGGAGGCCGCGGTAGTGGTAGGACTCCTTCATCTTCCCGCCGCCGACGAGGATCGGGAACGGCGGCCGGAACTGCCGCACGAAGGCGAGCATTTTGCCACGGTCCACGTCATCCGAGATCGCCGCGACATCGAAGTCCTTGCGCCCGAACCCGTGGTACAACTCCGCCATGTGGGGGAACTCCTCGCGGCACGGATCGCACCAGGAGGCCCAGAAGTTGACGAGCGTCACCTTGCCGGCGTAGTCGGCGAGCGTCACCGTGTCGCCCCGCGGCGTGGGGAGCGCGAAGGCGGGGGCGAACGGCTCCCGCTCGGGCGCCCCCGCAGCCCGGCGCGCGCCCGCGAGCAGGCTGTCGGCGTTGAAGATCGCGAGCCGTCCGTTTGACTCCGCCGCGACCGCGGTCTCGCGCGGGCTCAGGTGACGGGTCGCGACGATCGCTCCGGACGCCGTATCCACGGCGTCCACACGCAGCTTCGTGCCGGCGGAGTCGTCCGACCCCAGAGCGTACAGCCTGCCGGCGGGGCCGAGGGCGAGGGCGACGTTCACGATGGCGTAGCGGGCGGCGAAGCTTCGGCCCTTTCCCGGCAACAGCCCGGGCTCGGAGTCGCGCGCCGGCAGGCCGCGCCGCGCGGTCCACCTGAGCTGCCCGCCGCGCCCGTACTTCCGGATCTCGTCCCGGGTGAGGGGAGCGAAGTACACGTCGCCGGCAGGGTCCACGGCGACGGCGCCTGCGTTCACGAGCTGCCCGAGGAGGGGAATGCTCGGCTCGCGTACGCTCGCGATGCCCTCGACGGGACGTCCCAGCGTGTCGAGCCCCCAGACGAGGGGGGCGGTGTCGGGCTCCGCGCCCAGCTGGACGAAGTACGGCGAACGTGCGGCGACGGCCCACCGCCCGGCCGCGGCGTACAGGGACGCCATGGCCGGGCCCTGCCATTCGCGCACCGGTCGCCCCGCCGTGTCGAACACGACGCCCTCGCCGGTCCGCTCGGTGACGAGGAGATAGCGGCCGTCCAGCGTGGCGACCGCGAGCGGCGTCGCGAGTCGCGGGCTGGTGAAGCGCCTCACAACCCGCAGGTCACGGTCGAAGCCCGCGATGCGGCTCTGGTCGGGATCGGGTGCCCAGGAGAGACCGTCCAGCGTGGCCGCGGGCGAGCGGCCGAGGAAGAGGAGGGTGAGGCCGCTGGGCGCCGCAGGCCGACAGGCGGCGAGAGCCGCGCCGATCAGCGCGGCGCCCAGCGCACGCCGCATCAAGACGCGGCGGAGATCGTCTTGATCTCGATCGTATGCAGGCCCTTCTCCATGCGGTGCACTCCGGTCACCTTCACCTTGGCCTCGGTGAAGTCCACGAGCCGCGAGTTCTGCGGATCGGCGGGCTTGGAGCTGACGGGCATGTAGATCGTGCCGTCGTTGCTCAGGATCGCGAGCGCGACCCCGGCCTTGGCGCAGGCTTGGGCGCACATCTTATGCCCCTCGCCGGACGCTCCCATCGTGGTGTAACAGTTGATGTCGATCACCTGGCCGGTGATCGTGAGATCCTTGCCCGGCGCCGCCATCTTGCCCGCTTGCGCGGCCAGGGGCAGCGCGAAGAGCGCGAGCACGGCGGTCGCCGCGAAAATCCGTTTCAGCATCGGTCGATCCTCCAATCAGGGTGGAACAGGAAGAAGACGACGCGCGGTCGTCTTCGTCTAGCGTACGTCCACAGCGTGCCTTTCGGATTGGCGTATATTGGGCGCCATGACCGAGGCGTACCGCCGGCTGGTCGACGCGTTCGGGCGCGGATGGGAGCGGGGCGATCCCGAGGAGATCCTGTCCGTGTTCACCGCCGACGCCGTCTTCCTGGAGACTCCCTTCAGCGACAAGGAGACGGGCCACGCCGCGATCCGCCGGTACTGGACGGACCTGCCCGCCAACCAGGCCGAGGTGACGTTCCGCTCGGGGGAGATTTACGTCGCGGGCCCCTGGTTCGCCACCGAGTTCCGCTGCACCTATCGCCGCCGCCGCAGCGGGGAATGGGTTGACGCGCGCGGCGCGATGTTCTGCGAGACGCAGGATGGCAAGATCAGCGAGATGAGGATGTACTGGCACAGAAGCCCTTGAAAGGCGTCGGCACCAAGGTTCATCTTGGAACTCAGGGTTGGGATTACCCGGCCTGGGTCGGGCCCTTCTACCCGCCCGGCGCCCGGCCGCAGGAGTTCCTCTCCATCTACACCCGCGCGTTCGATACGGTCGAGGTCGACTCGACCTACTACGCCACGCCCGCCGAGCACGTGGTGCGGGGTTGGGCGGAGAAGGTCGCCGCGGGGTTCACGTTCGCCCTCAAGCTCCCGGAGGACCTGAGCCCCGCCGGCGACGCCGCCCCGGACCCGGCGCGACTCGCGCTCTTCTGCGAGCGCGCCCGCCTGCTCGGCGATCACCTCGGGCCCGTGCTGATTCAGCTTGGCGCCCAGACGGGGCCGGAGCGCTGGGAAGCGGTGGAGCGGTTCCTCGCCGCGCTGCCGCAGGGAATGCGCTGGGCCGTCGAAGTGCGCCAGCGCGCCTGGGTCGGCCCGAAGCTACTCGAGCTGCTGCGGCGCCACGGGCTGGCGCTCGCGCTCGTCGAGGGGCGGTGGCTGCCGCGGGACCAGATGATCGACCTCGCGATCCATCCCACCGCCGAGTTCGCGTACGTGCGTTGGATCGGGACGGGACAGCGGCTGGAGGACGTCGGTCACGTGCAGATCGACCGGGAGCGGGAGCTCGCGGTGTGGGCCATGGCGCTCGCCGCCCTCGCGGCGCGCGTGCAGTCGGTGTACGGCTACTTCAGCAACCAGTTTCAGGGGCACGCGCCGGCCAGCGCCAGAGCAATGCAGCGATTGATAGGGCAGAAAATAGTGGAGCCCGACAATCTCGGCGCGCAGAGGACCCTGTTTTGAGGGGAGTGAGACGGGAAGGCGCCAAGGGAGACGCCGAGATGCCGAGACGCTGAGTGGATGTGAGGTGCGAGTTCGTAGGTCTCTCCTAGCCGCTCATCCCTCACATCCACTCAGCGTCTCAGCGACTTGGCGTCTACCTCGTCGTCTTACGCCTGACGTAGTCGACTGCCGCCTGCATGAGCCCTGCGTCCCGCATGCCCACGCGCATTGCTTCCGCAACTGCGTCCTCCTCGCTCATCCCCTTGTCGAGCATGAGGTACGGAATCAGCGCGGCGCCCACGCGGCTTCCGCTGGAGCAATGAACCAGGACGCGCTTGCGGCCGCTCAGCTCCCGCACGGTGCGCAGGGCGGCCTCGAAAGTGGCGTCGCCGATCTCGCCCTGGCCGAACGGGATATTGACGTACTCGAGCCCCGCCGCGCGCACCGCGTCGGGCGCGCGGTAGGGACGTGGCTCCATGGGCTCGCGCAGGTCGAGCACCACGTCGCACCCCGCGCGCTTCAGGGCGGCGAGGTGCTCGGCCGTCGGCTGCCCACCCGTCACGATCCCGGGAAGCGGCTCGCACGCGTTCGCGAGGCCTGTGATGGCGTCGAGCAGTTCGCTCATGAGACAGAGATGCGGTTAGCTTTGGGCC
>QHUR01000153.1 GCA_003221995.1 Gemmatimonadota bacterium | reverse complement strand
CGATGAGCCCGCGTCGCAGCCACTGCCAGAAGACCAGGGACCCGACGATCACGGTCGCGTAACTGTTGATGAACCGCCAGATGAGGATGTAGGTGGGGAGCGCGGGGGCCTGGACGTAGATCTTCATCACGGCCGCCGAAAGCAGCTCGGCGAGCCCCGATGAGCCGGGAGTCGGTGCGAAGTAGAGCAAGAACGTGATGAAGGTCTGGAGCAGCAGAATGTCGACGAAATTGGGCACGATCCCGAGCGCGCGCAGGGCGACATAGCCGGCGAGCAGCTTGTTGGCATGCGAGGGCGCCGACAGCAGCACGGCCCAGAAGAGCGCCAGCCAGCCCCGAGGGTTCCCGAAGAGCACGAGGCAGTCGTGGGCGCGGTCGATGCCCTCGCGGAGCTGCTCGATCCGCACGGCCACGCGATGGCTGCGGCGCTCGAGCCGCGTGGCCAGCCAGTGGACGGCGTCGCGTGCCCAGGTGGGGCGGATCATCGTGACGAGCATGACGACACCGATGACGCCGAAGATCCGGAGGCTGGCGCGGAACAGCCCGTAGTAGGTGATACCCAGCACCACGTTGTGCTCCGCGAGCGACTTGCCGGCGCCGAGGTAGATGGCGAGGGGGCCCGCGACGGCGAAGAAGATGACCGTCGCAACGAACGTCATGAACGTGGACGTCATCGCCTCGGGGAGCCGGATGCCCGCCCGCCGCATCACCCACATCATCGTGGGACCCGCGCCAGTCTGGAACGGCGTGAGATAGGCCGCCCACGCGCTCATCCCGCCCGCGATCACCATGTCGCGGAGCCGCACGCCGGGATGCACCTGCCGGGCCACGACCCAGAGCCGGGTGCCGCCGCCGAGCCAGTCCATGGAGGCGAGTCCGAGGCCGAGGAGCATCCATCCCCAGCGCAGGTGCGCGAGACCGGAGAGGAACCCCTGCAAGTTCTCGCCGAAGAACACCAGGACGAGGAGGACCCCGATGAGCGAGATGACGGCGAACAGCTCCAGCCCGCGGCGGAGGAGACGGGGCGTCAGGGCGAGGGCCATGTCGCGCCGAAGGTAAGTCGCGGCCGGCCGGACGGGGAGAGGGGACCGCTCCCTGCTCCCCGCTCGCTCGTTATTTTAGAGGGTTATGTCATCGTCTCCCGACCGGGTCATCATCCGCAACGCGCGGCAGCACAATCTGAAGGGGATCACGGTCGAGCTGCCGCGGCGCGCGCTGACGGTGATCACCGGCCCCTCCGGCTCGGGAAAGAGCTCCCTCGCTTTCGACACGCTGTACGCCGAAGGGCAACGGCGCTACATCGAGTCGCTCTCGACCTACGCCAAGCAGTTCCTCGAGCGGATGCCCAAGCCCCTGGTCGATGGCATCGACGGCATCTCGCCCGCCGTGGCCATCGAGCAGAAGAACCCGACCACGACGAGCCGGTCGACGGTGGGCACGGCGACGGAGATCTACGACTTCCTGCGCCTCCTGTGGGCCCGCGTGGGAACGCCCTACTGCGTGAAATGCGGGCGGGAGGTGAAGGCGGATACCGTGCAGGAGGTGGTGGACGCGTTGATTGCGGAGTGCGGAGTGCGGAGTGCGGAGTTTGAGGGTGCGGACCACTCCGCATTCCGCACTCCGAACTCCGCACTGGTCGTTGCCTTCCCCTTGCCCCCGACCGCCCATCGGCCGGACGTCGAAGTCGCGGCGCAGCTTCGCGCCGCCGGGTTCGTGCGGGCCCAGGTGGACGGAGCGCTGGTGCGGCTCGACACGCCCGAGGCCGAGCAGCGGGTACGCGAGGGGGCGGAGGTCCTGGTCGTGGTGGATCGCGTCGCCGCGGCGGACGCGAGCCGGGGGCGGCTGACGGATGCGGTGGCGACGGCCTTCAGCGAAGGCGAGGGCGTCGCCGTGACGCTCGACAACGGGGACCGGCGCCGCTTTTCCGAGCACCCCACCTGCTCGTCCTGCGGCACGCCCGCTCCGGCGCTCGCCCCCAGCCTCTTCTCCTTCAATAACCCGCGCGGCGCCTGCCCCGCGTGCAACGGGTTCGGCGCGGTGCTCGAGTACGACGAATCGCTGATCGTCCCCGACGCGCGCCGCACCCTGGCCCAGGGCGCGCTCGACCCCTGGACGAAACCGCGCTACGAGGGGCGGCGCCGACTGCTGCGCGAGATCGCGCGGGCCAAGGGGATCGCCACCGACACCCCGTGGCGCGACCTGCTGGAGCGCGACCGCCGCTTCCTGCTGCACGGCGCGACCGGGCGCTACCTGGGGATGTTCCCGTTTCTCGAGCGGCTCGAGGCGAAGCGCTACAAGCAGTACATCCGCGTGTTCCTGCGGCAGTACCAGCTCGCCAAGACCTGCCCGGCCTGCGGCGGCGCGCGGCTCAAGCCGGAGGCGCTGGCGGTGCGGATCGATGGCAAGAGCATCGCGCAGGCGGCGGCGCTCACGGCGCGCGAGCTCGCCGCCTGGGTCGCGGCCCTCGCGCTGCCGCCCTTCCAGAGCGCGGTCGCCGTGCACATCCTCGCGGAGCTCGGGGCGCGGGTCGCCTTCGTCAACGAGGTGGGGCTGGGATATCTGACGCTCGAGCGCCTCACCCGCTCGCTCTCCGGGGGCGAGGCGCAGCGCATCGCGCTGTCCAACGCCCTGGGATCGCACCTCGTGGACACCCTGTATGTGCTGGACGAGCCGTCCATCGGGCTGCACCCGGCGGACATCGACCGCTTGCTCGGCCTCTTGCGGCGGCTCGCCGACGTCGGCAACACGGTGGTCGTAGTCGAGCACGACGCGGCGGCGATGCGCCGCGCCGACTGGATGGTGGAGCTCGGCCCCGGGAGCGGCGAGGCGGGCGGGGAGGTCGTCTACCAGGGTCCGGCCGCCGGCGTGCGGGAGGCCGGCACCCTGACGGGACAGTACCTCTCGGGGGAGAAGCGCATCGGCGTGCCGTCGGCGCGGCGCCCGGCCGCGCGCTGGCTCGGCCTGAAGGGCGCCCGCCTGCACAACCTGCAGGACGTGGACGTGCGCGTGCCGCTCGGCACGCTCACCGCCGTGACAGGGGTGTCGGGCTCGGGGAAATCCACGCTGGTGCACGACGTGCTGTACCGCCAGCTCGAGGCGCGGCTCCGCGGCACCCACAGCGCCAAGCAGCACCTGGGCGAGCCCGTGGGGGAGGTGCGCGCGCTCGACGGGTGGGAGGCGCTGGCGGACGTGGTGCTGGTGGATCAATCGCCGATCGGGCGCACGCCGCGGTCCAATCCGATCACGTACGTGAAGGCGTTCGACGAGCTGCGTGGCCTGTTCGCGGCGGCGCCGCTCGCGCGCGAGCGATGCTACAGTGCGAGCACGTTCTCCTTCAACGTCGCGGGGGGCCGCTGCGAGGCGTGCGAGGGCGCGGGACACGTGCTGGTCGAGATGGTGTTCCTCGCCAACGTGTTCGTCCCCTGCGACGTGTGCCAGGGGAAGCGCTTCAAGCCCGAGGTGCTCGAGGTGAAGCTCGACGGCAGCTCGATCCACGACGTGCTCGACTGGACGGTGGACCAGGCGCTGCAGCGTTTCCACCGTCATCCCCGGCTCGCCCGCGCCCTGTGGCTGCTACAGCAGGTGGGGCTCGGCTACCTGCGGCTGGGCCAGCCGGCGACCACGCTCTCGGGCGGCGAGGCACAGCGGCTCAAGATCGCGCGCGAGCTCGCGCTGGCAGGCGCGCGCGCCGGCCGGCAAGGGAGGCGCGGCAGCCGCAAGCTCTACATCCTGGACGAGCCCACGACGGGCCTTCACCTCGACGACGTGCGCACCCTCTGCAAGGTGCTCGACCGGCTGGTGGACGCGGGCCACACGGTGCTCGTGATCGAGCACCATCTCGACGTGATCAAGCGCGCCGACTGGATCATCGACCTCGGGCCCGGTGCCGGCGCGGACGGGGGGCGTGTGGTGGCCCAGGGCACACCGGAGGAGGTCGCCCGGATCGCAGAGTCCACCACCGGCCGCTACCTTGCCGGGTTGTCATGACCTCCCCGCCCCCGCCCCCGCCCCGCGCCCCGCTGCGGGTGCTCATCGTGGAAGACTCCATCGCCGACACCGACCTGATGCTGCGCGCGCTCGGGCAGGCTGGGTTCGAGCCGAGCCACGAGCGCGTGGAGAGCGCCGACGCGATGCGCGCGGCGCTCGTCCGCCAGCCCTGGGATGTCGTCCTGAGCGACTACACTATGCCGGGATTCGACGCCCCCGCCGCGCTGGCGGTGCTCCAGGCGCACGGCAGCGATGCGCCGTTCATCGTCGTGTCGGGCAGCGTCGGGGAGGACACCGCCGTGGCGGCCATGAGAGCCGGGGCGACCGATTACATCATGAAGGACCGGCTACAGCGGCTGGCGCCCGCCGTCGCGCGGGCGGTCGCGGACGCCGGGGTGCGGCGCGAGCGCCGGCGACTGGAGCAGCAGCTGTTCCAGGCGCAGAAGATGGACGCCGTCGGCCGGCTCGCGGGTGGGATCGCGCACGACTTCAACAACGTGCTCACGGCGATCCTCGGCGCCGTGGAGCTGGGCCTGCTCGACGCCCCGCAGCCCGGGCCGCTGCGCGAAGAGCTCGAGATCATCCGCGACGCGGCCACGCGCGCCCAGGACCTGATCCGCCGGCTGCTCGCCTTCAGCGCGCGTCAGGTGCTGCAGCCGACGGTGCTCGACCTCAATCACCTGGTGAGCGACATCGCCAAGATGCTGCGCCGTCTGATCGGCGAGGACGTGGAGCTGGTGCTCGCCCCGGACGCCGTGCTCGGGGCCGTGCGGGCGGACGCCGGGCAGCTCGAGCACGTGCTCGTGAACCTCGCGGTGAACGCCCGCGACGCCATGCCCCAAGGCGGACGGCTGACGATCAGCACGACCAACGTCGAGCTCTCGGGCGGCAACTCCTCGCCCGTCCCCGAGGGACCGCCAGGGGCGTACGTGCGGCTCGCCGTGACGGACAGCGGCGTCGGCATGGACGCCGACACCCGGGCGCACCTGTTCGAGCCGTTCTTCACGACCAAGCCGCGCGGCAAGGGGACCGGCCTCGGCCTCGCCACGGTGTACGGCATCGTGCGCCAGAGCGGCGGCCACATCGCCGTGGACACCGCGCCGGGCCGCGGCAGTGCGTTTCACATCTACCTGCCGCGAGTAGCGGAGGCGCCGGAGCCGGCGGGGAGCGCGCGCGCCGTCGTCGCCCCGGCATCCGGGCGCGAGACCGTGCTCCTCGCCGAGGACGAGCAGCTGGTGCGCCTGCTCGCTCGCAAGATCCTGGAGCAGGCCGGCTACACGGTGCTCGTCGCGGCGGGGGGCGCAGAGGCGTTGCAGCTCGCGACGCAGCACGCCGGCCCCATCGACCTCCTCGTCGCGGACGTCGTGATGCCCGAAATGAGCGGTCGCGAGCTGGTGCACCGGCTCGCCGAGCAGCGCCCCCAGACGCGGGTGCTGTACATGTCGGGTTACGCCGACGAAGCGATCGAGCGACACGGCGTGCTGGACCCGGGCACGGCGTTCATTCAGAAGCCGTTCACGCCGGCAGGGCTCGCACGCAAGGTGCGCGAGGTGCTGGATGAGAAGTGATCTCCCGCGAGGGCTGTCGATCGAG
>QHUR01000163.1 GCA_003221995.1 Gemmatimonadota bacterium | reverse complement strand
GTGTGCAAAAGCCGGAACTACTTCACCACCAAGAACCGGCGCAAGCACTCCGAGCGGGTGGAATGGAGGAAGTACTGCCCGCGGTGCAACAAGCACCAGGCGCACAAGGAATCCAAGTAGTGGCGACGGAAGCGCTGGCCAGCACGGGGCGGAGCTGGCTCGGCCGGGTGGTGGACTTCCTGCGGGAAGTCCAGGGAGAGATCCGCAAGGTCACCTGGCCGACGTGGGAGGAGCTCAAGAAGGCGACGACGGTCATCGTGATCTTCGTCGCGCTGCTCGGCCTCGTCATCGGCTGGATGGACTGGTTGCTGCAGCAGATCTTCGTCGTCGCCGTGGCGAAGTTCTTTTGATGTCCGAGCATCGCTGGTACGCGATTCAGACGACGGCGGGGCACGAGAACAAGGTGCGGTCGCTCGTCGCCCGGCGGATCAAGGACGATTCCCGCGCGACGAGGAGAAGCCGATCCGCCAGGCCCTCGTCCCGACGCAGGAAGTCGTCGAGATCAAGAACGGCAAGAAGGTGACGGTGGAGCGCAAGATCTATCCCGGGTACGTGCTCGTGGAGATGATCAAGAACCAGGAGACGCTGCACACGATCAACGGCATCCAGGGCGTGATCAAGTTCGTGGGCACCGGCCGGGAGCCGATGCCGCTGCGTCCCGAGGAGGTCAATCGCCTGCTCGGCATCGAGGAGGCAGTGAAGGAAGAGGAGCCCCAGGAGCAGATCCCGTTCCTCCCTGGGCAGGTGGTGGAGATCACCGAGGGGCCGTTCTCGGACTTCTCGGGCACGGTGGAAGAGGTGATCCGGGACAAGGGCAAGGTGCGGGTGGCGGTCTCGCTGTTCGGCCGGCCCACGTCCGTGGAGCTCGATTACTTGCAATTGAAGGCGCACTGAACCGATGGCCAAGCCGATTGCCGCCGTGGTGAAGCTGCAGGTCCCGGCCGGACAGGCGACGCCGGCCCCGCCGGTGGGCACGGCGCTCGGGCCCCATGGGGTGAACATCATGGAGTTCGTGAAGCAGTTCAACGCCCGGACCCAGAGCCAGGCCGGGATGATCACGCCGGCCGAAGTCACGATCTACAAGGACCGCAGCTTCACGTTCATCACCAAGACGCCGCCGGCGGCCGTGCTCCTCAAGAAGGAAGCGGGCATCGAGAAGGGCTCGCCCACGTCGAACCGGCAAAAGGTGGGGAAGGTGACGCGCGCCCAGGTGCGGAAGATCGCCGAGCTGAAGCTGCCCGATCTCAACGCCGTCGATCTCGAGGGCGCCATGAAGATGATCGCCGGCACGGCGCGGTCCATGGGACTCGAGGTGGTGGACTGATGCGCGTCCACGGCAAGCGCTACCGCGCGGCGGCGGCGACGCTCGAGCCCCGCAAGCTCGCGGCTCCCCGCGAGGCGGTGGACCAGGTGAAGGCCGCCGCGTACGGCAAGTTCGACGAGTCGGTGGACATCGCGGTGCGCCTCGGCGTCGACCCCAAGCACGCGGATCAGATCGTCCGCGGTACCCTCACGTTGCCGCACGGCACCGGCAAGAGCGTCCGGGTGCTCGCGATCGCGCAGGGCGACAAGGCGAAGGAGGCCGAGGCGGCGGGCGCCGATTTCGTGGGCGTCGAGTACATCCAGAAGATCAAGGACGGCTGGCTCGATTGCGACGTCATCGTGGCCACGCCGGACGTGATGGGCCAGCTGGGACCGCTCGGGAAGGTGCTCGGGCCGCGGGGCCTGATGCCGAACCCGAAGGCGGGCACGGTCACGATGGACGTGGCCAAGGCGGTGAAGGAGCTCAAGGCCGGCAAGATCGAGTTCCGGGTGGACAAGAGCGGGATCGTGCACGCCCCGATCGGGAAGAAGTCCTTCACGGCCGAGGCGCTGACGGAGAACCTGCAGGCGTTCCTCGAGGCGATCGTGCGGGCCAAGCCCGCAGCGGCGAAGGGCCAGTACATCCGGTCCATCGCGCTGTCGTCGACGATGGGGCCGGCGGCGCGCATCGATCCGGCGGGATACCATCAATGATCCGGACCAAGGCGCAGAAGCAGGAACAGGTGACGGCCCTGGCGACGCGGCTCGCCCGCTCGTCCACGGTCTACGTCACTGACTTCACGGGCCTCAACGTGGCCCGGATCACGGACCTGCGGCGGCGCCTGCGCAAGGCGGGCGTGGACTACGTGGTGGTGAAGAACACCTTGGCGCGGCGGGCGCTGAAGGAGGTCGCGGTGCCGGGGCTCGAGTCGCATCTCGAAGGCCCGACCGCCCTGGTGCTCGCGGGGGCGGACCCCGTGGCTGCCGCCAAGGTGCTGGCCGACTTCGTGAGGGAGCACGAAAAGCCGACGATCAAGGTCGGCGTGGTGGCGGGGAAGGCGGTGACGCCGGAGCAGGTGAAGCGGCTCGCCACCCTGCCCACGCGGCTCGAGCTGTTGGCGCAGGTCGCCGGCGCGCTGCAGGCGCCGCTGGCCGGCGTGGTCGGTGCGTGGAACGGCTTGCTGATGAACATGGTGGGTGCCCTCGAGGCGCTCCGGAACCAGCGCTCCTCGGGCGCGGCTTCTTAGGGAGACCAGGACATGGCGACGCAGACGAGTATGAGCAGCGACGACATCATCGAAGCCATCGGCAATCTCTCGGTCGTGGAGCTCGCCGAACTGATCCAGAAGTTCAAGGACAAGTTCGGCGTGACGATCGCGGCGCCGGCGGCGCCCGCCCCGGCGGCGGGAGGCGGGGGCGCGGCCGGCGCGGCCGCTCCCGTCGAGGAGCAGACGGAGTTCACCGTCATCCTGAAGAGCGGCGGGGAAAAGAAGATTCAGGTGATCAAAGAGATCCGGGCGATCACCAGCCTGGGCCTGAAGGAGGCCAAGGACCTGGTGGAGGGCGCGCCCGGCACGGTGAAGGAAGGCGTGTCCAAGCAGGAAGCGGAAGAGATCAAAAAGAAGCTCGAGGCTCAGGGCGCGGTCGTCGAACTGAAGTAGTGACATCATACCTGCTCGTTTACGCGAGCCCCTCCATCCGCTCCCGGCCGCCGTTGGGGCCGGGGGAGGCGGGGCCTTTTGTGCTCGATTGAGGTTTTCAACATGACGAAGACGCTACCGGTCATTTCGTTCGCGAAGCTCGAGACGGGGATGCCGATGCCCCATCTCCTCGACATCCAGACGCGCGCGTTCGCGTCGCTGCTCCAGCCGGACGGCAAGGGCGCCGACCGCACCGACGTCGGACTGGAGCGGGTCTTCAAGGACGTGTTCCCGATCCAGGACGTGAACGGGAACTACTCCCTGGAGTTCGTGAAGTACGCCCTGGGGGAGCCGAAGTACACGGTCGAGGAGTGCATCGAGCGCGACATGACGTACTCGGTGCCGCTCAAGGCCACGCTGCAGCTCGTCGTGATGGAAGAGGTGGGCGAGACCACGAAGACCAAGCGGCCCAAGAACATCATCGAGAAGGAAGTCTATCTCGGCGAGCTGCCGATTCTCACGCCCCTGGGCACGTTCGTGATCAACGGCGCCGAGCGGGTGATCGTGTCGCAGCTGCATCGCTCCCCGGGCGTGGTGTTCGAGGAGAGCATCCACCCCAACGGGCAGCGGCTCTTCTCGGCGCGCATCATCCCGTTCCGCGGCTCGTGGGTCGAGTTCACGATCGACATCCACGACGTGATCTACGTCCACATCGACAAGAAGAAGAAGTTCCCGGCGACGGCGCTGCTGCGGGCGTTCGGCTACGGGACGAACGCCGAGATCCTGAAGCTGTTCTACGCCATGAAGGAGATCGACATCACGGGCAAGCTCGAGGGCCGGGCGCAGCGGCGCGAGGTCCTGGGCACCCTGCTCGCGGCGGACGTGCCCGACCCCGAGAACAAGAAGGGGGAGCCGCTCGCGCACGTCGGGGACGAGCTCACGCAGGAGCGGTTCAACACGTTCCGGCGGGCCGGCATCACCAAGGTGAAGGTGTTCGCGGGCTACACCGGGCTCGACCTGCGCGACGAGGCCCAGCCCACCACCACGCGCGAGCGCCAGGGGCCCCACGTGCTCGCCTTCGACGTCGCCGACCCGGGGACGGGCGAGGTGCTGGCCGACGGCGGCAAGGAGCTCAGCGAGACGCTGAAGCGGAAGCTGCTCAAGGCCGGGCTCACGAAGGTGGACGTGCTCCTGCCGGCGGGCCGGAGCGAGTCGCCCCTCATCAAGAACACGCTGCTCAAGGACCCGACCCGGTCCGAGGCCGAGGCGCTGGAGCAGATCTACGCGCTGCTGCGGCCGGGTGAGGCGCCGAACCTCGAGACCGCGCGCCAGGCCCTCGAGCGGCTGTTCTTCCATCCCAAGCGCTACGACCTGGGACGGGTGGGCCGCTACAAGATCAATCAGCGACTCAAGCTCGCGGTCCCGAAGGACCACACGGTCCTCACGGAAGAGGACTTCATCGCGATCATCCGCTACCTGATCGAGCTGCGGGAAGGGCGCGGCTACACCGACGACATCGACCACCTCGGCAACCGGCGCGTGCGCTCGGTGGGCGAGCTGATCGCGAACCAGTTCTCGGTGGGCCTCTCGCGCATGGCCCGGCTCATCAAGGAGCGGATGAGCATCAACAACGATCCCGAGCGGATCACGCTGGACGACCTCGTGAACGCCCGGACCGTGAGCGCCGTGATCCAGGCGTTCTTCGGCAGCTCGCAGCTGTCGCAGTTCATGGACCAGACGAACCCGCTCGCCGAGCTGACGCACAAGCGCCGCCTCTCGGCGCTCGGCCCCGGCGGGCTCACGCGCGAGCGCGCCGGTTTCGAGGTGCGCGACGTGCACTACAGCCAGTACGGCCGCATGTGCCCGATCGAGACGCCGGAAGGCCCGAACATCGGGCTCATCACGAGCCTGTCGTGCTACGCGCGCGTCAACGACCTCGGCTTCATCGAGACGCCGTACCGCGTCGTGAAGGACGGCAAGGTCACCGACGAGATCCGCTGGCTCTCGGCCTCGGAGGAGGAGGAGTACGCCGTGGCGCAGGCGAACGCCCGGCTCACCGAGGATGGCCGCTTCGCCGACGAGCTGGTGCTGTGCCGCAAGCGGGACGACTACCCGTTGCTCGCGCCCGCGAAGATCGACTTCATGGACGTGGCGCCGGAGCAGCTCGTGTCGATCGCGGCGGCGCTGATCCCGTTCCTCGAGCACGACGACGCGAACCGCGCGCTCATGGGCTCCAACATGCAGCGCCAGTCGGTGCCGCTGCTGTTCCCGGTGGCGCCGCTCGTGGGCACCGGGCTCGAGGAGAAGGTGGCGCGCGACTCGGGCGCCGTGGTGATCGCCCGCCGCGCGGGGGTCGTCACGCGCGTCACCGCGGACGAGATCATCATCGACACGGGCGACGACGAGGCGCGGGCAGGGGATCACCCCCTGGCGCGGCTCAAGCAGCACGACCGCTACCGCCTGAAGAAGTTCTGGCGCACCAACCAGGACACCGCCATCAACCAGCGGCCGCTGGTGCACGTGGGGCAGAAGGTGAAGGCCGGCCAGATCGTCGCGGACGGCGCGGGCACGGAGCGGGGCGAGCTGGCCCTGGGCGCGAACGTGGTGGTCGCGTTCATGCCCTGGTACGGGCACAACTTCGAGGACGCCATCGTGCTGTCGGAGCGCCTGGTGAAGGACGACGTCTACTCGTCCATCCACATCCAGGAGCTCGAGCTCCACGTCCGCGACACCAAGCGCGGTCGCGAGGAGATCACGCGCGAGATCCCGAACGTGGCGGAGGAGTCGCTCGTGGACCTGGACGAGCGGGGCATCGTGCGCATCGGCGCCCACGTGAAGGCGGGCGACATCCTGGTCGGCAAGATCACGCCGAAGGGGGAGACGGAGCTCTCGCCCGAGGAGAAGCTCCTCACGGCGATCTTCGGCGAGAAGGCGAAGGACGTGAAGGACTCCTCCCTCAAGGTGCCGCCCGGCATGGAGGGCGTGGTCATCGACGTGAAGATCTTCTCGCGCATCGAGGACCAGGTCGTCGAGAAGGACCGGGGCGAGCGCATCGGCGAGGTGCGCCGGCTCGAGGCGGAGGAGAAGGCGCGGAT
>QHUR01000162.1 GCA_003221995.1 Gemmatimonadota bacterium | reverse complement strand
CGCGACCGCAGTCTCGTGGAGTTCGTGAAGAAGGTGTCGGCGATCTGCCGCGGGAAGGCGTACTTCACGAACACGATGACGCTGGGGCAGTTCATCCTGATGGATTTCATGCGGCGCAAGACGCGCCGGGTGAGTTAGCGCGCGCCATACACCAGCGCAAGGCGCTTGCTGCATCTCGGATCATACGACGGCGTTCGCGGGAGGGATGATGGACGTCGTGTACGCATTCGGCAGAACAGCGGATCAGATTCGTCCCTATCTGGTCGCGGGCGTTGGGTTGTACAACTACAGGCTCTCGACCCCCAGATTCACCCCTACCTCCGAGACCAAAGTCGGCTTCGGGGTGGCGCCGGTGTGGCATACAAGGTGGGCAGGGGGAGCACGCGCATCTTCCTGGAGAGCAAGGTCACCGACGCGAGCGTGAACGGCATCGATCTCGTCTCCATCCCGATCAGGGTCGGCTTGCGGTTCGGGACGAAGTAGGATCCGATGACCAACCGGTATCTGCGCGTCCTCGTGGTTATCGTCGGCGCGGCCCTCGTCGTGTCGGGCATCGCGCCATACGACCGCACCACCTGGTGGTTGGAGATCTTTCCCATCCTGATCGGGACTCCGATTCTGGTAGCGACCTATCGTCGCTTTCCGCTGACCAAACTCACCTACACGCTGCTCGCCATCCACGCGCTCATCCTCGTCGTCGGCGGCCACTATACCTACGCCCGGGTGCCGCTGGGTTTCTGGGCTCAAAACGTCTTGGGGTTGGCTCGGAACGACTACGACCGCCTCGGTCACTTCGTCCAAGGCTTCGTTCCCGCCATCCTGATCCGCGAAGTCCTGCTGCGCACATCGCCCTTGCGGCCCGGGCGCTGGCTGTTCGTCCTCGTGACGGCGACGTGCCTCGCGTTCAGCGCGTGCTACGAGTTCTTCGAATGGTGGTCCGCGCTCGCCGGCGGGCATGCGGCAGACGCTTTCCTCGGCACGCAAGGCGACGTGTGGGACACGCAGTGGGACATGTTCTCGGCCCTCCTCGGCGCGATCTCGGCACAGCTGCTGCTTGCTCGCATCCACGACCGAAGCTTGGCCAACCTGCTGCATCCGGCACCACGCGCCGTTGCCTGACATGAGAGGGGGCACCCGTCCTCCAGTATCTACGTCCCGTTCCGACGGGACGATGATCCCTGCTCGCACCCAAGATTTCACCCCTGGCGCCGCCGTTCCAGAGCCGCACCGCGAGCCACATCGACGGTCTCGGCGGGATTTCCCACGCCAACGAACCGGACGTCGAGATCCCCTTCGCCGCTCCGACTGAACGCGACGGTGCCGATGCCGCCGAGCTGCCAGGCCACCCGGGCTTGGTCCCATGCCTCGTGGAGCGTCCAGTCCGAGTCGGCGCCGCGCACCGCCAGTACCCGTCGGTCGGTGATCGCGTAGCAGGTGCCCCTGGCTCGATACCAACCGTACACTCCCGCGGCGACGGCTGCGACCAGCGCCACGATGACGGCCGAGAGCCCAAGCCCGAGGGGAAACCAGAGTACGAAGATCAACACTGGCGTGATGCCGACGAGCCAAGCGAGACCCACGAACAGCGAGAGGGGCGCGCTGAAGAGCTCGACCGCGGCATTGGCTTTCTTGTAGGCATAGCTGACCTGGGCCACGACGGCTCCCAGAGACGTGGGTCGCTCACACCACACGAGCCGCTCCTCAGGCCAAAGGTGCGGCTGAATCAGATTCTCAAGGCTGTTGCCGACCATTGCGATCGTAGCGGTGCCTACTCATGGCTCCCCGTCCAGCGTCGGTCAAGTAGTGCCCGTAATCGGGCGTACCCGAGTCGAGCATCATGCGGGTTTACCCGCAAATGCCGAGTCGCGGCTTGAGCCGCGGACTCGTCAGACGTGCCGCAATGGGGTGGCGTAGAATGCGTAAGAATCCCGGTCCCCATTTGATTAAATTGCTTCCGTGAGCGAGTTCGTCTTCGGCACCCACAACGCCGCCTTCGTGCAGGTGATGTACGAGCAATACCTGCGCGACCCCGCCTCGGTCGGCGAAGAGTGGCGCAACCTCTTCGATAACGGTCGACTCAGCGAACTGCCCGTGATCCCGACGGACCGGGCAGAAGTCTTGGGGAGAGGGGAGAAGGGAGAGGTTCTCCCCGCTGCACCGCCACGTACCTCTCCCATCTCCCCTCTCCCGAGTGGGTTGACCCCTCTCACGGGTCCGGCAGCCCGTCTGGCGCAAAACATGACGGACTCGCTCTCCGTCCCGACGGCGACCTCCTTCCGCGAGATCGTGGTCGATACGCTGGACGCCCGCCGCCGGGAGCTGAACGCGCGACTCGCCGCGAGCGGCAAGAAGATCTCCTATACCCACCTCATCGGATACGCCATCGTGCAGGCGGCGCGCGCCGTTCCCGTGATGACCCATGCGTTCCAGGAGGCGGAGGGGAAGCCGCATCGCCTCGATCCCGGCGGCGTGAGCCTCGGCCTCGCGGTGGACGTCGAGAGGAAGGACGGCAGCCGCGCGCTCCTCGTCCCGGTGATCAAGCATGCCGAGGGGATGGATTTCGCGGCGTTCCACGCGACCTACGAAACACTGGTCGAGAAGGCGCGCACCGGCCGCCTCCTCCCCGACGACTTCGCGGGCGGCACGATCACGCTCACGAACCCCGGCACCATCGGCACCGTCGCCTCCGTGCCGCGCCTCATGAAGGGCCAGGGCTCGATCATCGCCACCGGGGCCATCCGCCAGTCGGGCAGCGCGAAGATCGTCACGATCACGAGCACCTACGACCACCGCGTCATCCAGGGCGCGGAGTCGGGCATGTTTCTCCGCAAGCTCGATTCCCTACTCCAGGGAGAGGACGGGTTCTACGACCGCGTGTTCGAGAGCCTGGGACTGCCCGGAAGCGGGATGCGGGATGCGGGAAGCGTAACGACTGCTCCGTCACCCGCGCCTCCCGCATCTCGCATCCCGCATCCCGAGGTGGCGATGGGGGGGGTGGAGGATCTGAAGCACGTCGCCGCCGCCATGGCGCTCGTCAAGGCCATCCGCCACTTCGGCCATCTCGCGGCGCGGCTCGACCCCCTCGGCTCCGAGCCTCCCGGCGATCCGGCGCTCGACCCGCGGCCCCTCGGGCTCACTCCCGAGATCATGGCGCGCGTCCCGGCCGAGTTGCTGCGCGTCTACGTGCCCGGCCGCACCCTGGCCGACGCGTACCCCGCGCTGCTCAAGACCTACTGTGGCACGATCGCCTACGAGGTGGAGCACATCGGCAGCCATCAGGAGCGCGTGTGGCTGCGCCAGCTGATCGAGTCCGGCCAGCATCGCCCCCCGCTCGCGGCGGACGAGAAGCGGAAGCTGCTGTCGCGGCTCACGGCGGTCGAGATGCTCGAGCGGTTCCTGCATACGGCCTACCTGGGCCAGAAGCGCTTTTCGATCGAGGGCCTGGACGCGCTCGTCCCGATGCTGGACCTGACGATCGAGCTCGCCGGCCAGGCCGGGGCGCGCCGCGTGGTGCTCGGCATGGCGCACCGTGGGCGGCTCAACGTGCTGGCGCACATCGTGGGCCTGCCGTACGAGACGATCTTCGCCGAGTTCGAGGGCGGGCGGCACGTCGAGGAGACGCTCACGCCCGAGGGCGGCACGGGAGACGTGAAGTACCACCACGGTGCCGACGGCGTGTACCAGACCGCGGCCGGCAAGCCGGTCAACGTCACCCTGTCGCCGAACCCGAGCCACCTCGAGGCCGTGAACCCCGTGGTGGAAGGGCGCGCGCGCGCGGCGCAGACGAACCGGCGCGGCAAGGACGCGCTGCACGACGGCAGCGTCGCCGTCCCGCTGCTGATCCACGGGGACGCATCGTTCGCGGCCCAGGGTGTCGTGGCCGAGACGTTCAACCTGGCCCGTCTCAAGGGCTACACCACGGGCGGCACGGTCCACCTGATCGCGAACAACCAGCTCGGTTTCACGACCGACCCCAAGGAAGCGCGCTCCACCGACTACGCGAGCGACCTCGCCAAGGGCTTCGATGCGCCGATCATCCACGTGAACGCGGACGACCCCGAAGCGTGCCTCGCGGCGGTGCGGGTCGCGATGCTGTATCGCGAGCAGTTCCACGGGGACGTGGTGATCGACGTGGTGGGCTACCGGCGGCACGGGCACAACGAAGGGGACGAGCCCGCTTACACGCAGCCCTTGATGTACGAGCGGATCAGGCAGACGCCGCCGGTGCGGCGGCGCTACGCCGAGCAGCTGGCGCGCGAAGGCGCGCTGGAGGTCGCGCAGGCGGACGCGGAGGCGGAGCGCTTCTCGCAGCGGCTGTACGAGACGCAGCAGTCGTTGAAGGCCCACCTCGCTGAGGAGGGCCAGGGTGAGGAGCCGCAGCGGATCTCGGGCACTCAGCCGCCGGAGCCGGACACGGCGGTCGCGGCGCAGGTGCTCACCGGCCTGAACGCGCAGCTCCTCGCCGTGCCGGAAGGGTTCACCGTGAACCCCAAACTCAAGAAGCAACTCGAGCGCCGGCGCAGCGCGCTGACGGACGGGGGCATCGACTGGGCGCACGCCGAGGCGCTGGCGTTCGCGTCGCTCGTGGTCGAGGGGACACCGATCCGGCTCACCGGCCAGGACACCGAGCGCGGCACGTTCAGCCAGCGCCACCTGGTACTGCACGACGCGGTGAACGGGCAGCGTCACGCGCCGATCCAGAGCCTCCCCGGGGCGCGGGCGCCCTTCGAGCTGCACAACAGCCCGCTCTCCGAGTTCGCGTGCCTGGGCTTCGAGTACGGCTACGCGGCCGCGGCGCCGGAAGCGCTGGTGCTGTGGGAAGCGCAGTACGGCGACTTCACGAACGGCGCCGAGGTGATCATCGACCAGTTTCTCATCGCCGGGCTCGCGAAGTGGCGGCAGACGTCACGCCTGACGCTGCTCCTGCCGCACGGCTACGAGGGCCAGGGGCCGGAGCATTCGAGCGCCCGCATCGAGCGCTTCCTCGCGCTCGGCGCCGAGGGCAACCTGCGCATCGCCAACTGCACCACGCCCGCGCAGTACTTCCATTTGCTGCGGCGCCAAGGGCGCCATACCGAGCTGCGGCCCCTCGTCCTGTTCACGCCCAAGAGCCTGCTGCGCCTGCCGCAGGCAGCGTCACGGCTCGAAGACCTGACGACGGGCCGCTTCCGGCCGGTGCTCGACGATCCCGAGGGCGAGGCGCGGCGCGCCGCGACGCGGCTCGTGCTGTGCAGCGGCAAGGTGTACTACGACCTGCTGCTGTCGCCGCGGCGCGCCCAAGCCCCGCACGTGGCGATCGGCCGGGTGGAGCTGCTGTACCCGTTCCCCACGAGCGAGATCGCCGAGCTGGTCACGCGCTATCCCAAGGTCGCGGAGATCGTCTGGGTGCAGGAGGAGCCGCGCAACATGGGCCCGCAGAAGTTCATGAAGCCGCAATTGCGGGAGCTCGTGGGGTCGGACGTCGCGGTGCGCGACATCGGCCGGCCCGAGCGCTCGAGTCCCGCCGAGGGGTACCCCGCCGCGCACGCTGCCGAGCAGGCGCGCATCGTCGCCGCGGCGCTGGAA
>QHUR01000161.1 GCA_003221995.1 Gemmatimonadota bacterium | reverse complement strand
GATTGGACGGGGCCCGGCTTCCCGCGCGTGCTCATGATCGAGATCCAGCACCCCACGCCCTACTACGACGACTCCTACGCCGTGAACTCGGAGAACAACGGCCCGTACGGCGACGCCATCATGCGCGAGCTCGTCCCCTACATCGAGCGGAAGTACCGCGGGATCGGGCAGGGGTGGGCACGGTTCACCTACGGCGGCTCGACCGGCGGCTGGGAGGCGATGGCGGTGCAGATGTTCTATCCCGACGACTTCAACGGCGCCTGGATCGCCTGCCCCGATCCGATCGACTTCCGCGCCTACACGGTGGCCAACATCTACCAGGACACGAATGCCTACTACGAAACGGCCAGGTGGAAACGCACGCCGCGCCCCGGCATCCGCGACTGGTTGGGCCACGTGCACGCGACCCTCGAGCAGATGAACCACCGCGAGCTCGCGCTCGGCACTCACAGCCGCTCCGGCGACCAGTGGGACATCTGGGAGTCCGTCTACTCGCCCGTGGGACCGGACGGCTACCCCAAGCGCATCTGGGACAAGCGGACGGGCACGATCGACCGCTCGGTGGCCGACTACTGGCGGGAGCACTACGACCTATCCTACCTCCTGCGCCGCGACTGGAAGACGCTGGGGCCGAAGCTGCGCGGCAAGCTCCACATCTACGTGGGCGAGGCGGACACCTACTACCTCAACGACGCCGTGTACCTGGTGGAGGAGTTCCTCAAGAGCGCGCAGGATCCGCCCTTCGACGGTGAGGTGGACTACGGTGCCCGGGCGGAGCACTGCTGGAACGGCGACCACACGCGACCCAACGCGCAGTCGCGACTGCGCTACCACCAAATGTTCATCCCGCGCATCATCGATCGGATGCGCAACAGCGCGCTGCCCGCCGGGGCGGACACGGTGAGCTGGAGGTACTAGACCTTGACAGTCAGCCGGCTGGGCGGCAACTCACGCGCAAAGGAGCTCGCCATGAACGGATCACGGCCGAAACGCGCCGAGCTGGCGCTCGCACTCCTCGTGCTCGTCGTCGGGACGGTGACATGCCGCGACGCCCCGTCTCCCACCGCCCCGCCCGACCGGCCCTCGTTCATCATCAACGGGCAGCCCACGGGCGACAACAGCTTTTCGAACGTCGGCGCCCTGTTATTCGACTTCGACCAGAACGGCGTCATCACAGGGGACGACGCCCTCTGCTCGGGCAGCCTCATCGCGCCGACGGTGTTTCTGACGGCCGCGCACTGCGTCTCGTTCTTCCCGGCCAACGCGCAGCTGTACGTCTCATTCAGCGCGGACCTCTTCGACAAGCAGCTCAAGGTGATCGCGGCCACGGAGTTCCACTTCGACCCGGGCTTCGGGCACGATTTGGGCGACCTGCACGACGTCGCCGTCGTCCTGCTCCCCGCAGGGTCGACCACGACCATCCAGCCGTTGCGACTGCCCCCAGCGGGGCTGCTCGACGACCTGGCTGCGCACAACGGGCTGAAGGACCGGATCTTTCTCAACGTCGGCTACGGGGTGGATGCCACGCTGCGCGGGAAGCCGCACTACACGTTCGACGGGGTACGCAAGGTCTCGCAGTCGCCATTCCAGGCGCTGGAGCGGTTCTGGCTCTGGCTCAATATGAACTCGCACGCGACCGGCCTAGGCGGCGACTGCTTTGGCGACTCCGGCTCGCCGAAGTTTTTCGACGGTAACACGAGCCTCATCGTCGCCACGGTGACCACGGGCGACGCTGTCTGCCGGGCGACCAGTAAGGACTATCGGCTGGACACGTCGACGGCGCGGGCGTTCCTGGGCCAGTTCGTCTCGCTGCCCTAGCCGGGCGCTCCATCTTCGCCCCACTCGGGATCATGCCCTGGATCAGGCAGGTACAGATCGCCGAGGCGACCGGGCCACTCGACGCCGTGCAAGTCGTCGCCTACTTCAACTACATCACGCGCGTGGCCGATGGGCTCGGCGTGGAGCCGGAGGATTTCATCGAGCGTTGGGGAGTGTGACGCGGATCACGTTGCCTCGACCGCCGGCGGAGGCGATATTGACTTGCCCCCCGCCCCTGGTCGCCCTTGCCGAGCGTGGGTCCCACCCAACAGGAGACGAGTCATGCACGCAGTGTTTCGGCGCTACCGGATCCGACTCGGTGCCGTCGAGGCAGCCGCTGAGCGGGCGCACGACGGCCTGGTGCCCGGCCTGCGGCGGGTCCCAGGGTTCGCGGCGTACTACCTCGTGCACGCGGGCAACGACACACTGGCGAGCATCGCCCTGTTTCAGACCGAGGAGAGCGCCGCGGTAGGCGAGCGGCTCCTGAACGACTGGTTCCGGCACGACTGGCCCGTGTTCCAGGCGGTCCCGCCCGAGCTCACGCGCGGGGCGGTGCTGGTGCACGAAGAGCTGCCGCGCGTGGCCGTGGCCGTGACCTCCGGTCCGCGCCTCGAGCGCCGCAACTGGAGCGATCGCCGGCTCAACCGGGAGCGGCGGTCGGGAGGGGACCGCCGGGTGGCGACGGCCGCCGTCAGCGTGTCGGCCACGCCCTGAAGCAGCAGCAGCGGCGGCGGTAGATTTGGGGGCCTATGCCCCCCGCCATCACCGCCGAGCAGCTCAGCAAGACGTTCCGCGTGAAGGTGCGCGATCCCGGGCTCCGGGGCGCGCTCGAGGCGCTGCTGCGGCCGCGCTATCGCGACGTGCACGCCGTGCGCGAGGTGACGTTCCGCATTGACCCCGGGGAGATCGTCGCGTTCCTCGGCCCGAACGGCGCCGGCAAGACCACCACCCTGAAGATGCTGGCGGGCCTGCTCTACCCCACGAGCGGACGGGTCGAGGTCGCGGGGTTCGTGCCATGGGGCGGCGGACCCGAGTTCAAGCGGCGCATCGCCCTGGTGCTGGGCAACCGTCAGCAGCTCGTCTGGGACCTCCCCCCCGAAGAGACGTTTCTTCTCAACCGGGCGATCTACGAGATCGCCCCGGCCGCCTACCGGGAGCGGCTGGCCGAGCTCGTGACGCTGCTCGAGCTCGGCGACGTGCTGGACAAGCCGGTGCGCCAGCTGTCGCTGGGCGAGCGGATGAAGTGCGAGCTTGCCGCCGCGCTGCTCCACCATCCGCCGATCCTGTTCCTCGACGAGCCCACGCTCGGGCTCGACGTGACCGCGCAGGAGGCGATCCGCCGCTTCCTCACGGAGTACCGCGACCGCCACGGCGCGACGGTGCTCCTCACGTCGCACTACATGCAAGACGTGACGGCGCTCGCCAGGCGCGTCCTCATCATCAACCGCGGCCGGCTGCTGTACGACGGTGCCCTGGACGCGCTGGTGGCGCGCATCGCGCGCACCAAGCGGCTGGAGCTGGTGCTCGGCGGCGACGACGGGGTCACGGCCGAAGCCCTCGCGGCGTTCGGCGAGGTGAAGAGTTTCCGCTTCCCCAACGCGGTGCTCGAGGTGCCGCGCGAGGAGGCCGCGGCGACGAGCGCGCGGCTGCTCGCCGCGCTTCCCGTCGCCGACCTCTCGATCGAGGACCCGCCGATCGAGGATGTGATCCGCCAGGCGTTCACCCGCGGCGTGCAGGAGGACGACTCGTGAATCGCGTCGCCGACTGGGCGCGCCGCTACGGCGCGCTCATCCGCAACGCCTGGCTCGTCGATCTCCAGTACCGGGCCTCGATCGTGCTGTGGATCATCTGGGGCGTCACGGAGCCCACGATCGCGCTGGGCATCTGGTGGTCGATCGCGGGCGACGGGCAGGTCGGGGGCTACGCCCGCGCCGACTTCGCGCGCTACTTCTTCGCGCTGATGCTCGTGAATCAGCTCACGATCGCGTGGGACTCCTGGTATCTCGACCGCTGGATCCGCGAGGGCGACCTCAACTACCGGCTGGCGCGCCCGCTGCACCCCGCGCACGAGGCGGTCGCCGAGAACATCGCCTACAAAGCGCGGAGCGGCGGGATGATCCTCGTGGTGTGGCTCGTCGCCGCCCTGGTGTGGCCGGCGGTGCGGCTGCCCCTCGCGCCTGGCCGCTGGACGCTGACGGCCCTCGCCGTGCTGCTCGCCGCGGCGATGCGGTTCTTCATCAGCTTCGCGACCGGCCTGCTCGCGTTCTGGACCACCCGCGCCACGGCGATCATGGGACTGCACGGCGGGGTCGCGCTGTTTCTCTCGGGCCGCATCGCCCCCCTCACGCTGCTCCCCCCCGCGGTGGCGGGCGTTGCCGCCCTGCTGTGGTTCCCCTACATGCTGGCCTTCCCCGTGAACCTGCTCACGGGCGCCGTGCACGGCACCGCAGCGGTGCTGCACGGGTTCGCGGGGCAGCTCGTGTGGCTCGGGTTGTGGGTGGGAGCCTATCAGCTGGCCTGGACGCGAGGGCTGCGGCGGTACGGGGCGGTGGGGGGGTGAACTAATGCGGAACGCGGAAGGCGGAACGCGGAACAGCACTGCGAGCTCGAGCGACGTCGCGCCCCGCGGACGGAGCCTACCATGATGTTCCGCGTTCCACGGTCCGCGTTCCGCGTTCTCGCCGCCCTCTGGCGCCTCAACCTGGCCGAAGAGCTGCAGTACCGCGCGAACTTCGTGGCGAGCGTGCTCGGCACGGTGTTCTGGATCGGCACGGCGCTGCTCACGCTGGCCCTGTTCTTCCGCCACACCACCCGGCTCGGCGGCTGGGACTATTGGGAGGTCGTGGTGCTGCTCGGCGTGTTCAACGCGCTCACCGGCGTGATCGAGGCGGTGCTGCGGCCGGGAATCGGCCGGCTGGCGAGCGAGGTGCGGAACGGCGGCCTCGACCTCGTGCTGGCGAAGCCCGTGGACGCCCAGGGCTTCGTCTCGTTCCGGCGGCTCGACGTCTGGCACCTCACGGACGTGGTGCTGGGCCTCGGGCTCGCCGGGTACGCCCTGTCCCGGCTGGGCCGCGTGCCGGGCGTGCTCCAGCTCGCTGCCTTCGTCGTGGCCCTCGCGGCGGCCGGGATCGTGGTGTACGCGATCTGGGTCGCCCTGATGAGCCTCGCCTTCTGGTTCGTGTCGGTCGAGAACCTGTCGGTGCTGTTCGACGCGGTGTACGAGGGCGCGCGTTACCCGGTCACGGCGTACCCGGGCGCGCTGCGCTTCGTGTTCGTGTATCTCCTGCCGATCGCCTGGACCACGACGATCCCCACCTCGGCGCTCACGGGCCGACTGGGGCCTGAGATCGCAGTCGCCGCGGCCGCCGTCGCGGCACTCGCGTTCGTGCTGGCGCGCCTGTTATGGCGCGCGGCGCTGCGGCGCTACACCGGCGCGAGCGGTTGATCGCTACCGCGTGGCCTGGGCCCGCGCCGCAGCGAGCTTCGCCTGCTGCTCGGCCGATAGCGCGTTCTTGATCTGGATCAGCAAGGTGAGGTGCGAACGCTTCACTTCGCGCTCCACCCCCAGCAGCTCGTCCACCTGCGCGAGCGCCGCCGTCTGATCGACGGCTGGCTTGTCGAGCAGGGTGGTGAGCCGCTGCGATTGCTCCTGCATCCGCCACTGCAGGTCCACAACCCGCGTCTGAAAGTCCTGAATCGCCTTGGTGATCGTGGCGCGCTGCTCGGGCCGCAGCCCGATCTCCTGCTGGTGCTGCATCACGAGCTCGGGGGGGAAAAGCACGCGCCCGAGCGGGTCCTCCGGCGGCTGGCCGGGCTGGGGAGGCGGC
>QHUR01000141.1 GCA_003221995.1 Gemmatimonadota bacterium | reverse complement strand
TCCCCGAGCAGGGCGCCGACGCGGTCGTGGCGCGCATCTTGAAGCTCGCCCGCGCCTCGGTCGCCGCGGCCCGCGGCAAGGAGATCGCGGGCGTGGGCATCGGCGCGCCGGGCCCGCTCGACACGGCGCGCGGCGTGGTGCTGCTGACCCCGAACCTCGGCTGGACGAATTTCCCGCTGCGGGATCGCATCGCGCAGGCACTGGGCCTGTCCGCCACTCTCGACAACGACGCCAACTGCGCCATCTTCGGCGAATGGTGGCGCGGCGCGGCGCGCGGCGCGAGCCACGTCGTCGGCCTCACGATCGGCACCGGGATCGGCGGCGGCATCGTGCTCCACGGCGAGATCTATCACGGCGCCTCCGACATCGCCGGCGAGATCGGCCACATGACCATCGATTCCAACGGCCGCCGCTGCAAATGCGGCAACTATGGCTGCCTCGAGGCGTACGCCTCGGGCCCCGCGATCGCGGCCCGAGCAGTCGAGGGCATCGAGGCGGGGGCCGAGACGACCCTGCCCAGCTACGTGCAGGGCGAGCTCGCGCGCATTACCGCGCAGGTGGTCTACGAGGCGGCGCACGACGGGGACGCCTACGCGCTCGACGTCGTACGCGACACGGCGCACTTCCTGGGCGCCGGCGTGGCGAACATCGTCAACGTGTTCAATCCCGAGGTCGTCGTGATCTGCGGCGGCGTGACCCTCGCCGGCGACCGCCTGTTCGTGCCGCTGCGGAGCGAGGTGAAGCGGCGCGCGTTCAAGCCGGCGGTGGACGTGTGCCGCATCCTACCCGGCGCCTTGACCGGCACGGCCGGCGTGTATGGCGCAGCGGCGGTATTCGTCAAGCGCACGTGGGGCCGGCTGTGAGGCGACTGGGCGTCGTGGGGTCGATGGTGTGGGACACGATCTATGGCCGCGATCCCGCACAGCCTGCGGTGGAGGAGTGGGGCGGCGTCGCCTACTCCCTCGCCGCGCTCGACGCGACCCTCACGCCCGAATGGCAGATCGTGCCGATCATAAAGGTGGGGCGTGACTTGGCCGCCAGGGCGAATGCCTTCCTGGGCACCCTGCGGCACCTGGCGCCCGGCACCCGCTTCGCCGAGGTGCCCGCGCCGAATAATCGGGTCACCCTGCGCTACTACGCACTCGAGCGCCGCTGCGAGCAGATGTCCGGAGGGGTGCCGCCTTGGACGTGGCCCGAGCTCGGGCCCATGGTGGCCGACCTCGACGCGCTGTACTTGAACTTCATCTCGGGCTACGAGATGGACCTCCCGACGGCGCGGCTGCTGCGGCACAGCTTCCGCCGCTTTCTCTACGCCGACCTCCACAGCCTCTTCCTCGGCAAGGAGCCCGACGGGACGCGCATCCCCCGGCCCCTGCCGCAGGCGCCGGCCTGGTTCGGCTGCTTCGACTACGTGCAGCTGAACGAGGAGGAGTTGGCGCAGCTGGGAGACGACCCGCTCGCGCTCGCGGCGGGGGCATTGGTGCAGGGTTGCACCGCCGTGTGCGTCACGCTGGGCGCGCGAGGGGCGGCCTACTTCACTGGGACCCCGACCCGCACCGCCTTGGTGCCGGTCGAAGGCGGGGCGGTGCTCGAGGGGGATCCCACCGGCTGCGGCGACGTCTTCGGCGCGACCGTGGTGGCCTCCCTCCTCGCCGGCCGCGGGCTCGAGGAGGCGCTGCGATTGGGAACGCGGATGGCGATGCGAAACGTGTCGCACCGTGGGGCCAGCGGGTTGCGCGATCACCTCCTCGGGAAGCTCACCCCGGCATGACCCGGCTGGTCGAGGTGCCGGTGCAGTTCGACGACCGCTCGTTCGACCAGTTCGTGAGCGGCTTCGCGGCCGCGGGCAAGGACGGCGAGCGGCTGCTGTTCGACGCGCACGCGGCCGAGTGGGCATCGCCCTACGGGCTGGTGGGGCTGCTCGCGGCGGGTGAGGCGGCGCGCCGCGCCGGCGGGGAGAAGCCGCTGCTCACGGTGCCGACTCATGCCGACGTGTTGCGCTACTGGGCGCGGGCCGGGTTCTTCCGGGAAGCGGCCGCGTTGTTCGAGATCCACGGCCGCGTGCCGCGAGGCAAGGGAGACGAGAGCGACGTGCTCCTGCCCGTGACGCCGGTGCGCGCGGCCGAAGACGTGCACGCCGTGGTGAGCAAGATCCAGCAGCGCGCGTCCGCCATCCTGGCGTCCGAGCTGGGGCTCGATCCGAAAGCGACGATGGGCTTCGCTATGGCGCTTTCGGAGGCGTGTCAGAATATTGTAGAGCACGCCGGCACCGGAGGCTGGGTCGCGGTGCAGAGCTACCACTGGCGCCGCACGCTCGCGCGGCGGGTCGTGGTGATCGCGGTGGCGGACGCCGGCGTGGGGTTCCGCCACTCACTCGAGCCGACGCAGGCGAAGCGCTTCGGCGAGCGCTGGGGCGATGCTGCGGCGCTCGAGGCAGCGCTGATCCAGGGTGTGAGCCGGTTCCGGGACCCGGGCCGGGGGCAAGGGCTGGCCGGGATCCGACGCTATCTCGCCCGCTGGGACGGCAAGATCGCCATCCGGAGCGGGACGGCGCGCATCGCGATCGTCCCGAAGTGGGACGACGACGTCCCGCTGCGGGAGGGCGTGCCGCCGTTCCCGGGCGCCCAGGTGCTCATCATCATTCCCGAGCAGGAGTCCGCTCAGCGGTGATCCAGCACATCGACGTACACGCCGTACTGCAAGAGACCGTGTCGGGCGTGTACACCGACCTCGTCACGCGCACGACCGGTCGAGTCGTGCGCGAGCACATCGAGCGGACCATCGCCGCGGCCGAGCCCGCGTTTGCGATCGCGCGGATGGACTTCACGGGCGTGGGCTGCATCGACTACTCGTGCGCGGACGAGATCGTCGCCAAGCTGTTGCGCGCGCGCCCGGCGGTGCTGGTGCTCACGGGGATCAGCGACGGTCATCGCGAGGCCATCGAGCCGGTGCTGGCGGGGCACGGCCTCGCCGCCCTGCTCGAGCGGCCGGACGGCACGCTGGACGCCCTCGGCGCGCCGCAAGCGGCGGCCGCGCTGGTGGAGGAACTCGTGGCGCGGCGGCTCGCGGCGCGCTCCGCGGGAGGCACGGTCGCGCTGACGCTCTCGTGAAACAGCGGCTCGGCCTCTCCACCCGTGCCGTGCACGGCAACCCGGACGCCCGTCCGGACTGGGCGCCGATCGCGCCGCCGATCTATCAGAGCAGCACCTTTACCAACCCGATCGGCTCGACGGCGGAAGTCCTCTACACGCGCTACGGCAACAATCCCAACCAGGTCGCCATCGCCCAGCGGCTCGCCGCGCTCGAGGGCGCGGAGGCCGCGCTCTTCGTCGGGAGCGGGATGGGCGCGGTGGCGCTGGCCCATCTCGCCGTGCTGCGGCCCGGGGACCACCTGCTGTCGAGCGAGTGGATCTACGGCGGCGTGCACCGGCTGTTCGCCCAGGAGTTCGGGCGCCTGGGGATCGACGTCACCTTCGTGAGTCCGACCCACGCGCGCGATTGGAAGCGCGCGATGAAAAAGACGACCCGGGCGATCTTCGTCGAGACGCCGACCAACCCGCTGCTGCGCGTGATCGATCTCGAGCCGGTCGCGACCCTCTGCCAGACCGAGGGGCTGGTGCTGCTCGTGGATTCGACCTTCGCGACGCCCATCAACTTCCGCCCGCTCGAGCACGGGGCCGACATCGTGATCCACAGCGCCACCAAGTACCTGAACGGCCACTCCGATGTGATCGCCGGTGCCGTGGCCGCGGCGGAGCCCGTGATCGAGGAGGTGCGCAAGCTGATGCAGGTGTGGGGGCAGGCGCTCGACCCGCTGGCCGCGTGGCTTATCGACCGCGGCATGCGCACGCTCGCGGTGCGCGTCGAGCGGCACAACCAGACCGGCCTCCGGGTAGCGCAGTGGTGCGCCACCCAGTCCGCCTTCGCGGCGGTCCACTACCCCGGGCTCCCCAGCCACCCGGACTACGACACGGCGCAGCGCGTGCTCACGGGGTGCGGCGGCATGCTCGCCGTGGAGCTGAAAGGGGGCGCCCGTGGTGCCGAGCGCTTCCTGCGGGCCCTCAAGATCGCGGCGCACGCTCCGAGCCTGGGCGGCGTGGAGACGCTCGTGTCCGAGCCGCGCCTCACGTCGCACGCCTCGCTCACGCCCGAGGAGCGCGCGCGGGCTGGCATTCCGGACGGCTTGTTGAGATTTTCCCTCGGACTGGAGGACGCCGACGACATCATCGCGGATTTCACGCAGGCCCTGGCGCCGCTGTAGGTGATCAAGCTCACCAATGTGTTCAAGGCCTTCCCCAAGGGGGGCCTCGCCCTGAAGGACGTCTCCTTTCACATCGCGAAGGGCGAGTTCGTCTTCCTCACGGGCCACTCGGGCGCCGGCAAGTCCACCGTCCTGAAGCTGGTCTACGCCGACGAGCCGCCGACGAGCGGCGAAGTGCGCGTGTCCGGGTTCAACCTCTCCGAGCTGCGCCGCAAGGAGATCCCGATGCTGCGCCGTCGGCTCGGCATCGTGTTCCAGGACTTCCGGCTGCTCGAGGATCGCAGCGCGGAGGAGAACGTGGCGTTCGCGCTGGAGGTGACCGCCGCCCGCCGCGCCACCATCCCGGCCCGCGTGATGCGGGTGCTCACCCAGGTGGGGCTCGCCGCGAAGGCGCAGGCCTACCCCCGCGAGTTGTCGGGCGGCGAGCAGCAGCGCGTGGCCATCGCGCGCGCCCTCGTGAACGAGCCTACCGTGCTCCTCGCCGACGAGCCCACCGGCAACCTGGACGAGCGCGCCACGCGGGGCGTGTTCCAGCTGCTGCGCGACATCAATGCGAGCGGCACCGCTGTGGTCATGGCGACGCACGACCTCGATCTCGTCCGCCAGGCGCCGTACCGCGTGATCGAGCTCCAGGAGGGGGCGCTGGTCTACGACTCGGCGGTGGACGAGCCGCGCGATCAGGCGGCGAGCCCGTGAGACTCGTCCTGCGGGAGGCGCTCCTCATCTTCCGCCGCGCGCCGCTGCTCTCCGCCCTCTCGGTCACGACGATCGCGTTCTCGCTGTTCGCCGTCGGGCTGTTCGGGCTCGTCGCCGTGAACCTGCAACACGCGCTAAGCCAGGTCGCGGAGCGGGTCGAGATCGTGGCCTACCTGCTCCCCGGCACCCCGATCGAGAGCATCACCCTCGCCCAGAAGGACATCGAGGCGTTCCCGGAGGTCGGCTCGGCGACGTACGTGAGCGAGGACCGGGCGCTCGCCCGCGCCCGGGCGGAGCTGGTCGAGTTCCGCGACGTGCTGCAGGAGCTCGAGCGCAACCCGCTCCCCGGCTCGATCGAAGTCAAGCTCAAGGCCGGCTTCCGCGACGCCGAGCACGTGAACGAGGTCGCCGACCGGCTCCGCGGCTTCGGGTTCGTGGACGACGTGCGCTTCGGGCGGGACTGGGTCGAGAAGCTCGACCGGCTGCAGCAGATCGCGGCCGCGGTGGGGCTCGTGGTCGGGGCCGCGTTCGCAGTGGTGGCCGTCATCATCATCGGCACGACGATCCGCATGGCCGTGCTGCAGCGCAGCCGCGAGATCGCCATCATGCGGCTCGTGGGGGCGACGGACGGCTTCATCCGCCGGCCCTTCCTGCTCCAGGGAGCGATCAAGGGGATGCTGGGCGGCGGCGTCGCGATCGGGCTGTCCTACGGGGCGTACGTGCTGATCAACCGCTGGCTCATCCAGGCGGCGTTCTTCACCCGCGAGCAGGCGGCGGCGGTCGTCGTCTTCGGGACGCTGATCGGGCTGGTCGGGAGCGCGAC
>QHUR01000129.1 GCA_003221995.1 Gemmatimonadota bacterium | reverse complement strand
GTTGGCGCGCCCGCGTTCCAGCGCCTCGGCGCTCGAGTCCACGGCGACCACCTCGGCCACCCGGCGCGCCAGGTGCAGCGCGAACGAGCCGTGGTAGGCGAAGGCGTCGAGCGCGCGGTGCCCCCCCGTCCCTCCCGGATGTGTCGCCTCGGCGACGAGCACGCGGTTCTCACGCTGGTCGAGGAAGGCGCCGGTCTTCTGACCCGTGCGCGGCGCCGTCAGATAGCGGACCCCGTGCTCGGCGACCTCGATGGTGTCGGGGACGACGCCGCCGACCGGGACGACCTCGAGGGGAAGACCCTCGTGGCGGCGGATCGCGGCGTCGTTGCGGAGCAGGATGCCGTCCGGCTGGAGGGCGGCCCGGATCCCCGCGACCACGTCGTCGCGGACCCGCTCCAGCCCGGCGGAGAGGAGCTGGGCCACGACGTAGGGGCCATAGCGGTCCACCACGAGCGACGGCAGCCCGTCGCCCTCGGCGTGCACCACGCGATAAGCGGTGGCGTCGATGCCCGACCGGAGGGCGGCGGCCGTGCGGATGCGGTCCTCCCACCAGGCGGCGTCGATGGGCTCGCCGCCGCGCGTCAGGAGCCGCAGCCGGATCTCCGACTTGGGAGAGTAGAGGGCCTGGCCGTGGCGGCGGCCGCGGCGGTCGGCGACGGTCACGATCCCGGCCGCGTCGCGCGGCTCGTCGTAGATGTCGGTGCGATAGATCCACGGATGACCCGCCTGCCAGCGCGCCGCGCCCTTCGCGCTCACGATGACCGTAGCCGACCCGATCGCCTGTGCGCCCATCCGCCTAGCCGCCCGTCCGCCTGTCCGATCGCAGCTTGGCCGCCTCGCGCAGGTAGATATGTTTCAGCTCGCGCTGCGGCTTCGTGGTATAGAAGTGGAGCAGGACGCGGATGCAGCGCGGCAGCCCGTCGGGCACGGGGACTTCCGCGGCGCCGAGCAGCGGCACGTCGCGCCACCCGAGGAGTCGCGCCGCGCGGGCCGGGTACTCGGCCGTGAGGTCCGGCGACGATGTGAAAATGGCGCTCTCCACGTCCTCGGGTTGAAAGCCGTTCGCCTCGAGCAGCGCGCGCAGCAGCTCCGCCGTCGCCTGGAGGATCGCCTCGCTCGTGTTCGCGCGCGCCGTGGTGGCGCCCCGCAGGCCCCGCAGGATCTTGGTCATGGCCCTGGCCGATCAGTTGCGCTTGATGGTGCTCACGGATGCAGGCCTTCTCAAGGGGCGCGATCCCGTGGAGGCCTGCCGCCGGGCGGTCGCCGGAGGGGCGACGATCGTGCAGGTGCGCCACAAGGGTGCGCCGGCGCGCGAGGTGGCGGCGCTCGCCCGGGCGCTAGTCGGCGCCCTCCCGGTGCCGGTCCTCGTGAACGACCGTGTGGACGTTGCCCTCGCGGCCGGGGCGGCCGGGGCGCATCTCGGCCAGGACGACCCGCCGCTCGACGCGGTGCGGCCGTACGTGCCGCCCGGATTCCTACTCGGCGCCTCGGTCGGCTCCCCTGCCGAGGCGGATCGCGTGCGGCCCTGGCCGGCCGACTACTGGAGCGTCGGGCCTTGCTACGCGACGGACAACAAGCCAGATGCCGGGTCCCCGCTCGGTCCCGATGGGTTCGCGCGCCTCGCCCGCCTGGCCCCCGCCGGCGTGCCGGTCATCGGCATCGGAGGGATCACCGCCGCGAACGCCGCCGCGATCCGGCGCGGGGGCGCGGTGGGGGTCGCCGTGATCGGGGCGATCTGGGGCGCTAGCGATCCGGAGCGGGCTGCGCGCGCGCTTCGGTCCGCTGCCGCTTGACCGCGCGGATCGCGGCCAGGTGCTCGGCGTAGGTCGTGGAAAAGATGTGCTTGCCGTCGGGCTGCGCGACGAAATACTGGAAGGGGACCCCCGCCGGGTACAGCGCCGCCAGGAGGCTCGCGCGTCCCGGCTGGCCGATCGGACCCGGAGGCAGCCCGGCGCGCTGGTAGGTGTTGTACGGGGAGCGGATGGCCAGGTTCTTCTCCCACACGCGCCGCAGGCGTCGGCCGTAGGCGTAGGCGACGGTGGGGTCGGCCTCGAGTCTCATGCCACGCGTCAAGCGGTTGTGATAGACGGCCGACACGTAAGGCCGGTCGGGGTCGTAGCGCACCTCCGCCTCGATGATCGACGCCAGCGTCACGAGCGCGTGGCGCGTGAGGTGCAGCGAGTCGAGCCGGCCCTCCCACTCGGGTTGCCACTGCGCCGCGAACTCGCGCGTCATCACCCGCACGAGATCGCGCGCGTGGACGTGCAGCGGCACGAGGTACGTCGTGGGGAAGAGATAGCCTTCCACGCTGCGCGCGTCCCCGGGCAGGCCGAGACTGTGGAGGAGCTCGGGATCCCGTGCGGCGGCGAGAACCGAGTCGCGCGGCACGCCGAGTTGGGCCCGGGCGGCCGCGGCCACCTCGGCGAGCGTCAGTCCTTCGGGCACGAAGAATCGCGCTTCGACTCCGCGGCCCCGCTCGAGCGCGTCGACCACGTCGCTCCATGGGCTGCGCGGCGCCAGCAGGTACACGCCGCTCTTGAGCGCGCCGCGCAGCCCGTGCAGGCGCGCGTACAGGGTGAACAGCGCGGCGTGCTCGATGATGCCGCGGGCCGCGAGAGAGTCGACCGCAGCCTCCAGCGTGGCACCGGGGGGAATGGTGACCGGGACCGACTCGCCAGCCGGGCTCGCGCAGCCAGCGGCTATCAGCGCGCCCGCGAGCAGAATGCGGAATGCGGAATGCGGAATGCGGAGTATAAGGGGAAGCTTCACGGGGCGAACGAGCTTGCCCTTCAATTCCGCATTCCGCACTCCGCACTCCGCATTGGTTTTCACGTCGCTCCCCCCCGCCTCGCGTCGAGGTAGTGCTGCAGCAGCACCGTCGCGGCGAGTGCGTCCACGTCGTGCTTCCGCCCCCGGGTCGAACCCCCCAGCTCGCGGACGGCCCGCAGCGCCCGCGCCGTGGTCAGGCGCTCGTCCCACAGGTCCACCGGGCGCCCCGCGCGGCGGGCGATGTCGGCGGCGAGCACCCGGGCCTCGCGGGCGGCGTCGGTCTCCGACCCGTCGGGGGCGAGGGGCAACCCCACGACGACGCCGGTCACGGCGTGCGCGTCCAGCAGCGCGAGGAGTTGCCGCATGGGGAAACGCTTGCCGGCGCGGCGGGTGAGAGTGGCGAGCGGCTGGGCGAGGGTGCGGGATTCGTCGGAGAGGGCGAGGCCGATGCGGCGCTCACCCCAGTCCACGGCGAGCAAGCGACCTTGCGGTGGCACTCACCCCTGCGCCATCGTCTGGAAGAATTCCGCGTTGTTCTTCGTGCGCTTGAGCCGCTCGAGCAGGAACTCGATCGCCTCCACGGGCGGCATGTCCGCGAGGAAGTTGCGCAGCAGGTACACCTTGTTCAGCTCCTCCTTGCTGAGGAGCAGCTCTTCCTTGCGGGTGCTCGTGCGCTGGACGTCGATCGCGGGGAAGGTGCGCCGCTCGGCGATGCGGCGGTCGAGGATCACTTCGGAGTTGCCGGTGCCCTTGAACTCCTCGAAGATCACCTCGTCCATCCGCGACCCCGTGTCGATCAGCGCCGTCCCGATGATGGTGAGGGATCCGCCTCCTTCGATCTTGCGCGCGGCGCCGAAGAAGCGCTTGGGCTTCTGGAGCGCGTTCGCGTCCACGCCGCCCGAGAGAATCTTGCCCGAGTGGGGCACGACGACGTTGTGCGCGCGGCCCATCCGCGTGATGGAGTCCAGCAGGATCACCACGTCCTTCCCGTGCTCCACGAGGCGCTTCGCCTTCTCGATGACCATGTCGGCCACCTGGACGTGCCGGTCGGCCGGCTCGTCGAACGTGGAGGAGATCACCTCGACGTGCAGCCCCTTCACGTTCTCCTCCATGTCCGTCACCTCTTCGGGTCGCTCGTCGATGAGCAGCACGATGAGGTAGATCTCGGCGTGGTTCTCGATGATGGAGTTCGCGAGCTTCTGGAGCAGGATCGTCTTGCCGGCTTTGGGCGGCGACACGATCAGGGCGCGCTGACCCTTCCCGATGGGGCTGAGGAGATCCATCACGCGCATCGACAGGTCCCCGTCCGAGCGCTCGAGCCGAACGCGCTCTTCGGGGTAGCGCGGCCGCAGGTTCTCGAAGGCGACGCGGTGCTTGGCTTTCTCCGGCTCTTCGTCGTTGACCGACTCGACCTTGAGGAGGGCGAGATACCGCTCTCCCTCCTTGGGCGGTCGGACCTGGCCCATGATGGTGTCGCCCGTGCGCAGATCGAAGCGCTTGATCTGGCTCGGTGACACGTAGATGTCGTCGGGGCCGTACAGGTAGTTCCAGTCGGGGCTGCGCAAGAAGCCGTACCCCTCGGGGAGGATCTCCAACACGCCCTCGCCGCGGAGCACGGTGTCGGAGTCGAGCAGCGACTGCTCTATGCGGAAGATCAGGTCCTGCTTGCGAAGGCCCGAGTAGTTGGTGATGTTCAGCGTTTCGGCCATCGCGTGCAATTCCGCGACGGACTTCCTCTTCAACTCGGCAATGTCCACGGGTGCCTGTGCTCCGTTCCGCTACGGCAGGGAAAACCCCGATCCAGGGGAATGAACGCGTCGCAGGTGGAAAATTGGGACGTGCGGGAGTGCTATCGGTCTATAGTAGGCCGCTCCGAACCGCGCGTCAAGGGCGACCGTGGACCTGACCCAGTTCCTGCTCGCGTGGCGGACGATCCCGCTGCGCGACCGGGAAGTCGTTGACGCGCTTGTACATCCGGACCACTCCCAGGCGTCGCCCGCGCTCCAGCACGCGCTCGCCCGGTGGCCCGGCAGCTACTACTGGTCGGACGAGCCCGACGGGCGCCATCTCGTCCTCACGCGCCCGCTCGCGCGGCGCCGCGAGGCGTGGGCCCTGCACCTCACGCTCTTCGTTGCGACCCTGGTGACGACCACGCTCGCGGGCGCCGTCTTCAGCGGCGCCGTTCCCTACGACCCCAACCCGTTCGATCTGTTCACGGGCGCCTATCCGTTCCCGCCGCACGTCGCGCAGGCGTGGGCCGCGGGGCTCGAGTTCTCCCTGCCGCTCGTGACAATCCTGCTCGCGCACGAGCTCGGACACTACGTCACCGCTCGCTCCTACGACCTCGACGTGTCGCCGCCCTACTTCATTCCGGTGCCGCTCGTGCCGTCGTTCATCGGCACGATGGGCGCGTTCATCCGGCTCCGCACCGTGCTCTCCGACCGGCGGCAGCTGCTCGACGTCGGCGTCGCGGGGCCCATCGTGGGGTTCATCGTTGCGGTTCCGGTGCTCGCTTTCGGGCTGGCACTGAGCCATCCCCTTCCGGGCCACGGCGAGCAGGGCGGCCTGCTGCTCGCGATCGGATCGGACACGGCCGGGCTCGGCGACTCCCTGGTGACGCTGGCGCTGCGCCACCTCATCTTCGGATCCGTGCCCGCGGTCCGGGTGCACGTCCTCGGGTTCGCCGGCTGGATCGGAATGTTCGTCACGATGCTGAACCTGCTGCCGATCGCCCAGCTCGACGGCGGGCACATCCTGTACGCGGCGCTGCCGCGCTGGCACCAGCGCGTCGCCCTGGCGTTTTGGGTGCTGGTGATCGTCCTGGGGCGCTTCTGGCCGGGATGGTACGTGTGGGGCTTCCTGGTGCTCGCCCTCTCTCGCGGCAGGCTGGCGCATCCGCCGGTCCTCGACGTGCACCGCCCGCTGCCGCCCGGGCGGCGCGGGGTCGCCTGGGTGGCGTTGCTGCTCTTCGTCGTGACGTTCACTCCGGTGCCGTTCAGAATCTGAAAGGCGTGGGGATGTGGGGAGTGGTACCTCCCGGTGCGCGCCGGCCGCACGGCTCGCACCGTCAGGTACCACTCCCCCACTCCCCACGCCTTTTTGTAGTTGACGTATTGCGTAAGTCTCGCCGGCCTATATCTTTGGACAAACCAGCCTACGGGTCGGCATGCCCGCACAACCGGCGCGCTACAGTTCCCCCGATGCTGCTGCGGTCGTTCACGAGCTTCCCCCCATCCGCTTCGACGGACAACTCATCACCATTCGCCTCGCCGTGCGCCGCAGCGAGGACGGGATTTGGCGCGGGCGGGTGCTGTTCGGGGAGCCGGACACCGAAGCCGAGCGGGCGACGGCCGAGATCTTCTGCGCCGCCTCCGAGGCGGACCTGTGGCAGTCGGTACGGGATCTCCGAGATCATCACTTCCGGGACCTGTACCGATCGCTGCTCTGATGGAGGAGCTGCGCGCAGCGCTGCAGAAGGTTCGGCACGATCTGGCCAATCCCCTGGCGGCGATTTTGGCGGAGACGCAGTTGCTGCTCTTGAATGCCGACCGCTACGACGAGGAGACGGTCACGGGCCTGCGGCAGATCGAGACCCTGGCCCGCAAGATGCGGCAGCTGCTGGAAGCCTTGGACAGGTGAGCCGGCGGCACCGGCCCCGGTTCTGTCCGCCCGCCGTTTGGTGGCGGTTTCATTCGCTCAGGGTGCCGCGGAAGTGGCTGCGATGGAGGCCGCCCACCCGTTCCTCAGATAGAGCACGAGCAGCACGGCGCTCGTAGCGCTGACGGCGTACTTGAGCGCGGCGGGGGCGTCGCTGGCCGACAGCAGGCCTTCAATCGTTCCAGCGACAACGAGCAGCGAAACCACGGCGCCCAGCATCCGTGCCGCGATCCGCCCCTCCACCACGAGCGCGTCCCGGCGCGTCCGGTCTCCGGGGGCGATCAGCGCCCCCGCGATCCGGAACCCCGCGCCGGCGGCGATGAAGATCGCCGCCAGCTCGAGCACGCCGTGCCCCGCGATGAAGGTCGCGAGGTAGGGGCCGGCGCGGTGGTTCACGAACAGCCCGAAGCCCATCCCGAGCTGCAGCCCGTTCATTACCAGCGCCCACACCGTGAGCGTGCCGGCCGCGAGGCCCCCGACGAACGTCCAGAAGGCGACGAGCACGTTGTTGCCGATGATGGCGGAAGCGATCACCGGCAGCTCTTCCTCCGGGCTCTGCGCATAGCCGATCCCGCGGGCCTGGCGCTCGGCCGCCTGCTCGGCGCGCCCCACCATTACGGGAGACATCACCTCCTCGGCGAGCTGCGGGCGCTCGCGGATCATCACGTAGCCCACGGCCGCCGGGACGACGAACAGCAGTGCGGCGGCCACCACCTGGCGCCACGACAGGACGACTGCGGCGGGGAAATCCCGCAGCAGGTAACGGAGCACGGGTGTGCGACGCCGCCCCCGCGCCCGGTACAAGGCGTTGTGCCCCGCGCTGACGAGTCGCTCGAGGTATGCGATGACGCGGGGATCGACGCCGTACGTCCGCGCCCGTGCGAGGTCCGCGGCCGCTTCGCGGTACCGTGCCGCGAACGCGGGGATCTCGTCGGGCGGCAGCGCGCCCACGCCGGCCCGCTCCACGCGGGTGGCGACCGCCCGGAACGCCTCCCACGCCGCGCGCTTGCGTGCGACGAACCGCTCGGCCGCCACCGTGGTGCGCCCGGATCCTTGGTCCCGTGCCCGCGTCGCGAACCGGCTGCGGCGCTTGCGCTGCTCCTCCGCCAGGAGGGTCGCCAGATACGCCTCCGTGTCCGTGGTGCGGCGCGGCACGCGCGCTTCGAAGCGACGGGCCAGCTCGGCCACGAGGCGCAGCTCCACCGTCGGCTCGAGCTGCTCGCGGCGCGCCATGAACTGATCGAGCAGCCGGAACTCGTCGTCCGAGAGATCCGGCGGCCCGCTCTCCACGGGCTCCTCCGCCGGCGTCTCGCCCACGGGGTCCAGGCTCCAGTCGCTCGGACGGTCGCGCACCACGACCGTCCCCGCCGCGAGGTCGCCCGGGCGCTGGTTGCGGCGCTGGAGAAAGACGAACAGGAGGCCCGGGAGCACCGGGAGCAGCGGGAAGTAGCAGTCCAGCAGCCGGACCAGGTTGCGCACCACGGCCGCGGTGGGAGTGATGGGGTGCCCGGTCGCCATCACGACGCGGATCCCCAGCGCCTGCTTGCCGAGCGTGCGCCCGCCGTTCAGGGCCTCGAACAGCACGAAGTACCCGAGCACGGCGAAGTAGTACAGCAGCACCAGCGCCGCCATCAGCCACCCCTCGACGGGGCCCGAGACGCGCGTGCCCAGCGTGCGCGCCACTACGACGATCAGGATCACGCCGAGAGTGAGGAGCACGGTGTCGAAGAAGGCGGCGGCGGTCCGGGAGCCGACGCCCGCGAGCTCGAGGTGGACTTCGACGTGCTCCGGGGTCTCGACGCCCAGCTGTTGCCGCAGGTCCGTCACGTCTCCATCTTAGCGCGGTCGACTCGGTGGAGCGAGCGCGTGTGACGGACATCCGGCCGATGGATCTCGGGGAGATTCTGGACGGGGGGCTCACGGTGTACCGTCGGCACTTCGGCCTGCTCGTGCAGCTCGGCGTGGTTGCCCTATGGCTGCCCGTCGCCCTGAGCATCTACATGCAGCTGGCGGGAGGGCCGCAGGAACACCCGGTTCTCTATGGCGTCACGCTGTTCATCCAGTACTTCGCCAGTCTGCTCCTGACGGCGGGCGCGGTGCGCGTCATCTCCGACTCCTATCTGGGGCACACCCCCCAACTCCAGGACGCCCTGTCACTCGGTTTCTCGAAGATTTGGCCCCTGTTCGTCGTGGGCATCGGGTACGCCGTCGTGGTGTTCGTGTGCATGCTGGTGCCCGGCGTGATCGCCGCCGTCCTGATCCCGATTCTGGCAAAGGGCGGTGCGGGGATCCCCGCCCTGATCGTGGGGTTTGCGCTGCTCGCCGCGGCCGTGTGGTTCCTCGTGTTCGTGGCCTGCGGTTACGCGCTGACGACCCAGGTGGTGGTGCTGGAAGAGCTGAGCAGCGCATTCGACGCCTTCGGGCGCTCTTGGGACCTGACGCGCGGCTTCAAGCGCAAGGTGTTCGCCACCGCGGCCGTCGCGCTGATCATCTTCTCGCTGCCCGCCGCCTGCGTCGCGGTGCTCGCCGAGGCCTTGCGCCAGCCGGCGCCGCCGGTCGGCCAGGCCTTCACCGTGCTGGCGGCGCTGCTGCCGATCGTGATGACGCCGCTCCTCTCCTGCGTCTTCACGCTGATGTACTACGACCTGCGGGTGCGGCGCGAGGCGTTCGACCTGCAGGTGCTGGGTCAGCAGCTCGGGATGGGGTAGGTGCTCGCACAAGGGATCCCGCCGGACTCCCTCCGGGCGGCGCTGCGGGAGGTGTTCGCGCGTCCCGAGTACCGCTGGAACGAGCGCCCCGACCCGTGGGCGTGGATCGTCGCTGTCTGGGATCGGCTGCTCGACTGGCTCGATGGATTGCAGCGGGGGCACCCCGCGGGGTTCAAGGTGTTGCTCGCCCTGTTGACGCTCGTGCTCGTCGGCCTGCTCGCCCACATGGGCTACGTCGTCTGGCGGATCACGCGGCCCACGGCGCGGACACCGGCTTGGGGAGAGGGGGCGGGGGGGATCGGTGCACCGGAGTTGGCGGATGGGCGCGCCCACCGCCTGCGGGCGGAGGAACTGGCGCGCGCGGGGCGGTACGCGGAAGCGATGGCCCACCGGTTCGTGGCCCTCGTGCTCGATCTCGAGCGGCGCCGTGCCCTGGCGTTCCACCCGTCCAAGACGCCAGCCGAGTACGTGGGCGAGGCCCGGCTGGACGCGGCGGGCCGCGCGTCGCTCGCGGAGCTCGTGGCGCGGCTCTATCGCCACGTGTTCGGCGGAATTCCCTGCGATGAGGGCGGCTATCGCGAATTCGGCGCGGCGGCGGACGAGCTGGGGAGCCATGTCGCACCGGCGTGAGTTCGCCCTCGCCGCACTGCTCGCCGTCGCGGTGGCCGTGGCGGTGCTGGCGGGCCGCGGCCGCAGCCCGTCGCGTGAGTCCGCCTTCGAGCGCCGCACGTCGGCGTTCCTGGCCGGGCCCCGCGGCAGCAAGGCGACCTACGACGTGCTCGCCCGCCTGGGCGTTCCGGTCGAACGGCGCCGGCGTCCCCTGTTCGGTCTCGCGCGCGAGGGAGCGCGTCGGCCGGGGCTCCTGGTGGTGCTGGACCCGCCGCTCGACCTCCAGGCGGTGGAGATCGCCGAGGTGGTGCGCTACGTGCGCGGAGGCGGCGCGGTGCTCGCTGCGGGCGACGGCGGCGGGATCGCGGCTTGCGCGGGCTGGATCGCGACCCGTGCGGGGCAGGGGCTGCGAGACAGCCTGCCCGTGGTGCCGGGCGGGCTCGAGCTCCGACTTCCAGCCGTGGCGTCCGTGCTGAAGCCCGTCGAACGGGAGAAAACCCCGCCCCCCGATGCCTCGTGCCCCCTGCTCGTCGCGAGCCGGGCGGATACGCTGCTCGCGGGGCGGGACGGTCGCCCCGTCGTGCTGCGCCTGCGCTACCCCCGCGGCGGGCAGGTGACGCTCGCGGCCGATCCCGGCTACTTCCGCAACGTCGTCTGGCGCCAGACCGGGGTGGCGGCGTTCGCCGTGCCCCTGTTCCTGGCCGGCCGGCGGGGCGCGATCGTGTGGGACGAGTATCACCAGCGCTTCGGGCGCGGCGGCTCGCTGACGGCGGCGACGCTGGCGTGGCTCGCGGGCGCGCCGGCCGGCTGGGCCATGCTGCAGCTCGCGGCGGTGCTGCTCGTGGCCCTCGCCGTCGCCGCGGTGCGGTTCGGGCCGGCGCGCCCGGTGATCGACGTGCGGCGCCGCTCTCCGCTCGAGCACCTCGAGGCGCTGGCGGCGGGCCTAGAGGGCGCGGCGGGCGTCGATACGGCGGTGGCGCTGATGGTCTCCGGGCTGCGCCGACGCCTCAGCCGCACGGGACAGGTCCGGCAGGGAGACGCGCAGTCCTGGCTGCCGGCGCTGGAATTGGCGCTGCCCACGCCCCGGGGCCGCGCGGCGGCGCGGCTCATCCAGCAGACTCTGAGACAACCGGGCGGCGCCGAGCGCGTGCTCGCCGCCGCACAAGCCGTGGAGGACGTGTGGGAGGAGCTGCACCCGCGCACGACGCCGGCCGCATCCTAGAGGCCGTCCGGTCGGTGGTGCTGGGCCAGGAGGCCGCCACGCGCGACGTGGTGGTGTGCCTGCTCGCCCGCGGCCATGTGCTGCTGGAAGGCGTCCCCGGGACGGCCAAGACGCTGCTCGTCCGCTCGCTCGCGCTCGCGCTCGACGTCCGGTTCCAGCGCATCCAGTTCACCCCCGACCTCATGCCGGCCGACATCACGGGCGTCTCGTTCCTGACGGGGACGCACGAGTTCACGTTCCGGCCCGGCCCGATCTTCGCCGACCTCGTGCTCGCGGACGAGATCAACCGCGCGCCGGCCAAGACCCAGGCGGCGCTGCTTGAGGCGATGCAGGAACGCACGGTCACGATGGACGGCACGAGCCACGCGCTCTCGCCCGTGTTCACCGTGTTCGCGACCCAGAACCCGGTGGAGTTCGAGGGCACGTATCCACTCCCCGAGGCCGAGCTCGATCGCTTCATGGCCAAGGTGCAGTTCGGCTACCCCCCCGCGCCGGTGGAGCAGGGCATCCTCACGAAGTACGTCCAGGGCTTCGAAGCCGACCGCCCGGCCACCTACGGCGTCACGGCGGTGACCGACGCGGCAGGGCTGGAGCGGCTGCGCCATGGAGTCGAAGCGGTGCGGGTGGAGCCCCAAGTGACGGCATACATCACGGCCATCGTGCGCGCCACGCGGGATGCGGCGTCGCTCACGCT
>QHUR01000024.1:19242-19648 GCA_003221995.1 Gemmatimonadota bacterium | reverse complement strand
GCGTTGTTCACGATGCTGACGGCGCCACCGTTGGCCATCTCGCCCAGGAACGACGCATGCTCGATCGTGAGGTCGACCGCGAACGGGAGGGACGTCGCGGTGAAGTTGTTCACGCCTCTGAGGCCGACGTGGTGCACCCTGATCCCGCGAATCGTCACGGGCTCCGTCGTGACAACCTGTATCACGGCTTCGCGAACGCCGAGCGGTGTAAGCTCCTCGATGGTGACCTGCCCGTTTCCTCCTTCATCGTCATCATCGTCGTCACCGCTCGCCGCCTCGAGGGTCAGCCCCTTGTCGATGACCACGCGCTCTTTGTACGTCCCGGGCACCGCCATGACCTTGCCGCCCGACGCGACCATATCGATCCCCTCCTGAATCGTCCTGGCGGTCCCTCTGTCATCCGAGT
>QHUR01000024.1:0-19040 GCA_003221995.1 Gemmatimonadota bacterium | reverse complement strand
GGGCGCCGCACAGCCGCAGCGTCCAGGGTGCCCTCGCGGGGCTCGCGGGCGGAGCAGCTCAACATACCGTTCTCCCGTGCCGCCGCCAGTCGAGCGATAGGCCGCCGCCAGCGTCACTGCAAATGTCGAATGTCCAATATCGAATGTCGACTTTCGAAATTCGTCATTGGACATTCGGCATTTTGTTTCCCTCGTGCTGTTCGGACACTCGCCACGAGAATGGACACCAGCTCATTACATTCCTCGAAGCCCGTTCGGTGTACCCGGCGGGCGACCCTTTATTGAAAACTCCGCATTCCGCATTCCACACTCCGCATTAGCTTTTTTCCATGCCCCGCTGCGGCACCGTCGTCCTCGCCGGCCGGCCCAACGTCGGCAAGTCCACGTTGCTCAACGCCCTCATCGGCGAGCATCTCGCCATCGTCTCTCCCAAGCCGCAATCCACCCGCGTGCCGGTCGTGGGCATCCTCACCCGCGACGACACGCAGTTCGTCGTCACCGACTCTCCCGGGCTGCTCGCGCCCGAGTACCGGCTCCATGAGACGATGCGCGCCCACGCGCTGCGCGCGCTCGCCGACGCCGAGGTCATCGCCTATCTGCATCCCCTGCCCGAGTTTCCCGCGCCCCCGCTCTGGGAGGTAGCGAAGCTCGACCGGGCGCCCAAAACGCCGATCGTCACGGTCTACACCAAGGCCGACCTCGCGCCCACCTCCACCGCCCTCCACCAACCTCCACCCTCCTCCACCGCCATCGTGTCGGCCGTCACTCGCGAGGGCCTCGATCGCCTGCTCGATACGCTCCGGGCGCACCTCCCCGAGAGCCCGTTTCACTACGATCCCGACGCGATGGCGACGCAGCCGCTGCGCTTCTTCGCGGCCGAGTTCGTGCGCGAGGCGGCCTTCGAGCTGCTGCACGAGGAGGTGCCGTACAGCCTGGCGTGCGAGATCGACGAGTTCCGGGAGGAGCCGACCCCGGTATATATTCGGGCAACGGTCTACGTCGAACGCGACAGCCAGAAGGGAATCGTCGTCGGGCAGGGCGGACGGACCATCAAAGCGCTGGGCGCCGCGGCGCGCGCCAAGATCGCAGCACTCATCGCCCAGCCCGTCTACCTCGAGCTCCGCGTCAAGGTCCTGCCCAAGTGGCGCCGCCACGCGCCATCACTCAAACGCCTGGGGTACGCCGTGTGAGCCTCGCGCCCGACCTGCTCGCGATCCTCGTCTGCCCGAAGTGCAAGGGCCCGCTCGAGCACCGCCCCGCTCCCGCCGAGGTCCTGGTGTGCCACGCGTGCCGGCTGATGTACGCGGTCGAAGACGACATTCCGATCATGCTGATCGATGAGGCGAAGCGCTTCTGACGGATGGTCGGACCGTCGGACGGTCGGACGGCAGGTCCTTCTGGTCGTCTTTCTGTCCGTCAGTCCGACCGTCCGACCATCCGACGCCCAACAAGTCAACAACTCCGGCGCCCTGTTCCTCGTGTTCCCCGTCGGCGCCCGGGCGGTGGGGATGGGGCAGACGGCGGCGGCCCTGGATGGGCGCGGCGAGGCCGCGTTCTGGAATCCGGCGGGCCTCGCGACGCTCGAGAAGAACGAGTTCGGCCTCCAGACCGCGACGCTCGTCGCCGGCAACACCGACGCGCTCACCGCGTACTTCCCCTCGCACCGGGTGGGCGTGCTCGGCGGCGCGATCTACCTCGTGGACTACGGCGACCTCGACCGCACCGATGCGAGCGGCAACACCATCGGGCGCATCGCGCCGCGTAACCTCGAGTTCGTCGCCTCGTACGCCACGGGAATCGTCGGCGCCTTCAGCCTCGGAGTGAACTACAAGCTGGTGCAGTTCGTCGTAGACTGCAGCGGCGACTGCACGAACCTGCCCAGCGCGAGCGGCACGACGCACGCGGTCGACGTGGGCGGCCAGGTCGCCGCCGGCCCCGAGGGCGCGTTCCGGTTCGGCGTCGCCGTGCGGAACCTCGGCTTCAAGCTGCAAGTCAACAACCGCGACCAGGCGGACGCGCTGCCGGCCCGCCTGATCGTCGGCGCGCTGTACCGCATCGTGCTCCCCGCCGGGCGCGGCGACGGCCCGGGCGAGCGCTTCGACCTCAAGGTCGCCGCCGACGTGGACAGCCCGTGGGGCAGCTACGGCGAGTCCCAGATGCGGGTGGGGCTCGATGTCGGCTACCAGCGGCTGTTTCGCGTGCGCGGCGGCTACGCGTTCGTGCGCGATGGGTTGAACGGCCCGAGCGTCGGGGTGGGGGTCGAGACCGGCGCCATCGGTGTGGACCTGGCGCGCAGCTTCCTCTCCGGGTCCGACCTGGTCGTGGCGAACCCGACCTTCTTCTCGTTCCGCGTCGTGTTCTAAGGATGCGCGGCCGCGCGTTGGCGCTGATCGCGCTCGTGACCCTGGCGGGGCGGGCCGGCGTGGGGCAGGAGCCGGACTCTGCAGCGCCCCCGGCGCCCGCGCCGTCGCCCCCAGCGCCGGCACCCGCGCTCACTGCCCCGTCCGCACCGCGGCCCGAGTACTGGCTGCGGCCCGCCGCGTCGCTGCTCGTGCCCGGGATGGGACAGCTGCTGGCGCATCAGGACCGGGGCGCCGTCTACCTCGCGGCGGAGCTGATCGGGCTGCTGCGGTACACGCACCTCACGAGCCAGGTGCGCGGCGAGGCACGGCGGTATCGCGCACTGGCCTTCGACGTGGCCCGGCGGCAGTTCGCCCCGACCCCCCGCGACACGGTGTTCGAGTACTACGAGACGATGGAGCACGTCACCGCGAGCGGCCGCTACAACCTGGCTCCGGGGCCGGCGCTCGTGCCCGAGACCGATCTCGCCACCTTCAACGGCGCCGTGTGGCTGCTCGCGCGGCAGACCTATTGGGCCGACCCGAACACGCCGCCGGACCCGTCCACGCCGGCCTACATGAGGGCGCTCGAGTTCTACCAGGCGCACGCCGTAGGGCCTGACTTCCTGTGGTCGTGGAGCAACGCCTCGCTCGAGCAGGGCGTGTTCCGCGAGGCCATCCGCAAGAGCGACGCCGCCTACCGGCGCGCGCAGAACCAGCTCGGGCTGCTGCTCGCGAACCACGTGCTCTCGGCGATCGACGCCCTGATCTCCAGCCGGCTTGCCGCGGCGGCCGGCCGCTCGGCGACGCTCGAGACGACCGTCACGCCCGGCGCCGCCTTCGTCAGCGTGACGATCGAGTTCTGATCGCGGTCGCGGCGTGATTTATTTGACACTCGGGGGCACGCGGCCTAAGTTTAGGCGCGCTCGACCCTTACGTGAGGACAGGTGCGAACGCGACCGACGATACTGTTCCATTCGCCGGCTGGTCGTTCGGTCCCCGACCTCCTGGCCCGCTGGGTCGACGGCAAGGGCCTGACGATCGTTCCGGTCCCCGATCCCAAGCTGCTGGAGCAGATGGTGCTCCGGTCGTTGCCGTCGCTCGTGGTCATCGACGCCGATGGCGGGAAACAGGGGTTGGAGCTGTGCGCGCGGCTGAAGGCCGACTCGTACGCCGCGATCGTGCCCCTCGCGGCCCTGGGCGGCCGGCACGCTACCGACCAGGTGGAGGCCTGGTTCGCGGCGGGCGCGGACGAAGTGATCACCCCGCTGTTCGAGCCGGCCGAGCAGTTGAGCCGCCTAGACGGCCTGCTCACGCGCTCGTCGCGGGACGTGGCGGTGAATCCCTCCACCCGCCTGCCCGGTACCACGGAGATCGAGCGCGAGATCCGGCGGCGCATGGAGGCGGGTGACCTGTTCGCGGTGTGCTACGCCGACCTCGATCACTTCAAGGAGTACAACGATCGCTACAGCTACTACGACGGCGATCGTGTCATCTACATCCTGTCGCGCATCCTCCACGACGTGGTGAAAGGGAAGCTGGGCCGCCGCGGCTTCGTGGGGCACATCGGAGGCGACGACTTCATCTGCGTGATTCCGTTCGAGGCGATCGCCGACGTGTGCGGGGATGTGCTCGAGGTGTTCGACACGCTCATCCCGTACCAGTACAACGAACAGGACCGCCGCGCTGGGTACTACTTTGGGAAGGACCGCCGCGGCCAGCTGCACCGCGTGCCGCTGATGACGCTGTCGATCGGTATCGTCACGAATCAGCACCGCCGCTTCGCGCACCCGGCCCAGGTGAGCGAGCTGGCGACCGAGATGAAGAGCTACGCCAAGACGCAGCCGGGGTCGGTGTTCGTGGTCGACCGCCGGCACGACCCGGAGCTGGACGACGACACGAGAGAGTGCTAGCGAGGCCGTCGGGGTGAACGTGACCTGTCCGTCGTGCGAGACGGTGTACCGTGTGGACCCAGCCAAGGTCCCTGCGGCGGGGGTGCGCGCACGCTGTAGCGTCTGTAGCACCGTCTTCGCGGTGGGCGCGGCGAGCGCAACAGCGACGCCGCCCGCACGGCATGTTCCCCCAGCACTCAAGCCGCCGACGCCCGCTCCCCCGCCCCCCGCGCCCCCCGCGCCGCCGCGCCTGTCGGGTCCGTTCGTGGCCCCGCGCCCCGCGCCCCCCCCGCCCCCCGCGCCCCCCGCGCCCCCCGCTCCTGCTGCGCCTCCGGCGCGCGCTGCGCCGCCTCCGCGGCCCGCGCCTCCCGCGGCGCCAGTGTTACGGCCGCCTCCCGCGCCGGCGCCATTGGCCGCCCGGCCGCTGCCAGCTGCTTCCGCGGCGCCACGTGTCGCCCCCGCCGCTCCGCCGGCGCCGCCGGCTTCTCCCCCGTCCCCAGCGTCCCCAGCGCCCCCAGCGCCTGCTGCGACCGGCGGTGCGCGGCCACCGGGGCAGCGCATGACCGGGCCACTCCGTCCCGTCAATCCGTTCATGGTGCAGGACCCGAAGCAGAAGGCCCGGCGCTTGGCGCGCGCACTCATCTCCGACCTGGTCGTGTACCATCCCGAGAAGCGGCAGCAGGGCCTGCGTGACGGCACCCTGGCGCAGGTCTTCAAGGACGAGATCGACAGGAGCTGGCAGGAGTATGTGGAGCAGGTGGGGACGGATCTCGCCAGGGCCACGCCGTTTTGGACTGAGGCATTGAACGAGATCCTGGCGGGCGGCAACAAGGTCTTCTGACTATAGATTTCCTACCATCGAGCCAAGAAGCGAGCGAGACTCACGTGGCTTTGTCAGATCGGTTTGCCGAATTCGACGGTCGCCTTGCCGAGCTCAGGAGCTTCCTTTGACGTAGACGGGAAGACGAAGCGGCTCGCCGAGCTGGAGCGCGCCATGGCCGAGGGCGGCATCTGGGCCGACCCGGAGAAGGCGCGTGTGGTAGTGCAGGAGGTGAAGGAGCTCAAGCGCTGGGTCGAGCCGTACCACGCCGTGCGCAAGCGGCTCGAGGACGCGCGCGCGCTCTTCGACCTCACCGAGGCGGAGTCCGCCGAAGACCACGCGCGCCTGGTGGCCGAAGTGCTGAAGGGCCGGTCGCTCGAAGACGAAGCGGACGCGATCGCCGCCCAGCTCGAGGCGCTCGAGCTCCAGAACATGCTGCAAGGCCCCGACGACGCCCGCGACGCGCTGCTCACCATCCATCCGGGCGCGGGCGGCACCGAGTCTCAGGACTGGGCCGAGATGCTGATGCGGATGTACGTGCGCTGGGCGGAGCGGCACGGCTTCCGGGTCGAGGTGCTCGACCTGCTTCAGGGGGAGGAGGCGGGGGTCAAGTCCGCCGAGATCCAGATCAGCGGGCAGTACGCCTACGGCCTCCTCAAGGCCGAGAAGGGCGTGCATCGGCTGGTGCGCATCTCCCCCTTCGATGCCCAATCGCGACGGCACACGTCCTTCGCGTCCGTGTTCGTCTATCCGGTGGTGGACGAGGACATCGAGATCGAGATTCGCGACGAGGACCTCCGCGTCGACACGTTCCGCGCCTCCGGCAAGGGCGGCCAGCACGTCAACAAGACCTCATCGGCCGTGCGGATCACGCACCTCCCTACGGGGATCGTGGTGTCGTGTCAGCAGGAGCGCAGCCAGTACAAGAACAAGGCCACGGCCCTCAAGATGTTGAAGGCCCGGTTGTACGAGCGGGCGGTCGCCGAGCGCGAGGCGAAGAAGGCCGAGGTGGACAAGCAGAAGACGGACATCGCCTTCGGCAGCCAGATCCGCTCCTATGTGTTCCAGCCGTACACGATGGTGAACGACCACCGCACGGAGCTGAAGGTGAACGACGTCCAGCGGGTGATGGACGGCGATCTCGACCAGTTCATCGAGGCGTATCTCAAGCGCTTCGGGAGCAAGGCGGCATAGTGACGAGCTTCGTGGAAGCGGCGCGGCGCGAGAAGCTCGCGGAGTTGGTCAAGCGTGGCGTGGCCCCCTTCGCCTACGGCTTCGACCGCACGGGGACCGCGCGCGCGGCGCTCGAGGGATTCCGTCCTGACGACCCGGCCGTGCACCGGCTCGCGGGGCGGCTCATCCTGATGCGCCCGATGGGCAAGACGACCTTCGGGCATCTGGAGGATGCGAGTGGCAAGATCCAGGTGTACTTCAGGCTCGATGACCTGGGCGCCGCGCAATACGAGGTCGTGAAACTGCTCGACTTGGGGGACGTGATCGGCGTCGCGGGGCCGTTGTTCAAGACGAAGACGGGCGAGGTCACGCTGCGGGTGGACCGCCTGACGCTCTTGACCAAGTCGCTCCGCCCGCTGCCGCTCGGCAAGGAGGACGCGAGCGGCGTGCGCCACGGAGAGCTGTCCGACCCGGAGCTCCGCGCCCGACAGCGTTACGCCGATCTCGCGGCGCATCCGGAGGTGCGAGAGCTGTTCCGGTTGCGGGCCCGCCTGGTGACCTACCTGCGTGGCTTTCTCGACGGCCGGGGGTATCTCGAGGTGGAGACCCCGGTGCTGCAGCCCCTGTACGGCGGCGCCACGGCGCAGCCGTTCAAGACCTTCTACGACGCGCTCCAGACGCGCTGCTATCTGCGCATTGCGGACGAGCTGTACCTGAAGCGCTGCATCGTGGGCGGGCTCGAGCGGGTGTACGAGATCGGCCACGACTTCCGCAACGAGGGCCTGTCGCGCTTCCACAACCCCGAGTTCACGATGGCCGAGTGGTACGAGGCGTACGCCGACTACCACGACATGCTGGAGCTCACGGAGGAGATGGTGGCCGGACTGGTCCGGGAGCTGTTCGGGGGGACCGTGCTCGAGCGTCACGGCGCCACGCTCAACTTCGCGCGGCCGTTCGCCCGCAAGGACTTCTGCGAGCTGGTGCGCGCGACGGCCGGCGTGGATTTGGGTCGCGCCCCGGAAGGCGAGCTGCGGGCGGCGCTGGAGCGCCGCAACGTGGCGGAAGCGGCGACCCTGGCGGGACCGAAGCTGATCGATGAGGTGTTCAAGACCTACGCCGAGCCGACGCTCGTGCAGCCGACGTTCGTGCTCGATTATCCGATCGCGCTGTCGCCCCTCGCAAAGGCTCGGCGGGGAGACCCAGCGAAGGCCGAGCGCTGGGAGCTGTTCATCCAGGGCCGGGAGATGGCGAACGCCTTCAGCGAGCTGAACGACCCGGACGAGCAGCGGCGTCGCTTCGAGGCGCAGGCGCGGCTGCGCGCCGCCGGTGACGAGGAGGCGCAGCAGGTCGACGAGGATTTCCTCCGGGCTCTGGAATACGGTATGCCGCCGGCGGGCGGCGTGGGCCTGGGGGTGGACCGCCTGCTCATGGTGCTCGCCGACCAGGCGAACATCCGCGATGTCATTCTGTTTCCGATGCTCCGCCCCCCACCCGAATGACCGCCCCGGGGTCGCCGCTGCTCGCGCTGCTCGCCCTCGCCGTACTGGCGGCGCTCGGGGTCGTCGCGTACAACCGGCCGTCCCCCCTGGAGCTGCGCGTGGCACTGCGCTACCTGCGCAGCCGCCGCTCGTCCCGGCTGCTGTCCTTGATCACGGTGATCGCGGTCGGCGGGGTGACGGTGGGCGTCACCGCGCTGGTGCTCGTGCTGGGCGTGATGAACGGGCTACAGTCGGACCTGCGGGAAAAGATCCTCATCGCGAGCCCGCACCTGCGGGTGCTCACCTACGGGGAGGGGCTGCGGCTCGACGACTGGGAGCGCGTGCTCGCTCAGGTGCGGCGCACGCCGGGCGTCGAGGCAGCGGCGCCGTTCGTGCTCACGCAAGGCCTGGTCTCCGCGGGCCACGACTACGCCGAGGGCGTGTTCGTGCTCGGCGTCGAGGCCGACACCGGCGCCCGCGCCGTCACCAGTCTGGCCCGCCATTTCACGAAGGGCGACCTGCGGTTCCACACCACCCGGGTGGGGGTGGAGGGCGGCCTCGCGCTCGGCACGCGGCTCGCGAGCAAGTTGTCGGCCTACCCGGGGGACGTCGTCACGCTCGTGGCGGCGGCGGGTTCGCGCTTCAACCCGAGCCTGGGCGCCTTCATCCCACGCTACCACCGCTTCGAGGTCACGGGTCTGTTCGATACGGGGATGTACGAGTACGACAACGGCTACGTCGCGATGGACCGCCGCGTCGCCCAGCGGTTCGCCGATTTGGACAAGGCGGTCACCGGGCTCGAGGTGCGACTGAGCGACCCCTGGCAGGCTCGCGCGTTCGGCCTGCGGCTCGAGACGGAGCTCGGCTATCCCTACCGGGCGCTCGACTGGCAGTCCCAGAACGCCTCGCTCTTCTCGGCCCTGAAGCTCGAGAAACTCGCCATGGCGGTCGTGGTGTTCCTCATCTGCGTCGTGGCGGCGTTCAACGTGGTTGGTACCCTCACGATGCTCGTGCGCGACAAGACGCGGGAGATCGGCATCCTCCTCGCGATGGGCCTGCGCCGCACGTCGATCCGGCGGATCTTCCTGGCCCAGGGGATCCTGATCGGGCTCACCGGCACCGGGCTCGGCGTGCTGCTCGGGCTGGTGCTGGGCGGGATGGTGAACCAGGGCCAGTGGATACACATCGATCCGTCGATCTACTTCATCGACCACCTGCCCGTGCGCACGCAACTCGTGGACGTATTCGCGGTGATCGCCGCGAGCCTCACGGTCGCTACCTTCGCGCCGCTGTATCCATCAGTTCAGGCAGCGCGCCTCGAGCCGGTGGCGGCGATCCGCTACGAATGAGCGCCCTGCTCGAGGCCCGGGGGATCCGCAAGGTCTACGTGAGCGGCGACGGGCAGCCGCTGGAGGTGCTCCGCGGCGTGGATGTGGAGGTGCATCGCGGGGAATTCGTGGCGATCGTGGGCGCGTCCGGGGCGGGGAAGAGCACGCTGCTGCACCTGCTCGGGGCGCTCGATGGGCCCACGGGCGGCGATGTGTGGCTGGACGGCTCCCGCTACGCCGACCTCGACGAGCTGGGCCAGGCCGAGCTCCGGAACCGTAAGTTGGGGTTTGTCTTTCAGTTCCATCATCTCTTGCGGGAATTCACCGCGTTCGAGAACGTGATGATGCCCCTCTTGATCGGGGGGATGGCGCCGCGGCAGGCGCGCTCGCGCGCCGAGGAGATGCTGTCGCAGGTCGGCTTGGCGGGGCGGATGTCGCACCGCCCGGCGGAGTTGTCAGGTGGCGAGCAGCAGCGATGCGCGGTGGCGCGGGCCCTGGTACACGATCCCAGCCTGGTGCTCGCCGACGAGCCATCCGGCAACCTGGATCACGCGAACAGCGACCGGCTGCACGAGGTGTTCTTCCGCCTGGCGCGCGAGTACGAGACGGCGGTGGTCGTCGTCACGCACAACCGGCAGCTCGCCGGGCGGGCCGACCGTATCCTCCTGCTGGACGACGGCCGGCTCGCGGTGGTGAGCTCGGTGGACGCGATACCCTGATGCTGTGTGACAACTGTAAGGAACGGGACGCCGTCATCAACCTCACGCAGGTGGAGCACGATTCGAAGGTGACGCTCCATCTGTGCGAGCGCTGCGCCCAGGAAAAAGGCGTGGAGACCGGTGTGACCGTGCTCAAGTCTCCCCTCGGGGGCTTCATCACGGCGATGGGGAAGGGCGCGCCCAGTATGCTGCCGAGCCCTGCCGACGGGCTGCGCTGCGCCGCGTGCGGCGGCACGCTGCGCGACTTCCGCGAGGCGGGCCGGCTGGGGTGCGCGCAATGCTACGAAGCGTTCGCCACACACTTGCGCGACCTGCTGCGTCGCCTCCACGGCTCGAGTCAGCACGTGGGCGAGCGCTACGTCACCCCCGGCGAGCACGACAGCGACCCGCAACGCCAGCTGCTGGACCTGCGGGAGCAGCTCCGCAAGGCCGTGGAGAACGAGAACTTCGAGCTGGCGGCCGAGTTGCGGGATCGCATTCGGGTGCTGGAATGATCGACCTGGCCCTCCTGCCCGACGGGGGGATGCACTGGCTCGACGCCTCGGGCCCGAAATCGAGCATCGTGTTGTCCACCCGCATCCGCCTGGCTCGCAACCTGCAGGGCTACGTCTTCGGCCAGCGGGCCCGGGACAACGACCGCACGGCCATCCTCACGCGGGTGGAGGAGGCCGCCGCGGCCGGAGAGCGGCTGCGCGGCGCCGTGACCTTCCGGCTGGACCAGATGGAGCGGCCGGACCGCCAGCTGCTGCACGAGCGGCACCTCGTCTCCAAGGAGCTGGCGGGGCTCGATCGCGAGTCGCGACCGCGTCCCGGGGCGGCCCTGGTCGTGGGGGCGTCGGTGGGGGTCATGGTGAATGAGGAGGATCACCTGCGGCTCCACGGGATGCGCTCGGGCTTCGCCCTCGAGGAGGCGTATGCCGAAGTGGAAGCGATAGATGCGGAGCTCGGTCGGTTGCTCCCGTTCGCGTTCCACGGCGAATTTGGCTATCTTACGTCTTGCCCCACCAATGTCGGCACCGGGCTCCGGGCGAGCGTGCTTATCCACTTGCCCGGCTTGGTCTTGACCCGTGAGATCCAGAAAGTACTCCAAGGACTCACGCAGGTGGGGCTGACTTCCCGGGGGCTCTACGGGGAGGGGTCGGATGTCGTCGGGAACTTCTTTCAGTTATCTAACCAGACGACGCTCGGCAAGTCGGAAGTGGAGCTCCTCGATCACCTTGGGAAGATCGTGCGCCAGGTGGTCGAGTACGAGGAGCAGGCGCGCGAGGTGCTGCTGAAGACGGCCGAGCTGACGGTAGCCGACAAGGTGTGGCGGGCCTACGGCTTGCTGCGCTACGCGCGCAGCCTCAGCTTCGAAGAGACGATGAACCTGTTGAGCGGCGTACGGCTGGGGGTCGGGCTGAATCTCATTCCGGGCCTGAGTGTATATACGCTCAACAAGCTGCTGATCTTCACCCAGCCCGCGCACCTGGCGGCGCTCGAGGGTCGCCCGACCGGGGATCCGGAGCTGCCGACGGTGCGCGCCGCGTATGTGCGGCGCGTGCTGGACACCGAAGCCGCGTGAGGGCGATCGAGTCGCGATGAACGGGTACAACTTCACGGATCGGGTACGCAAGGTGCTGCAGATGGCGCGGGAAGAAGCCGCGCGGCTGCACCACGAGTACGTCGGCACCGAGCACATCCTGCTGGGGCTGATCCGTGAGGGAGAGGGTGTCGCGGCGGCGGTGCTCACCAACCTGAACGTCGACCTCGAGGAGATTCAGCAGAAGATCGAAGAGACGGTGAAGAAGGGGAAGGCGGCCGCCGCCGCCGGCCCGGACCTGCCCTACACGTCGCGCGCCAAGAAGGTGCTCGAGCTCGCCATGAGCGAGGCGCGTGAATTGAACCACTCCTACGTTGGCACGGAGCACCTGTTGCTCGGGCTGTTGCGCGAGGAGAAGGGGATCGCGGCGCAGGTGCTGACCGACGCGGGCGTGAACCTCGAGCAGGCGCGTGCTGAGACGCTGCGGCTGCTCGGCAGCGAGATGCCCTCGGCCTCGGCGCCCGGCGGCTCCGGCCCCCAGCCCTCCGCGCCGAAGAGCGAGAAGAAATCCAAGACGCCCGCCCTCGACCACTTCTGCCGCGATCTGACGCAGCTCGCCGCGGAGGGCCAGCTCGATCCCACGATCGGCCGGCAGAAGGAGATCGAGCGCGTGATGGAGATTCTCTCCCGGCGCAAGAAGAACAACCCGGTGCTGATCGGCGAGCCCGGCGTGGGGAAGACCGCCATCGTGGAGGGGTTGGCGCAGCTCATCGCGAGCGGCCAGTGCCCGGATGCGCTCAAGGATCACCGCGTCTTGTCGCTCGACATGGCGGCGGTGATCGCTGGCACGAAGTACCGCGGTCAGTTCGAGGAGCGGCTCAAGGCGATCATCAACGAGATCGCGCAGAACAAGAACATCATTCTCTTCATCGACGAGCTGCACACGCTGGTGGGCGCGGGCGCGGCGGAGGGGGCGGTGGACGCCTCCAACATGCTGAAGCCAGCGCTGGCTCGCGGCGAGCTGCAGTGCGTCGGGGCGTCGACCCTCAACGAGTACCGCAAGTACATCGAGAAGGACGGGGCGCTGGAGCGGCGCTTCCAAACAGTGATCGTCGACCCGCCGACCGTGGACGAGACGATCGAAATTCTCAAGGGGCTGCGCAAGCGCTACGAGGAGCACCATCGGATCGTCATTCCCGACGACACGCTCGAGGAGGCGGCGCGGCTCTCGGAGCGCTACATCACGGACCGATTCCTGCCGGACAAGGCGATCGACGTGATTGACGAGGCCGGAGCGCGGGCGCGGCTCGCCGCGCAGGTGCCGCCGCCCGAGGTGGCGGCCCTCAAGGTGAAGCTCGAGAAGGTCAATCAGGAGAAGGAAGGCGCGGTGCGCGACCAGAATTTCGAGCGCGCCGCGGCGCTGCGCGATCAGGAGCGCGAGCTCCAGAGCGAGATCCGGCGGCTGCAGGAGCAGTGGGAGAAGGAGCGTGCCACGCACCGGCCCACGATCAACGAGGAAGGCGTGGCGTTCATCGTGTCGCGGTGGACGGGGATCCCGGTGACGCGGCTCCAGGAGGCGGAGACGGCCCGCCTGCTCCGCATGGAAGACGAGATGCACAAGACCGTGGTGGGCCAGGACGAGGCGATCGCGGTGATCTCGCGCGCCATCCGGCGCAGCCGCGCCGGACTCAAGGATCCCAAGCGCCCGATCGGCTCCTTCGTCTTCAGCGGGCCCACGGGAGTGGGGAAGACCGAGCTGGCGCGCGCGCTGGCGCGGTTCCTGTTCGCCGACACGAACGCCCTCATCCGGGTCGACATGTCGGAGTACATGGAGAAGTTCTCCGTCAGTCGCCTGATCGGGGCGCCGCCGGGGTACGTGGGCTACGAGGACTCGGGCACGCTCACGAAGGCCGTACGCCGCAAGCCCTACTCCGTGGTGCTGCTCGACGAGATCGAGAAGGCCCACCCCGACGTGTTCAACATCCTGCTGCAGGTGCTCGACGAAGGGCATCTCACGGACAACTACGGGCGGGTGATCGACTTCAAGAACACGGTCGTGATCATGACGTCGAACGTCGGCGCCCGCGACATGATCAAGGGCAAGACGCTCGGGTTCGCGCAGCCCGACTCGAAGGCGACCTTCGAGCGGCTGGCCGAGAAGGTGAGGGACGAGATCAACAAGACGTTCAACCCCGAGTTCCTGAACCGGTTGGACGACGTGATCGTGTTCCATCCGCTCACGCGCGAGCATATCGGCCAGGTCGTCGGCATCCTCCTCACCGACGTCCAGAAACGGCTGGGCGACGAGGAGCTCACGCTCAAGCTCACGCCGGCGGCCACCGACTTCCTCGTGGATCGCGGCTACGACGAGCACTTCGGCGCGCGCCCGTTGAAGCGCGCCATCCAGAAGTACGTCGAGGATCCGCTCTCGGAGAAGATCCTCGTCGGGGAGTTCGCGCGGGGCGACGAGGTCGAGGTGGACGTGGCACCCGACAAGGAACGCCTGGGGTTCCGCGCGCTCTCCGGCTCGAAGGCGTGACCCGCCGGCTTCCACTCCTCGTCATTTTTGGTTCCGTCGTGCTCTCCCCGCGCCCGGCCCGCGCGCAGGGCGAGCCCGGCGCTCCGGCCGCCGACTCCATCGTGGTGGAGGGACTGCGCCGCGTCGAGCGCCGCCAGCTGCTCGACGCCAGCGGCCTCGCCCCCGGCCGACCGCTGAGCTACCGCGACATCCAGCGCGCCATCAGAGCCCTGTACGCGACCGGCCAGTACGCCGACGTGCAGGTGGCGCAGGACACCGTGGGCGGCCGCCAGCTGCTGATCGTCCGCGTGCGCGAGCGGCCGCTGCTCGTGAAATGGGCCGTGCGCGGGGTGACCCGCCTGAGCGAGCGGGCGGTGAAGGACAAGGTCCAGCTGGCGGAGGGGCGGCCGTTCGACCCGGCGACGGAGGCACGCTCGCGCGGCCGCATCGACTCGCTGTACCGCGCCCAGGGCTACGCGCAGGCGAACGTGCGCGCCCTGCACGTGTACGAGGCCGACTCCGCTCGCGTCCGCGTGATCTTCGACATCCAGGAGGGACGCCGCGTCGCGATCGCCCGCCTCGAGATCGAGGGGAACACCCACTTCACGGACCAGGAGATCGTCGCTCAGATGAAGACCAGGCCCGAGGGCTTCTGGTGGTTCCGCTCGGGCGAGTACGACGACGAGAAGCTGCACACCGACCTCCAGGAGCGGCTGCCCAAGTTCTATGGCCAGCGGGGCTACGTCGACTTCCAGGCGCTCGGCGACACCCTCGTCGTGGACGAGGCGACCGGGAAGGCTACGCTGGTGGCGCGCGTCAGCGAGGGCGAGCCTTACCGCGTCGGCACCTTCGAAATTGTGGGCAATCGCCGCTTCTCGACCGACGAGCTCGGGACGCTGTATCCCTTCACCGGCGAGACCCGGACGGGCGTGCTCGGCCTGGGGGGCGTGCGGCGCGGGCCCGCGTACTTCAACCAGGAGAAGTGGAACGACGCGACGCAGAGGCTGCAGACCGTGTATTTCAACAACGGCTACATCTACATGCACGTCAGCTCGGACGTGATCCGGCGGACGGGGCCCGACGGCCGGCCGGTGGTCGACCTGCGGTGGGCGATCACCGAGGGCCAACCGGCCATCGTGAACAAGGTCGAGATCGCCGGCAACAACGTGACGCACGAGCGCGTGATCCGCGAGGCCATCGAGCTGATTCCGGGGGACGTGTTCCGGCAGGCGGCGCTCATCCGCTCCTACCAGAACATCTCGAACCTGGGGTTCTTCCAGCAGCCGCTGCCGTTCCCCGACACCCATCCGGCCAACGACCAGGGCGACATCGACGTGATCTTCCGGGTGACGGAGAAGAGCACGGGCAACATCAACTTCGGGGCCTCGGTAGGACAGGGCACCGGGCTGGGCGGCTTCCTCGGCTTGGACGAGCCGAACCTGTTCGGGCAGGGGAAGCGCGGCCGGTTCCAGTGGCAGTTCGGCAAGAACATCAACGACTTCGACCTCTCCTACAGCGACCCGGCGATCCGCGAGTCCCGCATCTCGGGGACGCTCGGCGTGCACAACACGCGGCTGCGCTACACGATCGCGGACCTCGGGCAGGTGCGGCGGCAGGGCGGAAACCTGCAGCTCGGCTTCCCCGTGTTCCGCGACCGCTACACGCGGCTGTTCACCTCGTACGCGATCGACCACCAGACGTTCTCGGGCGGCAGCCAGAGCGTCGCTAGCCTCAGCTGCAACGATTGCGTGCGCTCCACGCTCGGTCTGCAGATCCTGCGCGACACGCGGATCGACCTGCCGTTCCCGACCGCCGGGACGATGCACCAGATCGGGATCTCGCAGAGCGGCGGGATCCTGGGCGGCACGGGGGATTTCCAGCGGATCGACCTCGAGGGCCGCTGGTACGCACCCCTGGGCCAGGTGGGGGGGGACCGCCCCGGGTCGAGCCCCCTCAAGTTCGTGATGGGCTTCACCACGCGCTCGGGCTTCGTGTTCGGGAATGCCCCTTTCTTCGACCAACTGTTCACGATGGGTGGCACGCAGTACGGCATACCGTTGCGCGGCTACGACGAGTTCTCGGTCACCCCCAACGGCTTCGACCCGAACGCCAGCTCGGGGCAGGCGAGCGCGAGCGCGTTCGGCAAGGCGTACCTCCTGATGACGGGTGAGATCGGGCTGCGGCTGTCGCAGATGTTCTACCTCAGCACGTTCTTCGATGCGGGCAACGTGTGGGCCCGCGCGGGCCAGTTCGACCCGACGCGCCTGTTTCGCGGCGCCGGCATCGGCGTAAGCCTGATCTCACCGCTCGGCCCCATCGGGATTGACTGGGCCTACGGGTTCGACCGCACCGACATCGCCGGTCGGCCCAAGCCTGGCTGGAAGCTCCACTTCAAACTCGGCAACATCTTCTGATCGACCCCGCCGGCGGCGGCCGGTGAGACTGGAACCATGACACTCCCCGGAGATGCGTTTATGAATCGTGCAGTGACCGTCGTGTGGGTGACGCTGGCGCTCGGGACTGGTACGGGGGCGGCGGCGCAGGCGCCCTCCCCTGGGCCCCAATTCCGCATCGCCTTCGTCAAGTCGCGAGAGATCCTCCAGAGTACGCCCGGCTACGCCAGCGCGGAATCCACGTTCAATAAGGAAGTGCAGGGCTTCCGCGACGAGGTGCAGAAGCTGCAGCAGCAACTCGACTCGGCCGTCCAGGCGTTCGACCAGCGGTCGATCGCGCTCTCGCCCACCGCGAAGCAGGCGAAGCAGAAGGAGCTGCAGTCCCTACAACAGCGCGTGGAGCAGCGCTCCAACGAGCTGCAGGACCGGGCCGCTCAGCGGGAGCGGGAGCTGCTCGCGCCCATCCAGCAGCGCGTCAACTCGGTGGTGCAGGGGCTCCGGGCCGAAGGGAACTACGCGCTGATCTTCGACGCGGACGCGCCCGGCTCGAACATCGTGGCGGCGGATCCGGCGCTCGACCTGACGAGCAAGGTCGTGCAGCGCCTGCGGCAGAATCCTTAGCGGTCCCGCCGGTGCACGCGGGGGGGGAGGGGGAAGGCGAGGGTCCGCGCAGCATCTCCGCGGGGGAGATCGCCGCCTTGACGGGCGGCCAGCTGGTGGGGCCCGCGGAGACCACGGCGTCGAGCATCGCGCCGCTAGAGCGCGCCGGGCCGGGAGACCTCTCTTTTCTTGCCAGCCGCCGCTATCTCCCGTACTTTCAACAGACTAGGGCCGCGATCGTGCTCTGCAAGCCGGAGTTCGCCGCGGAGCCGGCGGGGCCCCGGTGCCGGGTCGTGGTGCGCGATCCGCATGTGGCCCTGCTTGCCGTCATTCCCCTGCTCTACCCGGAGCCGGTGTGGCAGCCGGGCATCCACCCGACGGCGGTGATCGGCCGCGGCACGACGTGGGAGGAACCGGTCGCGATCGCGCCGCACGTGGTGCTGGGACGCGGCGTGCGGCTGGGGAAAAGCGCCCGTGTGGGGGCGGGCGCGGTGTTGGGGGACGGCGTGCAGCTCGGCGACGAGGTGCTGCTCTACCCGCACGTCGTGTGCTACAGTGGGACGCGCATCGGTCACCGGGTCATCGTCCACGCCGGGGCGCGGCTGGGGTCGGACGGGTTCGGGTACGTCCCGGGCGAGAACGCCGAGTTGCCGCGCAAGATCCCGCAGGTCGGCCGCTGCATCATCGGGGACGACGTGGAGATCGGGGCGAACACCACGATCGACCGTGGCAGCGTGGACGACACGGTGGTGGGCCCGGGAACGAAAATCGACAACCTGGTCCAGGTGGGGCACAACGTCCGCATCGGGGCGCGGTGCCTCATTGCCGCCTGCGTCGGGATCGCCGGGAGCACGCACGTGGGGGACGATGTGTTCCTCGCCGGTCAGGCCGGGATCGCCGATCACGTGAGCATCGGTCGCGGCGCGCGGGTGACGGTGCAGGGCGGCGTGATTGGCAACATCCCGGCCGGCGCGACGGTCACGGGTTTCCCGGCGCGCGACCACCGCGAGTACTTCCGTGCGCAGGCGGCGTTGTATCGCCTGGCGAAGGTCGTGAACGAGCTCGAGGCCCTGGTGCGCGCTGCCCATGAGTCCCAACCCTAGGCGCTCCATCCGCAAGACGGCCTCCGTGCGGGGCACGGGACTGCACACCGGCGCTGCGGCCGAAGCGACGTTCCTGCCGGCGCCCGCCGGTCAGGGGGTCGTGTTCCGCCGCACCGACCTGCCGGGGCGGCCCGAGGTGCGGGCGCGGCTCACCGAGGTGCAGGCGGTCGAGCGGCGCACCGCGATCGGCCGGGGCGAGGCGACGATCCATACGATCGAGCACTTGCTCGCGGCCGTGGCGGCGCACGAGATCGACGACCTCACCATTGAGCTTTCGGGACCGGAGCTGCCGATCCTCGACGGGAGCGTGCAGCCGTACTACGATGCGCTGGCGCGCGCCGACCCCGGTGACGTCGGCGGCGAGCCGGTCGTGCTCGCCGTGTCGGCGCCCTTCACGGTCACTGAGGGCGATGCGAGCTACGTGGTCGCCCCCGCCAACGCGTTCCGTCTCACCGTCACGATCGAATGGCCCCACCCGCTCATCGGGCGGCAGGTGGGGACCTACGAGGTCACGCCCGAGGCGTTTGCGCGGGAGCTCGCGCCCGCCCGTACCTTCGGGTTCACGCACGAGGTCGCGGCGCTCAAGGCGAAGGGGCTGATCAAGGGCGCGTCGGGCGCGAACGCGATCGTCCTGGACGAGCACGGCCTCGCGAACGGCGGCCAGCTGCGCTGGCCCGACGAATTCGTGCGCCACAAGGCCGCGGACATTGTGGGGGACCTTGCCCTCACCGGTGCCCGTATCCGCGCCCACGTGATCGCCACCCGGCCGAGCCACGGCGGCAATATTGCCATGGCACGCGCCCTGTCCCGCGCCGCGCAGCGCTTGGGGGCTCCGACAATGGACATCGGCCGCATCATGGATTGGTTGCCCCACCGCTATCCCTTCCTGCTCGTGGACCGCATCGTCGAGATCGAGGGGAACAAGCGCATCGTGGGCATCAAGAACGTCACGATCAACGAGCCGTTCTTTCAGGGACACTTCCCGGGGCATCCGATCATGCCGGGGATGCTGATCATCGAAGCGATGGCCCAGGTGGGCGGGATGCTCCTGATGAGCCACTTCGAGGGCCAGAACGTCGAGGACAAGGTGATGTACTTCATGTCCCTCGACAACGTGAAGTTCCGCCGGCCCGTCGTGCCGGGCGACCAGATCCG
>QHUR01000128.1 GCA_003221995.1 Gemmatimonadota bacterium | reverse complement strand
GTAACGCCGCGTCCGCGGCGGGCGTGTCCTTCGACTTCTTGATGATCCGGATCACCTCGTCGATGTGGTCGACGGCGATCTTCAGGCCCTCGAGGATGTGCTCGCGATCCTGGGCGCGCTGCAGCTCGAACTGGGTGCGGCGCGTGATGACGGTGTGCCGGTGCTCGATGAAGTGCTGCAGTAGCTCCTTCAGGTTCATCTCCTTCGGCCCGCCGTCCACGAGCGCCAGCATGATGGCGCCGAAGGTCACCTGCATCTGGGTGTGCTGATACAGCTGATTCAGGACCACGAGCGGCACGACGTCCCGCTTTAGCTCGATGACGAACCGAATGCCTTCTTTGTCGGACTCGTTGCGGACGTCTGAGATCCCCTCGAGCTTCTTGGCCAGCGACTGGTCGCGAATCTGCTCATGCACGCGCTCCGGGCTCACCTGGTAGGGGAACTCCGTTACCACGATCTGCTGCTTGCCGGTGGACTCTTTCTCCTCGACGATCGCCCGAGCCCTGAGGACGATGCGGCCGCGCCCCTTCTCGTAGCATTCCTTGATCCCATCGCGGCCGTAGATGATCCCGCCCGTCGGGAAATCGGGGCCCTTGATGAACCGCCGCAGCTCCTTCAGCGAAGCGTCGGGCTGGTCGACCAGGTGCTTGATGGCCTCGACCGTCTCGCCGAGGTTGTGCGGCGGGATGTTGGTCGCCATCCCGACCGCGATCCCCGCGGCGCCGTTGACGATGAGGTTGGGAAGCCTGGACGGTAGGACCGTCGGCTCCTGCAGCCGGTCGTCGAAGTTGGGGACGAAATCGACGGTGCTCTTGTCGATGTCCTCAAGCATCGCCATCGCGATGCGGGTGAGGCGGGCCTCGGTGTAGCGGTACGCTGCCGCCGAGTCCCCGTCGACCGAGCCGAAGTTCCCCTGCCCGTCGACCAGCGGGTAACGCAGTGAAAACTCCTGCACCATGCGCACCAGCGAGTCGTACAACGCCACGTCGCCGTGCGGGTGGTACTTGCCCAGCACGTCGCCCACCACCGTCGCGCTCTTCTTGTAGGGCCGGCCGGGAACGAGCCCGAGCTCATGCATCGCGTACAGGATGCGGCGGTGCACGGGCTTCAACCCGTCGCGCACATCGGGCAGCGCGCGCTGCACGATGACGCTCATCGAATAGTCGAGGAACGACTCCTTCAGCTCGTCTTCGATGAGGCGCGGCAGGATGCGTTCGCGGGCGTTGGGAGCGGTCATGAAATGCGAGGTCCCAGGTGTCGGGTATGAGGTGTCGGCAAGGCCCGTGGAGGCTGCCTAAGTTACCAAAAAATAATCACTTACAACGGGAAAGGCAACGCGAAAATGGCTGCTAACTGGGGATGGGCGCGGCAGTTACGGCAGGCTGTTGACGACCGGTTGATCGGGGGCCCCCACGTTGTAATCGACCTGCCGCGTCTCGTCCAGTTCTTCAAAGGCGGGAGCAGCTACGCTGCGAGTCGTCTCCCCGGAAATGTGCTGGGATTACGATGGGCGCCGGAATACTCGGCGACAACGGTGGGGCCGAAGCAGCTCGCCGAAGTGATTCGGTACATCAACGGACAGGCGGAGCACCACCCGGGAGAGGGCGTAGAAGACGGGGTTCGCAGGCGGGGGGAATGACGACACGTTCCGACGTGTTCCCAGCCTAAAGGCTGGGCTCGGCGGACACTGTCCTGAAGGACATTCGCCGCGAATGTGCTTTAGCACAGTGTTGGCCGAGCCCAGGCTTCAGCCTGGGAACGAGCAGGTGGGGCGATCACCCACCGCCTCAGGGCACCACTCCTCACTCAGCCACCTGAATCACGATTTTCCCCAACTGCTCCCCCCGCGCCAGCCGCTCGAACGCCGCCCGCGCCTCGCCGAACGGATACACGCGGTCCACGAGGGGCCGCAGCTCGCCCGTGCCGAGCCGGCGCACGATCTCCCGGTACTCGGCGTCGTTCCCCATGGTCGAGCCCAGGATCGACCACTGATACCAGAACAGGCGCCGCAGGTCGATGCCGACCTTGGGACCCGTCGTCGCGCCGCAGGAGACGACCCGGCCGCCGCGCGCCAGCGCGCGCAGCGATTCGTCCCAGGTCGCCTCCCCCACGCTGTCGACCACGACGTCCGCACCCCGCTTGTTGGTGAGCGCGCGCACCTCCTGCGAGATCTTCTGAGTCGTGTGGTTCAGCGTGACGTCGGCGCCGAGGCGTTTCGCCGCTTGCAACTTGGCGTCGCTCGAGCTCGTGACGATCACCTTCGCCCCACGGAGCTTCGCGATCCGCAGCGCGGCGAGCGCCACGCCGCCCCCGATTCCCCAAATGAGGACCGTCTCCCCCGCGCGCACCTGTGCCCGCGTGACGAGCATGCGCCAGGCGGTGAGCGTCACCAGGGAGAACGCCGCGGCCTCCGCCCAGCCGAGCGGCGGCACGAGCGTGGGGATCACGGCGACGTTCTGCGCGGGAACCACGACCGACTCCGTGAGGGTGCCGGGAACGTGCTCGCCCAGCAGCCGGTAGTTGAGGCACAGCGAATGCTCGCCCGCGCGGCAGTACTCGCAGCTGTAATCGGCGATCCCCGGGTTGAGCATCACCCGGTCGCCCGGCCGCAGGGCGGCGACGTCCCGGCCGACCGCCTCCACCACCCCGGCGCCGTCCGCCCCCAAGATGTGCGGAAACCGATATTCGAGCGGCAGGCCCTGTACGACGTGGAGGTCGAGGTGATTGAGCGCGGCGGCGCGGATGCCGACCCGCACGTCGCCCGGGCCCGGGGTCGCGGCGGCCGGGGGAAGGTCGGTGAGCTCGATGCGGTCGAGACTGCCGGTGGCGCGGATCACCCAGGCGCGCATCGGCGGCCTAGGGCAGGAACGTCGGGGTCACCATCAGCTCGGCGCCGGTCGTCGGGAGCGGCACCGGCGCCCCTGAGCCGACCGGCACCACGTAGATCCGGTAAATCCCCTTTCCTACCGTCACGACCAGAGCCAGCAGGTCGCCACCCGGCGTGACTGCGAAATCCGTGATCGCGAGGTCGGTCCCCGTGAGCGGCGTCACCCGGCCGGTCGCGAGATCCGCGCGCGCCACCTGGGTGAGCGTGCGGCCGCCCTGCTTCTGTTCCACTAGATAGGCGAGCGATCCGTCCCGCAGGAAGGCAGGCGCGCTCTCCCGCATCTGCGGCGTGTGCGTGAGGGCCCGCTGGTTCGAGCCGTCCTTCGACATCAGCCAGATGTCGCTGTTGCCCTCGCGGTTCGAGACGAAAGCGATCGTCTCGCCATCCGGAGACACGGTGGGGTCGGAGTTGCTGTTCGGCTCCTGGGTGAGCTGGATCGCGTCAGACCCCGTGACGGACTGCGCGAAGATCTGCTGGTGCCCGGTGCGCAGGGCGTGGTACACCACGCCCTGGCCGTCCGCCGTGAACACGGGGCCCCCGTGCGGACCCGGAGCATTGGTGAGCCGCGCCGGGCTCGAGCCGTCCGCATCCATCACCCAGATCTGCGCCTGACCGTCGCGCGTCGCGACATAGGCGAGGCGAGACCCGTCGGGGGAGAACGCCGGCTCCGTGGCCGCCCCGGTGTCGTCCGCCACTTTACGCAGCTGCGCCAGATTCGATCGCTCCACGGAGTACAGCTGGAACCGGCCGGAGCGCGAGCTCGCGAGCACGAGCTCGCCCTGCACGTACACGTCCACCGTGGCGCGGCGGCCTCCCGGGGCCGTCGCCGTAATGCGGGCGTGGCCGTAGCCCACGGCGGACACCGTGCCGTCGTCACCGACGCCCGCCACCTGGGGGTTGTCGCTCGTCCAGGTGACGCCCGTCGCCGGGCCGATCACCGCGCCTGCCTCGTCCGCGAAGTTCGCCTTGACGGGATAGCGGCGGTTCAAGGCCAGGCCGAGCCGACTCGCCGACAGCTTCAGATTCGCGGCGATCACGCGAACGGTCCACGTGACGGCGAGCCCCTGCCCCGGTCCCCTGACGGTCAGCGTCGTCTTCCCGGCCCGCTTGCCCGTCAGCGTCGCCGTCGCGGGGTCGAAGCCCGCCAGGGACGTGTCCGCCACGCTCCAGCGCAGCGGCGCCTCGGGGACGGGAGTCTTGTCGGCCGCGATCGCCTGCACCTGATACTTGACGGTCCCCTGAATCGGCAACGGCACCTCGGACTTCGCGCTCGGGAACACGGCCAGCGCGTCCACGACCCGATGCACCACGAGGTCCGCCACCTTCGTCTGGAGCAGCCCCGAGACCGTCACCATCGTCCGTCCGGGCGCGACCGCCGCCACGACGCCCGTCAGGCTCACGCGCGCCACGGTGGCGTCGCCCGAGGACCACTGGACGCTCAGCGGGCTGACGCGGCGGTTGCCTTGTGCCGGAACCACGACGTGGAGCGTGTCGACATCCCCCGGCGACAGCGCGATCGGGCTCTGCTCCAGGATGGCGACTTCCGTCTGCTGCACCACGACCGGCGCCGTGGCGGTGAGCCCGCCCGGCGCGGTGACCTGTACCGTCCCCTGGCCCGACGCCAGCGCGACGACGACGCCGTTCGCGTCGATGCTCGCGATGTCCTCTCGCAGTGACTTCCACGTGACGGGCAGAGGCGCCGCCGGGGATCCGTCCTCTTTGAGGGCGCGCGGGAAAGCGCGGGTGTTCTCGGACGGCAACAGATAGATCGTCGGCGGCTCGATCCGCAGGACGGAGGCGAGGCCGCTTCCGGGGGGCTGGCCGGCCAACGGTTCGATCGCCGGCTGCGCGCCCCCCCCGGTCGGGCGACCGGCTCCCGCCTGCCCTCCCTGGGGCGGTTGCGCCGCTGCGGGGGCCGCGCCGATCACCTGGACCGCGGCCTGACCCTTGCGCGCGCCTACGCGCGCCTCGATGATCGCGACCCCGCCCGCCATACCCGAGACGGTGCCGTCGTTGTCGACCCGCGCGACCTGGACGTTGTTCGACGACCAGATGACCCGCACCGTGGGGATGACGTTGCCGATGCGATCGAACGCGGTCGCGAGTAGCCCGGTGCGCTCGCCCACCTTGATCGTCACCGACGGAGGAGCCACCTGGACTTCAGCCACATTTTGGGCGTGGAGCATCGGCGGAACCGTGAGGGCGAGCCCCGCGACCAGGGTACGGGCGATCATAGCGGCGCGAAGGTAAGCGTTCGTAAGTCTCATTGTCAAGCTAACTTGTCCCCTTTTTGGAGGGACGTGAACGCTGGCGCCGTAGATTGGTACCCCGGAGCCGCTGCAGCGCCAGCACGCCGCTCGCCGCAGGGCGACGAGGCCGGGACCCGCCGCGCAGACCGTGCGGATGGCGCACGGCGCGCCGCAACGCCGTGCGGTGGGGCCTCTTGCGACGTCACTTGCGGGGACAGGCTCGCCGGATAAGCTATAGGCCACGCCCACGCACTACCAGCGAAGGAGAGATCTGATGCTCGAGCCAAACGATTTCTCGGAGAGCAGCTGGACCGGCCCCGGCATGATGGAGCCGATGTATCCACCTCCTTCCGCTCCCTCCCCGCAGCCAGCGCCGATGATGGAGGAGCCGGCGCCGACGAGGAAGAGGA
>QHUR01000023.1 GCA_003221995.1 Gemmatimonadota bacterium | reverse complement strand
TCCCGACGACATCGCCGCCCGCCTGCGCGAGATCGAGCGCACCGCCGGGTGGTCCGTTCCAAAACTGGATCTCGCTCGCGACCCCTGACACCCGGCACCTGACACCCCACACCTGATGGAAATCTTCCGCGCGCCCCGCGTCACGCTGCTCGCCCGCCCCGAGTTCCTCGAGCCCGAGCACCTCCGGGTCGAGTGGCGAGGGGAGGCGTCCCCCGGCGAGCGGCTGGCCGAGTACGCGGGCCGCCTCTGCTACATGAGCCAGCACAACCCGGCCCAGCGCACGACGGCCGAGTACCTGGAGAACATCAAGAAGCAGGGGCACGGGTCGGTCCTGGAGCACTCCGTCTACGTCCTGTTGATCGAGGGGATCTCCCGCTCCTGCTCTCACGAGCTCGTCCGGCACCGCGCCGGTTTCGGCTACTCCCAGATCTCCCAGCGCTACGTGGACGAATCGCACGCGGCCTTCGTCATGCCGCCGGCGATCGTCGGGGACGCGACGCTCGAGGCCGAGTGGGAGCAGCAGGTGGCCGCCGCGCAGGCGGCATACGTGCGGGCGGTCGCGGGCCTGATGGAGCGTCACGCCGGGATCGCCGACAAAGTCCATCGCCGCAAAATGGCGCGCGAGGCGGCGCGCAGCGTGTTGCCGAACGCGACCGAGGTGAAGATCGTCGTCTCCGGGAACGCCCGCGCGTGGCGCACAATGCTCGAGTTGCGCACCTCCGAAGGCGCCGAGCTCGAGATCCGGGGGATGGCGATCGCGTGTCTCCGCGTGCTGCAGCGCGAGGCGCCCGCGCTGTTCTGCGACTTCGAGGTGTACGTCGCCGACGATCGCCACGACGCCGCGCGCGTTGCATACCACAAAGTCTGACGTCAGAAAAAATCCGATTTCCCTATTGCGCATCGCTCCGCCGTTTCTTATTGTCTAGTCGACTACTCGTTTTCAATTCACGGACCGCACCACGGAGCGGCCTTTTTTGTAGGAGGGTGCCCGAGACCACATGCGCATCGGTCTCGCATACAACGAGAAACCCGACCGCAGCACCACCGACGAGCCTCCAGGTCCGAGCGACGCGTTCGCCGAGTGGGACGACCCATCCACCATCGCGGCTGTGGAGGAGGCTCTCGGTCTCTTCGGCAGCGTGACCCGGCTCGAAGCCGACGAATTCTTCCCCCAGAAACTCGCCCTCGCCCATCCCGATCTCGTCTTCAACATGGCCGAAGGGCTGCACGGCCAAAACCGCGAGTCCCTGGTCCCCGCGATCTGCGAGTACTTCAGCATCCCCTACACGGGCTCCGACCCGCTCACCCTCGCGCTGTCGCTGCACAAGGCGCGCACCAAGGAGCTGCTCGCTTACCGCGGGGTGCCGACGGCGCCGTTCGTCTGCGTCGAACGGCCGCAGGACCTGGCGCGCGTGTCGCTCCCCTATCCGGTGTTCGTCAAGCCGGTGTGCGAGGGGTCGGGGAAGGGCATCTTCGTCAACAACCTGTGTGAGACTCCGGCGCAGCTCCGGGAGCGGGTGCTCTGCCTGCTGGACCGCTACGCCGAGCCGGTGCTCGTCGAGACCTACCTGCCGGGCCCCGAGTTCACGGTGGCGATACTCGGTAACGGGCCGCAGGCCTCCTGCTTCCCGGTCGTCGGCTTCGACTTCGCGGCGTTGCCGCCCGGCGCGCCGCCGGTCTACGGCTACGAGGCGAAGTGGGTATGGGACACGCCGGAGCATCCGCTGGCGATCTTCCAGTGCCCCGCACCCGTCGCGCCGGAGCTGTACCGCGAGATCGAGCGCACGGCCCTCGACGCCTATTTCGTGCTCGGCTGCCGGGATTGGTGCCGCGTGGACATCCGCGTCGACCGCTTCGGCGTTCCCAACGTGCTGGAGCTCAACCCGCTCCCCGGAATCATCCCCGACCCGGCCATGAACTCCTGCTTCCCCAAGGCGGCGCGGGCCGCCGGCTTCTCTTACGACGAGCTCATCCAGGACGTGGTGCACATCGCGTGGCGGCGCCTCACCGGCCAGCCAGTGCGACTCCCGGCGACCCGCGCGTTCGCCCTGGAGGCGTCGGCGTGAAGGTCGTCATCCTGTACGACCCGGGGGCGGAAGACTGGACGCCCGAAGACGTCCGCAGCGTCATGAACGCCGTCGGCGAAATCGCGGTGATCTTCGACGCGATGGGCCACGAGGTCCGGCGCCTCGGCGTCCGGCACGACATGCGCTGGCTCCAGATCTGCCGCTCGGCGGACCTCGTCTTCAACCTGTGCGAGGGGGTGCACGGCAAGAGCGAGTGGGAGGAGCACGTCGTGGGGACGCTCGAGTTCGCCGGCGTTCCCTTCACCGGGTGCGGCCTCTGGACCCTCGCCGCCTGCCGCCGCAAAGCCGTCGCCAACGCGCTGCTCGCCGACGCAGGGCTCCCCATCCCGCGCTGGACGCTCGCCCAGGGGAAGATCGACGACGACTTCCCCCTTCCAGCGATCGTGAAACCCGCCGCCGAGGACGCGAGCGCCGGTATCGACCGGGGCTCCGTCGTGACCGACCGCCGGGGCCTACGGGCCCGCACGGCGGCGATGACCGAGCAGTTCGACGAGGTGCTGGTACAGCAGTACGTTCCCGGGCGGGAGTTCAACGTCGGGTTCGTCGGCACCCGTACGCTCGCCATCGCCGAAATCGACTTCGCCGGCATGCCGGAGGGTGCGTGGCCGATCCTTACTCACGCCGCCAAGTGGGACCGCGGATCCCCGGAAGACCTGGGCAGCGTCCCCGTGTGCCCGGCGAACATCCCGCAGCGACTGGCCGGAGCGCTCACCAGGACGGCCGAGGCGGCGTGGCGGGTGATGCAGGGCACGGGGTACGGCCGGGTGGACCTGCGCGTGGACGAGCAGGGCCAGCCCTGGGTGCTCGACGTCAACCCGAATCCCGACCTCAACGACGATGCCGGCCTGTCGCGCATGGCGCAGACGGCCGGGTGGGACTACGCGGAGCTGGTCCGCCGCATTGCCGAGGTGGCGCTCCGCGAGGCGCAGGGCGCCAAGGCGGCGCGTGAGCTGCTCGCTCCGTCCCGTCGGACCCGCGCACCGCGCACGGCTTGAGCGGCTGACGCGGGCGGCCGGCCTCTTCCGCGAGGACGAGGTGGCGATCGCCGTCGAGCTGCTGGACGACTCTCTCGCCGGCGACGGCGACTACCGCTTCCTCGGCGCCTACGAGGGTGACGAGCTCGTCGGCTACGCCTGCTGGGGGCCCGTGCCCGGGACGGCCGGCACCTGCGACCTCTACTGGCTGGTCGTGGACCCGACGCGCCACGGCACGGGAGTCGGTTGCCAGCTGCTGGGGACGGTCGAGCACCAGCTGACGGCCGAAGGTATCCGCTTGATCGTCGTCGAGACGTCCTCCCTCCAGGCGTACGCCTCGACGCGCGCGTTCTACGAGCGCCGCGGCTACACCAGGGGCGCCACCGTGCCGGGCTATTACGCGCCGGGCGACGACCTGGTGATCTATTTCAAGGATCTGGCGGATGGAGTCCTGGCAAGAGCTCCTGCGTAAGCGGAGCATCGCGTCCCTGGAGGCGCTCGTCGCCAGATTCGGCGCCGAGCACTTCCCCGATCTCGACCGGCTGCGGCAGGCCGCCGTGAACTTCGAGTTCCGCATCTCACCGGCGATGGTCGACTTGATCAAGTCGCCGGGCGATCCGATCTGGCGCCAGTACGTGCCCGACCTGCAGGAGCTCGACGTGCGCGATGGGCTCGTGGACTCGCTCGCCGAAGACGCCCATTCGCCCGTCCCGAACATCTCGCACCGCTACCCCGACCGCGCGCTGTTTCTCGTGTCGCCCGTGTGCGCGTCGTACTGCCGCTTCTGCACGCGGCGCCGCAAGGTCGGCGACCCCGAGAAGATCTCGCTCACGCAGCTCGAGTCCGCGTTCCGCTACCTCGAGGAGCACACGGAGATCCGCGACGTCATCATGTCGGGCGGGGACCCGCTGCTCCTCTCCGACCGGCGGCTCGACGAGCTGTGCCGGCGCCTGCGGGCGATTCCGCACCTCGAGATCCTCCGCATCGGCAGCCGGGTGCCCTGTCACCTCCCCGAGCGCATCACGCCCGAGCTGTGCGCCATCCTGAAGCGGTACCATCCGCTCTACATCAACACCCACTTCAATCACCCGGACGAGCTCACCCCGGCCGCGGTGCAGGCGCTCGGCCTGCTTGCCGACGCCGGGATCCCGCTCGGCTGTCAGACGGTGCTGCTCAAGGGCGTGAACGACGATCCCGACGTGATGAAGCGGCTGATGCAGAAGCTCCTCGCCGCCCGGGTCCGGCCCTACTACATCTACATGTGCGATCAGGTAGCGGGGGCGGAGCACTTCCGCACCACGGTCGAGAAGGGCCTCGAGATCGTCCGGGCGCTGCGCGGCTGGACGTCAGGGCTCGCGGTGCCGCACTTCGTGATCGACACGCCGGGGGGCGGGGGGAAGATCCCGCTCTTGCCCGAGTACGTGGAGTCGATCACGGACGAGGAGGTCGTGCTGCGCAACTACGCGGGGAAGCGGTACGTGTACAGGCAACCGGCGGGGGAGCCGGTCCTGGTGAGGTAGGCGTCTGCGCGCGTCAAGCGGTCAGGTGCTCGACCGCGTCTCCTTCATGTAGCGTTGCAGCACGGCGAACCCGGCCCCGTCCACGCCCAGGAAGCGCTCCCCCGTCGTCACCGTTCGGATCGCCCGCACCAGGTCCTCCACCGGACCTCCCTTTTCCACGAAGCCGCGCGCGCCCGCCTCGAGCGCCCCGAGCAACTCCCACTCCTGCGAGAGCGCCGTGAGGACGAGGACCTTCGCCTTGACCCCGAGCGCGGTGAGCCGGCGCATCGCCCAGAGGCCTCCCTTGCCGGGCATGGCCAAGTCCATCAACACGACGTCCGGTCGGGTCGCGTTGGCGCAGGTCACGGCTTCTTCTCCCGTCCCGACCTCGCCGACCACGACGAGATCCCGCTGCTTCCCCAGTAGCGCGCGCACGCCGGCGCGGTAGACGACGTTATCGTCCACGAGCAGGATGCGGATCGCATTCCGCGGGTTGGGGGTGGGGCCGAGGTTCATCACGGACGCATCTCGTGTCACAGTCACGTGCAACGCCAAGGGCCGCGAGAAACCACTAGATAGCAAAATTCGTGCGGAAAGACAAGCACATTCCGCTCGCGATCTGTGGCGCGGGCGCCACGATGTGGGCGGCCGGCCGCGTGATCGAGTGGATGTGGACGTTCACACGCCCTAAGCGGGTGCGCTCGGCCTACGGCAGCTGCCAGATCTCCACCCGGTTCCCCGTGAAGATGGGAATCAGCACGCCGGTCCTCACCGCCGAGCGCGGTCGCCCGGCGCAGGTGGGTCTTCGTTCCGCAGGTCCCGCCCGTACCGCTGCAGCACGACGAGCTTGGCTGCGTCCGGCCCTACGAAGACCCCGCCCCTCGCCACCGTGCGGATGCCGTGCGCGACCTCTTCGATCGGGCTAGTCTTCTCCACGAAGCCGGCCGCGCCGGCCTCGAGCGCCTCGAGCAGCTCCCGCCGCTCTGGCACCACGGTGAGGACGAGGATCCGTGCCCCGCTTCCGAGGGCAACGATCCGACGCGTGGCCTCGAGTCCGCCCCCGCCCGGCATGAGCAAGTCCATTACGACGACGTGCGGCCGCGTGGCTGTGGCGCACGCGACGGCCTCGTCGCCGCTCCCGGCCTCGCCCACGACCCTAAGGCCGCGCCGCCTCTCGAGCAGCGCGCGCAGGCCAGCGCGGAAGACGGCGTTATCGTCCACTAAGAGGATGCGGATAGGATTCCGCTGGGTACCCACGGGGTTGCCGAGAAGCATATGTCCCGTCCCCTGCTGGCGTTTGGGTCGGACGCCCTCCAGAGACAGCAAGATTTGTGCGGCCCGCCAGGGAAGAACGTGCTCCAACGAGAGCTACGAGCGGAGGTGCATCGGCTCCTCGTTCTGTTGCGCACGGGCCACACGTCTACGGCAGCTGCCAGATCTCCACTCGGTTTCCCGTGAAGATGGGAATCAGCAGGCGGTTGCGCTTCGCGTCGTAGCCGATGTCGGCCGGGCTCGGCACGCCGGTGATCAGCTTCGCTTCCTGGCCGGTTTCGTAGCTCGACACGGTCGAATCACTCCAGCTCGAGACGAGGATCTTGCCGCCGATGATCACGACGCCGTCGAACCCGCCCGGGCCCTTGGCAATCACGCTCGGCGCCTTGTCCCCCGGTTTCCACGCGAGCACCGATCGCCCGCCGAATTCCACGATCACGAAACGCTTGCCCGCGGCGTCCAACGCAATCCCGTTGGGGCGGCCGAGCGTATCCCCCCGCACCGCCACCGTGACGGCGCGGTCCGGGCCGATGCGAAAGACCCGATCGGGGCCGGGGTGCAGCACGTTGCCGACGTCGTCGAACCGAATGCCGGTGTCGGTGATGTACAGCGCGCCGGTCGGGGCGACCGCGAGGTCGTTCAGGAACACCGCGCCCACCTTGCTCAAGCTGACGCTGTCGATCGGGGCGCCCGTCTTCGCGTTGAAGGCGCGGACCGCGTCGATGTCGGCCACCCATAACGTGTCGCCCGCCAGCGCGAGGCCTTTCGGAGCGTTCAGCGTAATGCCGCTCCGCCCACCCTCGATGAACTTGAGGTTCTCGACGGCGCCGTCCGGCTTCACGCGGCTGATGAAGCCGTTGTTGTCCTTCGCCGTGGGGCTGCCATTGATGTTTGAGACGAAGTAGATGTCCTGCACCGAGTCGTGCAGCACGGATTCCGGCGTGAAGAATCCTTCGACCACAATGACCTTCGTCGCGGAGGGAACGGGCGGCGGGGTGGTCGGGGTCGCGGGCGTCGCGGGGGCCGCGGGGGCCGCGGGCACGGCGGCCGTGGAGTCCGCCGGGGGCGCGGGAGGGCGCTTCTCGATCTGGCAGCCGCCCGCTACGACCATGCTCCACAGAGTGAACAGTCCCAGTCTCATGGCTCTCACTCCTGATTCGAGTTCTCCGCCAGCCGTTTGATGTGCTCGAGCACCCGCAGGTGGATCGTCCGCACGATCCAATCGGAGTAGAGCTTCCAGTAGGGCTGCGGAGACATCTCCACCTCGTACCAGGTGCGTCCCTCGAGGCGCGTGCGCCCGCGCGCGAGCGGGAGCAGCCGGAACTCGCCCCGGGTCGCTCGGAAGTACCCGTCCAGGTGCGGGGGGTTCACGTCGCGGTAGGGGCTCCACTCGCGCATCGGCGGCGCCTGGGCCGTGATGTCGAACCGCAGCAGCCGGTTCTCCTCCCAACCGGTGATCGGCTCGACGAAGCTCCCGGTGGTGAAATCGCAGTACCGGATCGCGCCCACTCCCGCGCCGTCGAGCCGCGCGCGCAGCGGCGCTGCGACCCCGATCCGGAACAGCCGCTGGCTGGGCGGCGGCAGGTCCGGGACGGTGATCACGTTACGCCACACCGTTTGGGGAGGCGCGTCGATGTCGACGACCGTCAGGACTTCTTGGACGGGCGGCGGCGTGCGCGGCTCCGCCAGCACGAACAGCGGAGCGAACAGGGCGGCGAGCCCGGCGTGCGAGGGCGGCTCGGCGCCGCGCTGCGCGATTGCCCGGCCGAAGATCCCGCCCGCGACCCCGACCACGGCCGCCAGAGGGAACGCGAGCGCGAGACAGAATGCGCCTTCCGCAGCGAAGAAGAACAGGGCCGCGGTGGCGAGCCCGAGCGCGATGAGCACGACCTCGATCGTCTGTCCCACCGTGCGCGGGTGCCGGTAGTTGAAGACGTGGGCGCTGATGTACCCGATCGTGAACGGCGTGCCCAGGAACAGGCCGGCGGAGTAGCTCTTCTTGAAGTACACGCCGAGCAGCACCGTGGGGATCGTGATCACGAGCGCCGCGGCCACGCCGAGAAGCCCGCTCTTCAAGCGGTCGCTCACGACGGGCGCGGGCGTGGCACGCCGCCACGCCGGCACGGGCGCGCTCGGCAGCAGGCTGAGCCCGGCCATGAGCAGATAATTCGCGACGGGGACGAAGAAGAGCAGCGCCCACCACGCCGATTTCCCCGCGTCCGCGGCACGGCGCAGCGACATTCCGAAGCCGATCCACAGGAACGGCAGGGTCCACAGCGCGAGCCCGAGCATCGCGGCGCTCGGCACCTTGCTGAGGGCCTGCTCCCGCAGCAGCGTGACGGAATTGACGTATTGCAGCGGAGTCCAGAGCCGGCCGGTGTACGCCCCGACGAGCGCGGCGTCCACGGCGTACTTGACGAACATCAGACCGGCGCCGTTCAGTATGTAGGCGCGCCGGTCCACGGGATCGGAAAAGCCGAACCAGAGGCGGAGGCGCCGCCTCAAGACGCCTTCGCCTCCTGCAGCTCCTTCTTCCTCGCCTCCGTGACCTTGTGCGCCACTTCGGGCGGGACTTCCTGATAGAGATGGAACTTCTGGCGGTAGGTGCCACGGCCGTGCGTGATCGAGTGCAGGTTCGTGGCGTAGCGGTCCAGCTCGGCCTCGGGGACGAGTGCCTTGACCGTGGTCAGCCGCCCGGCCGGGTCGGTACCGAGGATGTGGCCCCGGCGAGCGGAGAGGTCGCCCATCACGGCGCCGAGGTATTCCTCGGGCGTCCACACCTCCACTTCCATGATCGGTTCGAGCAGGGTCGGCCTGGCGTTGGGCGTGACGTTCCGGAATGCGAGGATGCCGGCCATCTTGAACGACTGCTCGTTCGAGTCCACGTCGTGGTAGGAGCCGTCGTACAGCTCCACCTTGAAGTCCACGACCGGGTAGCCCGCCACGGGGCCGCGCTGGGCGGCCTCGACGATCCCCTTCTCGACCGCCGGGATGTAGCTCCGCGGGATCACGCCGCCGACGATCTTGTCCTCGAACACGAACCCCGAGCCGCGGGGTAGCGGCGCCACCCGGATCCAGCAGTCGCCGTACTGGCCTCGGCCGCCGGTCTGCTTCTTGTGCTTGCCCTGCCCCTCGGCCCGGCCCTTGAGGGTCTCCCGGTAAGCGACCTTGGGCTTGGTCACCAGGGCGTGCACGCCGAACTTGCGGGCCAACCGCCCCACGACGATCTCGAGATGGCGCTCCCCGAGCCCGCGAATCAGCGTCTGGCCGAGCTCGGCGTTGTACTCGTGGTGGAAGGTGGGGTCCTCCTCGGAAAGCTTGTGCAGACCCGTCGAGAGCTTGTCCTCCTCCCCCCGCTGTTTCACCTCGACCGCCACGGTGATGATCGGCTCCGGGAACGGGATCTTGGGCAGCACGAAGGGAAACTCGCGGGTCGAGAGGGAGTCGTTGGTGTGCGTGTCGCGCAGCTTCGCCACGACCCCGATGTCTCCCGCATGCAGCTCGCCGATCTCGGACCGCTCCTTGCCGATGGCCACGCACAAATGGTTGAGCTTCTCCGCCGCCTCGCGCGGCGCGTTCCAGACCTCCTGGCCATTCTTCACGATCCCAGCGTACGTGCGGAAGTACGTCACGTCCCCCACGTGCGGCTCCGAGATGGTCTTGAAGACCTGCGCCACGAAGGGCTTGGCGTCGTCGACCTGCAGGGTGACGCGCTCGGCGCTGCCCCACTTCGCCCCCTCGACCGGCGGTCGCTCGTGCGGCGCGGGCATCAGCTCGACGAGCTTGGAGAGCAGCGCCCGCGTCCCGTAGGTGAGCTCCGCCGCGCCGCAGAACAGCGGGAACAGCTCGCCCCGCAGCATCCCCGCCTTCATCGCGGCGATCGCCTCGTCCCGCCCGATCTCCTCGCCGCCGAGGTAGCGCTCCAGCAGGGTGTCGTCCGTCTCGGCGATGCGCTCGATCAGCTCCTTCGAGTACTGCTCGAAGCGGGCCCGGAACTCGCCGGGGACGTCCACCTCCTCGTACTCGCCCGCCTTCGTGCCCTTCTTGTACAGATGGCACTTCTGCGAGAACAGATTGATGATGCCGTGGAACTCCTGCCCCTCGCCCACCGGGATCTCCACGGGAATGACCTTCGGCGTCAGCAGTTGCTTGATCTGGCGGTACACCTTCTCGAAGTCGGCATGCTCCTTGTCCATCAGGGACACGAAGAACATCCGCGGGACACCGCGTTGCTCGCCGTAGTCCCACACCTTCTCCGTCCCAACCTCGACTCCGCCCGTCGCCGACACCACGACCAGGGCGCCGTCCGCCGCCCAGACGCCGGCGAGCGCCTCGCCCGTGAAATCGAGATACCCGGGGGTGTCGATGAGGTTGACCTTCGTGTTCATCCACTCGGCGACGCCGAGGGCGAGGTTGATGGAATACTTGCGTTCGATCTCGTCGGGGGTGTAGTCGGTGAGGGCGGTCCCCTCCTTGACGGACCCGTGACGCTTGCTCGTGCCGGCCACGAACGCGAGGGCGTCGACCAAGGAGGTCTTGCCGCTCGCGCCGTGGCCCACGACGGCCACGTTGCGAATCTCCGCTGTCTTGTACACGCGCATGGGCGCACTCAGCTCCGGGTGGGGGCGAGGAGAATATGAACCTCTCGGGGACGAGACGGCTAGGCAGACGTCTCGACGTCTACAGCCTCGGCCGCGGGACTCGCCGCCCTGGGAAGCCGAACCGTCGCCACACCGGCGAGCGTCATAACGACCCCCGCCACGAGGAACGCCCACACGGACGACAGGCGGTCGTACGTGATCCCCACCAGCTCCGGGCCGGTCAGGCGGCCCAGCGCCGCCAGCGATTGCGCGGCGCCGAGCATCGCCCCCTGCTCGGTCGGATCGGCGAACACCGAGATCAGCCCCGTCGCCGCGGGAGAGACCACGCTGTTTCCGAACGCGAGCACGATCGTCCAGGCGTACAGCGCCACCGCCGTGTCGAGATACGGCACGACGGCGACCGCCGCGGCCATGGCGAACGTGCCCGCGATCACGAGCGCCCGATCGCCGACACGCCGCGACAGCTTGGCGAAGAGGTACCCCTGCACCACCGCCGCCGTGATCCCGACGACGGTGAAGAACCAGCCCAGCTCCTTCTCACGCCAGCCGAACCGCGCCGCCGCGTACAGCGGGAGCGCGACCGTGTAGCCCGAGAAGGCGAGCGGGATCAGGCCCCAGGCGATCATCAAGGGCGCCACCCGCGGGTGCGTGAGGGCCGCCGTCAGGTGCCCGAAATCGAACAGCTCTCGCGTCACGCGGTGCTCTTGCTTCAGGGATTCCGGGAGGATCGCATAGGCGGAGCAGAAGTTGAGCAGCGACAGACCCGCCGCGACGAGCCCGGGCGCGAGGTGGCCGCCGTAGTGCGCGGCGAGCCCGCCCAATGCCGGCCCCACGATGAATCCCAGCCCGAACGCCGCCCCGACGATGCCCATCCCCTTGGAGCGCTCGGCGGGCGTCGTGACATCGGCGACGTAGGCCTGGGCGGCGGAGATGTTCCCGCCCGCAAATCCGGACACGAGCCTGGCGACGAACAACACGCGATACGAGCCCGCCAATGCGAACAGCACGTACCCTGCGGCGTTGATCACCATCGTGGTGAGCAGGATCGGCCGCCGCCCCACGCGGTCCGAGAGCCGGCCGAGCACCGCCGTCGCGAGAAACTGCATGCCGGAGTACGCACCGACCAGCATACCGAACAACAGCCCCCGCGCACCGAAGTGCTGCGCGTAGTAGGGCAGGATCGGCAGCACGATCCCGAACCCGACGAGGTCGATGAAGACGGTGAAGAAGATGACGCTGAGGCGGGAACGGCTAGTGAGCATGAGACAGGGCGCGCTCGAGCCGCTCGAGCACCTGGCGTGCGGCGCTGTTCGCCGGATCGAATTCGAGACCGCGCCGCAGCGCGATCACGGCCTGCCGACCGTCGCCCAGGAGCACCGCGGCGCGCGCGAGGTCGAAATGCGCTGAGGCGAGGCTCGGGTCTAGCTCCCCGGCCTGGCGGAGCAGAGGCACCGCCTCCCCGGGGCGACCGCTCGCGAGCGCCAGGGCGCCGAGGTTGAAGTAGCCGAGCGGCTCCCGCGGGTCCACGTCGAGCGCGCGTCGGAACTCGGCTCTGGCCGCCCCCGTGTCACCCAGGTTCTCGAGCGCGATCCCCCAATTGACGTGCAGCAGCGGCCGGCGGGGATCCGCCGCGTCGCTCATCCGGTAGGCCGTGACGGCGGCGGCCCAGTCGCCCGCGTCCGCGGAGGCGAGGCCGAGCTGCAGCAGTACGGACGGATCCCCGGGCCGAATCTCGAGGGCCTTGCCGTAGACGGTGATGGCGTTGCGTGGCTCACCCCGCTCACGGTACCGGTCGCCCACGAAGCCGAGCGCGACCACCCAGCGCCTCCGCACCGCGTCGTCCCGGTCCCCCAGCGCGGCGAGCTGATCGCCGAGCAAGCGCCGCACGCCCCGATCCCGGCCGCGCGCGAGGTGCAGGCTCGCCAGGGCCAGCGCCCGCACGTCGATGTCCCCGCTCTGCGCGAGCCCCTCCAGCCGCTCGACCACGTCGCGTTCCAGAGACGGCATATCCGGCCGCAGGTACCGCTCGAGGAAGTCGCCCAGGGCCGCGAACTGCGCTGCGGGATGGCGTACCTCGGGTCGCAGCAGCAGCTTCGCCGCCGCGGCCCGGTCGGACAGGTGCGCCGCCCGTATCATCGCCGCCGTCAGCGCGGCCTGCGGCTTGAGCTCGCCATACCACTCCCGCAGCTTCGCGTCCAGCGCGGCCGACGGTTTGCCCGCGTGGCACTGATGGCAGGCGCCCTCGACGCCCTCCGCTGTGTCGGACGCGGGCCGTGGGACGGGGATCGTGTGGTCTGAGCGTGCGTAGCGCAGCGCTCGCCCTACCTCGGGGTGCTGCAGGTACGGCATGTGGCACGCAACGCAGCTGCTGCCCGGGGAACCGGGGGGATGGTGCGTGTGCGACGCGAGTCGATCACCCTTGCTCGCATGGCAGCCGGTGCACTGGCCGTTGCTCGTCCGCCCTTGGAGCGGCGTGCCGTTCACATCACGGTAACTCTGCGAATGCGGGTCGTGGCAATCCGTGCACCGCATCGACCCATTCGCAGAGCAGTCGCTGTAGCGCTGGGTCTCCTGGTAAGCGAACGTGCGGACGCGTCCATCTGGGTGGAGCGGTCGGTCCCCAAGCTGGGGAAAGCCGAGCGCGTAGTAGTCGTCGAACGGCATTCCGGGGAGGTAGCCGGGCGCGAGGTTGTCTTTGAGCGCGTGGCATCGGAAGCACACTGCGAGTGAACGATCCTTGTCGAAGGTCGCCAACGCCTCCATCCCGATGTCCGCCGACACCAGACGTTGTCCGGCGCTGGTGAGCTCGACGTGCCGTCGGCCTGGACCGTGGCACGACTCGCAGTTGATCGCGAGCGTCGTGAACCGGCTCTCGTAGCGCCTCGCCGTAGGATTGTAAAGTGTGTGGATCTGGCTCCCGTGACACCCCTGACAGTTCGCGAATCGTGGCACGTCGCCGAGCACCCGTGTCGGGGGCCAGTCGCCGCACTCGGCGAGGGTCATGTGGTCGGTGATCGGGACCCAGCCCCGGCCGGTGCGCGGGGTGCTGTTGCAGAACCAGACTCCCTCACGCCGGATGAACTCGAACGGCAAGAAGCGCAGCGTGCCGTCGGGGTAACGGGTCACGAACCCTTGTGTGCCGCCGCCCTGCAGGTGCCCGCCGCCGATGACGCCGTCCACGCGGAACCATCGCGTCGGCCTGTCCTGCTGAGCCACCGTGAATGCGTACTCGCCGGAGGGGGTGATGACGGGGGTGACCACGGCGTCGCGAAAGCGGATCGGGGGGCCGCCGAACGGGGCGAGAACCGTCGTCCTGCCCGGCGCGCCGCCCGCCCGGCCGTGCGTCGAGCCCCTCCAGGCGGCGTATTGCCGCGCGTGGCAGGACGCGCATCGCTCCGCGCCCACGAAGTCCTCCAGGCGCGGCTCGCCGGCGCGGGACACGGGGCGAGGCGCCGGAAACGGCGTGAGCGAGCGCGCAGTAGACCGGCGGGAGAGGAAGACCGCCACGAGCGCGAGCCCGGCGATCAGGGCCGCTCGGGTCCACGCGCGCCGGCGGCTCACGGCGCCGCGCCGCCAGCGCGGGACCAGGCAGGCCCCTGGCAACCGCACAAGTCGCGAATGTAGCGCACCAGGCCCCGGATCTCCCCGGCAGAGAGCGTGAGGCCGAACGCGGGCATGCGGTTGCTGCCATTCACGACGTAGCCTCCTGCGGCGACGGCATCGAACAGCCGGTCGTCGCTGCGGCGTCCCATCGCCTCGCGATCCGCGTGCGCGGCGGGCGGGACCGGGAGGAACGGTGCATTGTAGCCGTCGCCGCGTCCCCGCTCGCCGTGGCAGGCCGCACAGAACTTCGCATACACCGTTTTCGCGTCGTGCAGGGCAGCCGCGGGCGCGGCGGCCCGCGCCGGCACCGCGACGCGCGCGCTACGGCCGGCCGGCGGTAGCTGGATGACGACGTAGCTCGCGACGAGCTCCAGCATCTCCTGCGACAGCGGGGTGCGCGGCATCGCGCTTCCCGGGAGGGTCCCTTGCGGATCGCGGATCATGGAATACACGAAGGCCGCTGACGTCGTATCTGGTAGGCTGGAAAGATCGGGGCCGATGCGGCCCCCATCGCCGTCCAGCCGATGGCAGCCCAAGCACGGCAGCCGGTCTCGCATGAGCGCGCGTGCCTTCGCGGCGGCGAACGGCGACAGCGGCCGTGGCCGGAAGCTCGTCGACGACTGCGCGCCGGCGACGCCCGAGCACGAGACACCGCAAGCGACGAGCAACACGACACCAGCGCGGTGCGTGCGAGTGGCCGGCATAAGGGCTACAATCTAAACCGCCCTTCACAGGAGTGCCCTCGATGACCACCTGGCACCGCCTCGGCGATCGCACTGAGCTCATGAGCCGCGTCCCCTGCTCCCTCAAGCTCGACCGCTGGTCCGTCGCCGTGTTCTTCTACGACGGGAAGTTCCGCGCGATCGGCAACAGCTGCAACCACAAGGGCGGGCCGTTGTGCGAGGGACGGCTGCGCGGCGAGTTCGTGATGTGCCCCTGGCACGCCTGGGAGTACAGCGTGATCAGCGGCAAGGGGCCGGAGGGCTACGATGAGGAGCAGGTGCCGGTGTTCGCGGTCGAGGAGCGCGACGACAGCGTATACGCGCAGACTCCGCCCGCCATGCCGCGCAAGCTCGTCAAGCACATGCCATCGCACTTGCTCGAGGAGCATCCCAAGACGGCCGGTGCTGCACCGCGCGTGCTCTGCATCTCCACCACCGCGATGGATGACGTGAACCCCCGCTACTCCACATCGGACGCCCTGCTCGAGCACGCGCTCGAGCAGGCGAAGCGCCGCAACGCGGCCACGCAGTACGTCAGGCTGCGCGACCTGAAGTTCCGCCACTGCGAGGGGAACTACTCCAAGGCATCACACGCCTGCACCTGGCCTTGCGCCATCACGGAGCGCGACCCGGACGATCAGCTCACGGTCCTGTACGAGGGGCTCGTGCACTGGGCCGACGTGGTGCTGATCGCGACGCCGATCCGCTGGGGCAACGCCTCGTCGCTCTACTACAAGCTGATCGAGCGGCTGAACTGCGTACAGAACCAAATCACGATCCACAACAATGTGCTGATCAGGAACAAGGTCGCGGCGTTCATCATCACCGGCGGCCAGGACAACATCCAGGCGGTCGCGGGCGGCATGCTGACGTTCTGGTCGGAGCTCGGGTTTCTGTTCCCTCCCTTTCCGTTCATCGCGCATTCGCGCGGCTGGGACGCCGAAGATATGCAGAACAACGTCCGCCAGGTGCGGGCGAGCGAGCAGCTGCGCGAGGCGTCCTACGAGCTGGTGGACCGCGCCCTCGACTTCTGGACCATCATCGACCAGCACAAGGCCGAAATGGACAAGCCCATGGAGCGGGCCGGACGCAAGGCGAACACCCTCCCGGAGCCCGAAGAGATCGCGGAGATCACGGTATGAGCGAGCGCATGCAGGTCGCCAGGGCCTACGAGAAGGCCCTGTTCGCCGGCAAGATGGACGAGGTGGCGAGCTACTTCACGGACGACATCGTCTACTGGGTGGCCGGCGCACCGCCGATCGGCGGCGAGTGGAAGGGGCGCACCGCCGTGTGCCGCTGCTTCGACAATCGCGAGGCGGGCCTCGGCGCGGCCGAGTGGGGATATGAGGACGTGCGGCGCAAGTGGTACGAGGCCGACGAGCGCGTGATCGTCGAGATCCGGGAAAAGAGCTGGCTCGAGGGCGATCCCAGGGACGTCATGGACCAGCGCACCTGCGCCGTCATCAGGTTCAGGGGCAACAAGATCTGCGAGATGCGGGATTACACGGACTCACACATCTACGAGGAGTTCCTGAAGCGGCATCGCAAGGACCTGCCCAAGTTTCGCGGGCAGTGAGGGCGCGGCTTCACAGGCGCATCCTCTCGAGGAGCCGCGCAAACCGAGGGTCCCCGCGCAGCGGGTCCATGATCGCGTTCACCTTGAGATACGCCAGCCAGCCGCGCCGCTCCTCGTAGGCCCGCTCGATCCACTCGAGCGCGTCGTGCCAGCGCTCGAGACCGAGGTGCAGCGTGGCGAACGCGACCGGCGAGACGTATCCCAGCTGACCACGCGCCTCGAGCCCGGCCAGCAGCTCTTCGGCTTCACCGCGCCTCCCGGCCCGGGCCAGCACGTAGCCCAGCGTCGCCATGGTGTACGGCCCGGCAGCGGCGAGCGCCATCCCCTCGCGAGTCGCCCGCTCCGCCTCGGCCCACTGCCCCTGCTGCGCGAACGCGAGCGCCAGCACGCGATAGGTCTCCGCCGCCGTGGGATTCATCGCGATCGCACGGGAGAGGTGATAGCGCGCTTGATCGTAGCGCCGCGCGTAGAGATACAGCCACCCCACGCTCCGCCTGATCGACACCGATGCCGGATCGAGCTCCAGCGCCGTGTGACCCGCGACCAGCGCCTCGTCGAGCCGGCCCATCGCGGCGAGGTAGAACGCGAACCACTGATGCGCGGTGGGATACCGGGGGTCCAGCGTGATCGCCCGCTTGAACTCCCGCGCGGCGCCGTCCCAGTCCCAGTCGTAGATGAACAGCACCCAACCGAGCGACGCGTGCGCCTCGGCGACCGTCTCGTCCAGCTCCAGCGCCTTGCGCGCGTACTCCTGGGCGCGCGCGAACCCCTCGGCGACGGGCACGCTGCGGTAGTCCAGCTGCAACGCGTAGGAATCCGAGAGACCCGCGTACGCCGGGGCGTAGTCGGGATCCTCCGCGATCGCCCGCTCGAAATAGCCAATCGCCTCGGTGATGTCCTCCTGCGTCCGCTTGTTCCAGGCGTAGCGGCCCTTCAGATACCACCCGTACGCCGCGATGCTCTGCGTGTAGCGCTTGGCGGTCGGGGCGGTCAGGTCGGCGAACGAGGTCGCCCGCAGCGTGTCGACGATGGTGCGGGCGATCTCCTCCTGGATCGCGAACACGTCGGCGAGCGTGCGATCGTATCGCTCGGACCAGAGCAGCTGGCCGTCCTCGGTCGACGTCAGCTGGGCCGAGATCCGCAGGCGGTCGCCCGCCCGGCGCACGGTGCCTTCCAGCACCCAGGCCGCGCCGAGCAGGGCGCCGATGGCGCGAACGTCCTGCGGCTTCCCCTTGAGGGCGAACACCGACGTGCGCGAGGCCACCCGCAAGCCTTCCACGCCGGCGAGGGCGGCGATTAGCTCGTCCGTGATGCCGTCGCTGAGATACTCGTTCTCGGGCTCGGGGCTCGCGTTGACGAACGGGAGCACGGCGATGCAGCGGACGGCCGCCGAGGCGATCACCCCCGACCCGGTGTCCGCTCCCTCGCCCTGCAGCGCCGCCAGGAACTCGGCGACGGTCACGAACCGCTCGTCGGGATTCTTGGCGAGCGCGCGCGCGAGCACCCGCTCGACACGGGCGGGCGCGTCGGGCCTGAGGGCGCGCAGCGGCCGCGGGGTCTCCGTCACCTGCTTCGCCATGGTGGCCCGCGCGCCGCGGCCGCGCAGCGGCGGCTCGCCGGCCAGCATCTCGTAGACCACGCACGCCAGGCTGTAGAGGTCGCTCCGGCCTCCCAGATCCTGCTCGCCGCTCGCCTGCTCCGGGCTCATGTACTCCGGCGTCCCTAGCGCCAGCCCGCCCTCGGTCACCACCTCCACGCCGACCCCGGAGAACGCGCGCGCGATGCCGAAGTCGGCGAGCACCGCATGGCCGTCCGCGAACAGGATGTTCTCGGGCTTCACGTCGCGGTGGACGAATCCCTGGCGATGCGCGTAGTCGAGTGCCACGCCCACGTCACGCGCGATCCTGATCGCCTCGTCGAGCGGCATCCGGCGCTCGCGCTCCAGCCGCTGGCGCAGCGAGCCGTCCGGCACGTGCGGTGTGACGTAATACAGGGCACCGTGGGCCTCGCCTGAGTCGATGAGCGGCAGGATGTGGGGATGAGCGAGGCGCGCCGCGATCTGGATCTCCCGCAGGAACCGCTCGGCGCCGACCGAGGCTGCGAGCTCGCGCCGGAGCACCTTGATCGCCACCTTGCGGTCGTGCTTCCGGTCCTGCGCGAGGTACACGGTCGCCATGCCGCCGCGACCGAGCTCGCGGTCAATGGCGTAACGGTCCGAGAGAGACGAGGCGAGGGAGGCGTACGCTTCGGCCATTCGCGCGGGAATATGGCCGCGCTGCGCCACAAACGGGAGTGACGCAGCGTGATCCCCGTCACTCACCTTAACGCCGTGGCTGCGGCGACGTCTCACCTGCCGACCTTCTTCCGGGGATTCCTATGCGAGGCCGATTCGCGCTGTTCACCGCCCTAACGCTCACCCTGCCGCTGGTGCTCGCCGCCCAGGCGCCCGATACCAAGGACGTGAGCCACGACCGCCGCGAGGTTCGCCACGACCGGCGTGAGCTGCGCAGCGACCGCCGGGACATCAAGGGCGACGTGAAGGACATCCGACAGGACCGCCGGGAGATCCGGCAGGACGTGAAGAGCGGTGACGTGAAGGAGGCGCGACAGGATCGGCGTGACCTCCGGGCCGACCGGCGGGACCTGCGCCGCGATCGTCGGGATCTGCGGCGGGACGTCCACCAGAAGGCCGACAGCGCGAAGTAGAACGCAGCCGGGCTCACGCGGAGAAGGCGTCGAGCCGCCGGTCGTTCCGCCGCGCCACCCAGTAGAACGGCAGGCCGAGGAGCAAGGTCGCGCCGGCGTATGCCCACGCCTCGCCGATCGAGCGCACGCGGGCGAGCCACCCCCAGCCCGACTGGCCCATCACACCCCCGGCGTTGGCGAACATCGAATCGAGCGAGATGATGGTGGCGCGCTGCGCCGTGGGAATGTGGGCGTTGAGATAGGCCTGCTTCACCGGCAGCGCCAGTCCGACGGCCGCGCCGTACACGAGGTAGAGCGCCACCACCACATAGAAGTCCGTCAGCAGGCCGCACAGGACCACGCTCGCCGCCTGCACCGCGACGGAGACCATCAGCATCCCCGTCCGCGTGCGCACCACCCGCGACACCGGAGCGACCAGCGCGTTCCCCGCGATGAGACTCAGCCCGACGAGCGAGCTGATCACCCCGTCCACCCACACGAGGTTCTTGCCCAGCAGGTCCAGGAAGTACCGCTGCCAGCTGTAGAAGCCGAAGATCATGAAGCTCATGGACACGAGCGAGGCGAGCATCACCGGCCGCACGACCGGATGCTCGAGCCCGTAGCGCATGCCCTCAACGAACACGCGCCGCATTTCCGCCGGCACCCGCCCGAGCTCCAGCGTGCGCGGCGTGTAACCCAGCTCCGGCATGTGGAACCACGCGAGCAGGAAGAGCGGCACCACGACGGCGGCGCGCACGAAATACGGGATGTACAGGTGGATCTGCCCGAGCAACCCGCCGCCGATCGTGCCCACCAGCATCCCCGCGCCGAACAGCATTTGGCCGCGCGCGAACACGGGCTCGAGCGGCTCCGCGTAGCCCGTCGCCTTGAGCGCGTCCACGAGCCAGGCGTCCACGGCGCCGGTGTAGAACGTGTAGCCGAGCCCGAGAAACACGGACACCGCGGCGAAGGGCCAGAAGCCCCCGCCCCGCCACGCGATCCCCACGTACAGCAACGTCGTGACGAACAGCGTGGCGAGGCAGAGGAGCAGCGAGATCCGCCGCCCCACCGTGTCGGCCACGACGCCGGTCGGAATCTCGAACACCATCGAGCCCAGCGTGAAGGCGGCGTTGGTGAGCATCACCTGGAAGATGTCGAGCCCGGCGCCGAGCTTGAACAGCGTGTCGATGCCCCAGATGAGGGACATCGCGAGATTGAAGAGCGCGGTGATCGCGTAGTACGTGCGGATGATGCGGGCGCTCACGGCAGGGTCCGGGCGAGCCACTCGCGCGCGATGGCCGCGACGTCCTGGTGCTCCACGTCCGCGAGCGCGTTGAGCCGCCGCATCGCGTCGTCCGAGATCTTCCCGCCCAGCTCGTCCAGCGCACGGGCGATTTGAGGATGGCGCCCCAGCAGGTCGGCGCGCGCCACCGGCGCCGCCTCGTACGGCGGGAAGTAGTGCCGGTCGTCTTCCAAGGCCACGAGGTCCAGCGCCTGGATGAGGCCGTCGGTGGAGTTGCCCGCGATCAGGTCCGCCTTGCCGTCGGCGAGGGCGCGGTAGGTGAGGCCGAGCGCCATCGCCGTCGGCGGCGCGGCGAACCTCAGGCCGTACACCCGCGCCAGCCCGGCGAAGCCGTCCGCGCGCTCCAGGAACTCGTACCCGAACGCCGCCTTCCAGCGGGGCGCGACGGGCGCGATGTCGGAGATCCTCCGCAGGCCGTACCGCTCGGCGTCCCGCCGGCGCACGACGATCGCGAACGTGTTGTTGAACCCGAACGGCTTGCCCCAGGTGAGCCCGAAGCGCTGCGCATACTCGGCGGCGACCGCGCGATAGACGCTGTCCCGATCCCCGAGCGGCGCGTGGTTCAGGATCGCGGTGAGCGCCGTTCCGGTGTACTCAACGTACGCATCGATCTTCCCGGCGGTGATGGCGCGATGGCACACGAAGGTCCCGCCCAAATGCAGCCGCCGCTCGACCGCCAACCCTGTGCGGCGCTCGATCTGCTGGGCGACGAGCTCGGCGAGGAGATCCGACTCGGTGAAGTTCTTGGCCCCCACGACGATGCGGTCAGGGCGACCGCAGCCCACTGCCAGCACGGCGCCGCACGCGAGCGCCAGCCAGCGACCGCCCGTCACCGTCCGTGCCACGCCAGCTTCCGCTCGGCAAGACCGAGCAGACCGTCGGCCGCGAGCGCCATCAGGGCTGCGGGGAGCGCCCCGGCCAGGATCAGCGTGTTGTTCACCATGTCCGCGCCGCGGAAGATGTAGACGCCCAATCCCCCGGCACCGATGGCCCCCGCGATCGTGGCCGTGCCCACACTCACGACCGTGGCGACCCGGATCCCGGCGAGGATCACCCTGGCCGCGAGCGGCAGCTCCACCATCGCGAGCAGCTGCCCGTCGGTCATCCCCATTCCCCGTCCCGCCTCGCGCACCGCGGGATCGACGCCCGCGATCCCCGTGTAGGTGTTGCGGACGATCGGCAGCAGCGCGTACACCACGAGCGCCACGATCGCCGTACGCGCGCCGATCCCCCCGATGAAGGGCAGCGGAATGAGGAAGCCGAACAGCGCGAGGCTCGGGATCGTCTGCAACACGTTGGCGAGCCCGAGCACCGGGCCGCGCCATGCCGGCCGTCGCGTGAGCAGGATGCCGCCCGGCACCCCCACCGTCATCGCGATGCCCGTGGAGACAGCGACCAGGTAGAGATGCTGGCCGATGAGGGTCAGGGCCTCGCGGGAGTTGTGCGCGTAGAACGTGAAGAGATTCATGCGATCATCCCGCGGCGGCGAGGAAGGCTCGACAGGCGGGATGCTCCGAGCGCCGGAACTCGTCCGGCGTCCCGAGGAACACGATCCGGCCCTCCTGCAGCAGCCCGATCGCGCTGCCGAGCAGCAGCCCCTCGCGCACGTCGTGCGTCACGAAGACGATCGCCTTGCCGAGACGCCGTTGCAGCGCGAGGAACTCGCGCTGCAGCTCGACGCGCGTGATGGGATCGAGCGCCCCGAACGGCTCATCGAGCAGGAGGAGCGCCGGATCGGCGGCCAGCGCCCGCGCGACGCCGACCCGCTGGCGCTGCCCGCCCGACAGCTCGTGCGGGTAGCGCGCGCCGAACACGCCGGGATCGAGACCGACCAGGGTGAGGAGCTCGCGCACGCGCGCGGCGATGCGCTCGGCGGGCCACCCCTCGAGCCGCGGCACCAGACCGACGTTTCGCTCGACCGTGAAGTGCGGGAACAGCCCGATCTCCTGGATCACATAGCCGATGCCGCGGCGCAGCCGCGTGGCCTCGAGCGCGTGCGTGAGCTGTCCGGCGACCCGGATCTCGCCCGCCGTGGGCTCGAGCAGGCGATTGATCAGCTTGAGCGTCGTGGTCTTGCCCGACCCGCTGCGGCCGAGCAGCACCAGCGTTTCCCCGGCCGCGACGCCGAAGGACACGTCCGCGACCAGCACGCGGCCCTCCGGGAGGACGTACCGCGCCCCCCGCACCTCGAGGACCGCGCTCACGCGGGTCCGGCCAGCGCCATCAGGAACCGGCGATCGTCGCTCGTGCCCTGCCACCGCACGGCGAGCCCCACGTCCCCGAGAATCCGGAGCAGGGTCTCCGGAGCGTACTTGTAGGAGTGGCTCATGGCGAGGCGCTCGCCCGCGTCGAGGCGCAGCTCTTCTCCGCCCATCAACGCTGCGACGGGGCGCCCGGCACGGAAATGCTTGGCGATGACGTGGAGACCCGGGAGGCGTGTGTCGTCTCGGGCCTCGAACACCAGCTCGCCGTCCGAGTCCCGGATCCCGACGGCGTGCAGCGGGGCCCATGCGAAGCGCCGGTTGAGCGGATTGTCGTAGCCGGCGAGGGTGGTCTCGTCGCCGTACAGCTCGCCGTCCACGATGAGCAGGTCGCCGGGGCGCAGCAAGCCGCGCAGCTCTCGCGCCTCGGCGATCGGGTCGAACGCGCCGAGCGTATTCCCGAGCAGCAGCACGAGGCGAGCCGGCGTCTCGGGATCGGGCGCCAGCGCGGCGAGGTGGTCGGGGCGCGCGAAGTCCGCTTTGATCCCGTGCGCCACGAAGTGCGCTGCGAGCGCGCCGCCGCACGCCAGCTCGAGCAGCGCCTGGCTGGTGTCGACCGGGAGGTAGGCGACGCGCACGCCGTGCGCGCGCAGCGCCTCCAGCAGCAGCAGGTCCTTGTCACCCTGGCCCGCGCCGAGGCTCACCACCTCGAGCGGGCCGGGGGCGAAGTGCCGCGCGAGAGCGTCGGCCGAGCGCGCGATGAGCGAGCGGGAGCGCACGTAGTTGCGGTACGCGCCGTCGGAGCAGAGGGCGAGCCAGGCCCGCACCGACAGCGGAAACCAGTAAAAGAACTTCTCGGCGAGGCGCCGCTCCCGGAACGCGGAAACGAATTCCTCGGCGAGAGCGTTCTCTGTCAGCAGAGTCTGAGTTGGGATCATCGGCCTCAGAGGTTACCGGTTGACGGGTTCGACGGCAACCCGTAGGATTGACCAGACAGCCGTCTTCCTTGTTGTCCAACTACCAGGAGGAAGCGATGCAGATCATCGAGACCACGGAACTCGTCCCCAGCTGTCATCGTCCCGAGATCGTCGAGACGAGCGAGCTCCAGCCGTCCTGCCACTCCTGAGGGAGCGGTTCGATGCGCCCGGGGGCCCGGCCTGACGTCGGGCCCCCTCCGCGTTTCATAACGTCCGAGCCGCGCCTCGGGTTCGGCGCGTGGGCGGTAGGAGGCCGGAGTTGGGGAGCGACGGGCGATGCGGCCGAACGCGAATCCGCGATTCGGCGCGCGCTCGAGCGCGGCATCACGTTCTTCGACACGGCGCCGACCTACGGCGACGGCGAGTCCGAGCGCCTGCTGGGCCGCGCGCTCCGGGCGCACCGCGAGCGCGTCGCGATCGCGACGAAGGTCGGCCCTCACGACGATCCCCGCGCCTCCCTCGAGGGGTCGCTGCGCCGCCTCGCGAGCGCTTACGTGGACCTCATCCAGCTGCACGAAGCACTGGGGCGCTGGGAGTGGTCGCTCGAGGGGCTGCTCAAGCTCCAGGAGGAAGGGAAAGCCCTGGCGATCGGGTTGTGCAACGCGACCCATCTGCAGATCGCCCGTGCCACGGAGCTCGCGCCGCTCGCCAGCTATCAGGGGCCCTACAACCTGTTCGACCGCGACGTGGAGCAGCGCGAGCTGCCGCTGTGCCGCGAGCGCGGGCTCGCCTTCCTCGCCTACCGGCCGCTCGCCTCGGGACTCCTCGCCGGCACGTATGGCAAGCCGCCCGAGTTCCCGGCCGGCGACCACCGACGCAACATCTATTGGTTCCGGGGCCAGGAGTTCGAGCGGCGGCGCCGCGTGGTCGAGCGACTGCGGCCCCTCGCCGAACGGCTCGAGCTGCCTCTCCCGGCCCTGGCGCTCGCCTGGGTCCTCGCCCAGCCGGGCGTCGGCATCGTCCTAGCCGGCGCACGCAACGCGAGTCAGGTGGATGAGAATCTCTCCGGCGCCCGACGCCTGACACCCGCCACCTTGGCTGAGATCGACGCGATCGTCGCGGACGTGTTCCGCCCGGCGCGCGCGACGGACGCAGCGATGCGGCAGGCCACGACGTGGGGCGAGCGGGAGCGCTTCATCGTCGAGCGGCTGGACGGCCGCACCGCCTATGAAGCCATCGCGGCGGCGTGGACCGATCGCGGCGACAAGCCCATGATCGCAGCGCAGGTGAAGGTGTTCGTGGACCAGCTCGCAGACGAGGGCATGGCCGGGTAATGGCTGCCTTAATGATCGGCGCCTTCTACAACCCCCACCTCGGCGCGGAACTCGTCCGCGCGGACGGCATCGACCACCTCGCGATGGCCGACCCGCCGGCGGCTGGCGATCCCCACTGGCCCGCGATCCGCGCACGCTACACCCTGCTGCTGCACGACTACCTGGGGCAGCTCTCCGAGCCACTCGACGACCGCTCGATCGAGCGAGCCCGCACGCTCGCCGAGTTGTATCGCACACCGTGGGTCGCTGAGCACTTCCAGTGCCTCCACACGGTGGACGGAACGTACAACCTGAACTACGTCTTTCCTCCGCTCTACAGCGAGGATTTCCTGGAGCGCTTCGTCCGCAACGCCAACGCCCTGAGGGCGCGGCTCGATCAGCCGCTCGTGATGGAGAACATCCCCGGCTTCTTCGACGTGCGGGCCAGCCAGCTGCCTGAACCGGTGTGGCTGCGGCGCTTCTTCGACGCCACGCAGACGGGGTTCCTGCTCGATCTGCCCCACGTGTGGCTCGAAGCACATTACCGTGGCCTGAAGCCCGAGCGCTGGCTCGCCGAGTTTCCGCTCGACCGCGTCGTGGAGCTGCACGTAGCGGGCGTGGAGGAGGACAAGGACCTCGCGGGCCCCTGGATCGCACCGGCCGAGCCGTCGGACGAGATGCTCGGGTTCCTGGCCCACGCGGTCACGCGGTGCCCTCAGGCGAAGGCGGTGACGTTCGACGCATTCTCGCCTTCACTCACGGCGGAGGCGCTCTTCCGGAGCGTGGAGCGGATCCGGGAAACGCTGTGAGCGACCGCGCACTGCAGGACGACGTCATCCGCGCGCTCGCCGACGCGCCCTACCGGAAGTCCGCCGCGTGGCGCACCCGCGGCCTCGCCGACCCCGATCGCGTCGAGCGGTTCGCGCGCTTCCTCGCGCGGCACTTCTACCATGAGCGCGTCGTCCACTTCTTCAAGTACTCCCGGGCGCTCGCCCGGGTCACGGGTCGCAGGCCCGAAGCGGTCCTCACGCGCCCGGGCTTCGAGGCCCTGGTGCCGTCGATCGTGCTCGGCAGCCGGGAGACGGCGAAGGCCGTGGCGCAGCTCGTCGTCACTCACGTGGGCGATGCGGGCGCCGCGATCCGTTATCTCGGAGACCTGCTGCAGTACGAGGCGGCGATGATGGTCGTGGAAGCGGGTCCGCGGATCTGGAGAGAGGATCCGGAGAGCGGGGGCGAAGGCGCGGGGAGTGGGGAATGGTCCGCGCCGGAAACGGTGGAGGGGACGGTCCTCCTGGAGCTCGCCTACGATCTGCCGGTCGTGCTGCCGGAGCTGTTGCGGCCGTGGAGCGAGGTACCACAGGCGCCGGCACGGTCCACCAAACTGCTCGTGGCACGCTCACCGCGCGGGCGCGTGGCGGTCGCGCGCAGCACGGACGCGATCGCAGCCCTGCTCGGGCTCGCCGATGGGCGCAAGACACTGGCGGAGCTGGCCCACGGCGCGGGGCTTGAGGTCCGCGAACTGGAGCAGACGCTGCACGGGCTCGTTGAGCTCGGCGCCGTGCGGTTTTCGACGGGAAGCTAGCTCGGCGCTAGCCCCCACGCTTCAGCGTGACGACGATCGCGGACTGGCCCTCCGTGGGACCGAAGCGGTTAGCGGCCTCGAACGAGCTCAACCAACGCAGCTCGACGACCATGGCGGCCGGGATCTCCTTGAGATAGTCCACGCCGCCCATGGACACCTCGTTGACGTAGACGGAGATTCCGGCCGGGCGAGCCGACTCCTCCGCGTTGGCCGGCATGCGGTTGAGTTCTCTGGGCCCTTGGAGCCAGCGTGGCCGCAGCGTCTGGACTGCGTCGTACGCCGAGCCGACGTTCGCGCGCTGGATCTCTTCAGCCGTGAGCACGTTGCTCCGCCGCTGGGCCGCGAGCGGCGACTGGCCCGCAAGCGTCGCGACGGACAGGCTGAGCACCGTCAGAGCGACCGTACGCATGGTGACCTCCCGTGCCCGCAAAGATAGTCGCCGATCGGGACGCGCGCCCGCCGGCTCAGCGGTACCCGGCCGCCTGGAGGGAGAACAACTCGGCGTACAGCCCGCCTCGCGCCACGAGCTCCCCGTGCGTCCCCTGGTCCACCAGCTCGCCCCCTTGCAGCACGAGAATGCGGTCGGCCATCCGCACCGTGGAGAAGCGGTGCGAGATCAGCACGGCCATTCGGCCCTGCGTGAGCTCCGCGAACCGCAGGAACACCTCGTACTCCGCCCGCGCGTCGAGCGACGCCGTGGGCTCGTCAAGGATCAGAACCTGCGCCTCGCGCATGTACGCCCGGCCCAGCGCCACCTTCTGCCACTCGCCCCCCGACAGGTCGACGCCCCCGTCGAACCGCCGGCCCAGCATCTGGTCGTAGCCCCGCTCGAGACGGGCGGCCACCGAGTCCGCCAGGCTGCGCCGCGCCGCCTCGCGCACCCGTGCCTCGTCGCTCAGCGCGTCCACCTGGCTCACGCCGATGTTCTCTTTCAGGACGAAGTCGTAGCGCACGAAGTCCTGGAAGATCACGCCGATGTTCCGGCGCAGACTGTCCAGATCGTACTCCCGCAGGTCCACGCCGTCGAGCAGGATGCGCCCTTCATCGGGGTCGTACAGGCGTGCGAGCAGCTTCACCAGCGTCGTCTTTCCCGCCCCGTTCTCGCCCACGAGGGCGATGCGCTCGCCCGGCTCGAACAGGAACCCGAGGTTCCGCACGGCCCAGCGATCCGACCCGGGATAGCGGAAGCCGACGCCCTGGAACTCGAACCCGCGCCGGATCGGCGCGGGCACGGGCCGCGCGCCGGGCTGCGACGTGACCCGGGGCCGCACGTCGAAGAAGGTGAATAGGTCCGAGAGGTACAGGCTCTGCTCGAACACCTGCGACACGGAGAGCAGGATGCGCTGGATCAGGTCGCGGCTCTGACGAAAGGACCCGGCGAGGAACGTCAGCGCGCCGATGGTGAACCGTCCCAAGACGGTGAGGTAGATCGTGACGGCGTAGGCGCCGTAGTAGCCCAACGTCCCGATCGTCACGAACAGCGTCGAGACCAGGTTGCGCTTCACCGCCAGTCGCTTGTTCGCCTCGTAGAACTCGTCGGACAGTTTCGCGTAGCGGCCGACGAGGAAGTCGGAGAGGCTGAAGAGTTTCACCTCCTTCGCCATCTCGTCCGATGCACCGACGTAGCGCAGGTAATCGAGCAAGCGCCGCTCGGGAGTCCACTGGAAGAGCAGCGAGTACCCGAGGGCCGCGTAGTGCGTCTCGCCCAGGAACGACGGCAGCACGGCGACGACCAGCAGCAGCAGGAGCCACGGCAGCTGCACCGCCAGGACCCCCCCGAGCAGGACCAGCGTGACGAAGTCTTGCACCGTGGAGAGCAGCAGGGCGATCAGCCCGAGCCGCCCCACGGTCTGGCGCCGGGCGCGCTCCAGATGATCGTAGGTCTCGGCGTCCTCGTACTGGGCGAGGTCGAGCGTGGCGGCGTGCTGCATCAGGCGCACGCTGATGCGATTCGAGAACAGGTCGCCCAAGAGGCTCTCGAGTAGCGAGGAGAGCCGCGCCAGCCCCTCGCCGGCGATGGCGATCCCGAGCTCGAGCCCCACGAGCCCGCCGAGGTGCCACCAGTCCACGGGCACACCCCCGGTGCGCGCCCGAGCAGCCCCGATCACGCCATCAATGATGAGCTTGCCGATCCATAGGACCGCCAGGGGGACGAAGGACCGGATGGCGCGGAGCGCGAGGATCGCGACCGTGTAGCCGCGGTGCGTCTGGTACACGAGTCGCAGCAGGGGCGGGACGTACTTGAGCGCTTCCAGCCGCTGCCCCCAGCTGGGCGGCTTGCCGTCCCCCTGCGTCAGGAGGCTCCGGGGCCTGGGCAGCATCCCGTGGGAGACAAAACGCGGCGGCGCGGTCACGCGCTTAACTTCCTTCCGGGGCGACTCGTCAATATAACCGCATGAAAGTGTCGGACAGGCGGACGGTCGGACGGGCGGATCGACTGCGTCGGCGAGCTCACGTGCTCGCTGCGCTCGTCTTGGCGTTCCAGTCCGTCTGTCCGACCGTCCGGCTGTCCGCTCAGCTGTCGCCCCACGACTCCGCACTGCACGCTCTCGACCGCCTCGCCTATGGCCCCCGGCCGGGAGAGGTAGACGCGGTGGCGGCGGGCGGCGTGATGAACTGGATCGACCGCCAACTCTCCCCCGACCAGCTCGACGATCGGCTTGCGGCCGAGCGGGCCGCCACGTTCCGCATCCTGCGCTACGACTCGGGGGACCTTGCCCGCCTGTACGCCGCGGCGAGCGAGGAGCGGCGGGAGCGTCAGCAGCAGGGCGCCCGACAGCCCGCGATGGACAGCCTGGCCCCGCCAGCCCAGCAGGGCGGCAAGGAGGAGCAGATGGGCCGCCGGCTCGCCGGGGAGGTGGAGCAGCTCGTCGTAGTGCGTGCCGCGCTGTCCCGACGCCAGCTGTACGAGGTCATGGTCGACTTCTGGGTCAATCACTTCAACGTGTTCTTCGGCAAGGGCGCCGATCGGGTGCTCGTGCCGTCCTACATCGAGGAGACGCTCCGCCCACGCGCGCTCGGGAAGTTCGCGGACCTGCTGATCGCCGCGGCTCGCAGCCCGGCGCTGCTCTTTTATCTCGATAACTGGCAGAGCGTGGCCCCCGGTTCCATGCCGCCTGCCCTCACGCGGCCCCGCCTCCAGGCGCGTCCCTGGTTCAGCCGTGGCCGCTACGTCCCGGGGTTTTCGCAGGAGCCTGCGCGAGCCGACTCCCAGCGACGGCGCGCCCTCGAGCGGATGCCCAAGGGGATCAACGAGAACTACGCACGCGAGCTGCTCGAGCTGCACACACTGGGGGTAGACGGGGGCTACACCCAGCAGGACGTTATCGAGGTCGCGCGGATCCTCACCGGGTGGAGCATCAAGCGGCCGCAGCAAGGGGGCGGCTTCGAGTTCCACGATTGGGCGCACGACTACGGTGAGAAGACGGTCCTGGGCGTCAGGTTCCCGGCGGGCCACGGGATGGACGAGGGCGTCCGGCTGCTGAAGCTGCTCGCGAGCCTCCCCGCTACCATGCACCACGTGAGCCGCAAGCTGTGCCAGCGGCTCGTGAACGACGAGCCACCCGACGGCTGCGTGGATGACGCCGTCGCCGCCTGGAAGCGCTCGAGCGGCGACATACGAGAAGTCGTGCGGGCGATCGTGCGCGGACCCGACTTCTGGGCGCCCCAGAACATCGGGGCCAAGGTGAAGACGCCGCTCGAGTTCGTCGTGAGTGCCGTGCGCGCCGTGGGTGGCGACCCGGATACGACGCCCCGACTGGCGCAGGTCGTGGCGCGGCTCGGCCAGCCCCTCTATCGCCACGTCGCGCCGGACGGGTACCCCGAACGGGAGGAGGCCTGGGTGAACAGCGGCGCCTTGCTCGACCGCATGAACGTGGCCGTCGCGCTCGCTGCCGGCAGGCTCCCGGGGGTTACGGTCGCCCTCGACTCAGTGGCTCCCGCAACCGGGGACGCCGAGCAGCTCATCGCCGCGGTGAACGACGGTATCCTCGGGGGCACCATGTCCGACAACACGAGACGCGTGATCCGCGACGAGTTGGCGGACGCGCGCGACCCGGTCGCGGCGCGCGCGCTGGCGGTGGGGCTGGTGCTCGGAGGGCCGGAGTTTCAAAGACAATAGGCGGTAGGGGGCGGTAGGAGGCGGTAAGAGGCGGTAGCCTGGGAGGAAACACCGATGTCGGTTTCGAGACGCGTCTTCGTGAAATCGGGAGGTCTAGCGTTGGTCAGTTTGGGTCTCGACCCGCTGTTCCTCGCGCGGGCCGCGTTTGCCTCTTACCACCCCTTACCGCCCCTTGCCGCCTCCGACCGCCCGATTCTCGTCTGCCTCTTCCAGCGCGGCGCCGTGGATGGCCTCAACATGGTCGTGCCGCACGGTGAGTCGCTCTATTACCGGGAACGGCCCCGCATCGCCGTGCCGGCGAGCGAGGTGGTCGATCTGGACGGACACTTCGGCCTGCACCCGCGGCTCGCCGCGCTCAAGCCCCTGTGGGACAACAAGAGCCTCGGCGTGATCCACGCCGTAGGCTCGCCCGACTCCACGCGCAGCCACTTCGACGCGCAGGACTACATGGAGTCGGGCACGCCGGGCGCGAAGTCCACCACGGACGGCTGGCTCAACCGCTACTGCCAGCACGATCGGGAGCACGACGACACGCCCTTCCGCGCGGTCGCCTTCGGACCTCAGCTCCCCCGCATCCTCGCGGGGTCGGCTCCGTCGCTCGCGATCGACGACCTGCAGGCGTTCGGGCTGCGCGCGCCCCAAGAAGCGGCGCGCGACCGCCTCACCCGCGCCTTCGAGGAGCTGTACGCCGGCTCGGCGACGGGCCTGCTGTCGTCGTCCTCGCAGGAGGCCTTCGAGGCCGTACAGCTGCTGCAGCAGGCGAACCCAGCGCAGTATCGGCCCGACCACGACGCGGACTATCCGCGCGGCCGGCTGGGGCGCTCGCTGCAGCAAATCGCGCAGCTCATTAAGGCGAACCTGGGCTTACAGCTGGCTTTCGCGGACGTCACAGGGTGGGACACGCACGTGAACCAGGGAGCGAGCGAGGGGCAGCTCGCCGCGCGGCTCGCCGAGCTCGGTCAAGGGCTCGCGGCGTTCGCCCAGGACCTCGGGGAGAGGCTGCGCGACGTCGTCGTGCTCACGATGTCCGAGTTCGGCCGCACGATCCGTGAGAACGGCAACATCGGCACGGACCACGGCCACGCCACGGCGATGCTGGTGATGGGCGGACCGGTGAACGGGGGGCGCGTGCTCGGGCGCTGGCCCGGCCTCGACCCGGCGAGCCGCTTCGAGGGCCGCGACCTCGCGGTGACGACGGACTTCCGCGACCTGTTCGGCGAGGTCCTCGCCCGCCATCTCGGCGCGACGGATCTGTCGGCCGTGTTTCCCGGGTTCACGCCCGACCCCACGCGATTCCCCGGGGCGATAAGAGGCTAAAGACGTCACGGGAAAGGCGTCACGAGGAAGACGTCAGAACCGACGGTGACCCCGTTACGGTATCAGCAGCACCTTCCCCGTCGTCTTCCGCGCTTCGAGCTGCCGGTGGGCTTCCGCCGCCTCCGCCAGCGGAAACTCGTGCTCGATCCGGAGCGCGAGCTTGCCCTGCCGCACCCAGTCCAGCACCTCCTCGGCGCGTGCCACCAGTTCGTCCCGCGTGGCGATGTAGTGCGCTAAAGTCGGCCGGGTGAGAAACAGCGACCCGTTGCGGCTCAGCACCTGCGGGTCGAACGGCCCCACGGGTCCACTCGACTGGCCGTACAGCACCATCATCCCGCGTGGCGCCAGGCAGCTCAGCCCCTTCGCGAAGGTCGTCTTGCCGACCGAATCATAGATCACCTGAAAACGGGCGTCGCCGGTGAGGCGCTTGACCGCCGCCTCGAAATCCTCTCGGGCGTAGAGGATCACCTCGTCCGCGCCCGCCTCGCGCGCGAGCTGCGCCTTCTCTTCCGTGGAGACGGTCCCGAGCACGCGTGCGCCGCGCAGTTTCGCGATCTGGCACAGCAACAGGCCCACGCCGCCCGCCGCCGCGTGCACGAGGCATGTGTCGCCGGGTTTGAGCGGGTAGGTGGTGGTGGCGAGGTAGTGCGCGGTCATCCCCTGGAGCATGGCCGCGGCGCCCTGCTTCGTGCTCACGCCGTTCGGCAGCACCACCAGCCGCTCCGCCGGCACGGCGGCGTACTCCGCATAAGCGCCCAGCACGTGGGCGTAGGCGACCCGGTGGCCGACCTTCACTTCGCTCACGCCCGGGCCCACCGCCGTGACCGTGCCCCCGGCCTCCTGACCGAGGATCAATGGCAGCTGCACAGGATACAGCCCGGTGCGCTGATACACGTCGACGTAGTTCACGCCGGCCGCGTCGATCTTCACGAGCGCCTGCCCCGGCCCGGGGGTGGGCTGAGGCACGTCCGCGTAGCGCAGCACCTCGGGCGCGCCGCTCGCCTCGACTCGGATCGCTTTCACCGGTGGTGTGCCTCCACAACCAGCTCAGCGGGACGCGGGGGAGTCCTCTGGCACGATCGACAACTCGAGCTTGTCCGCCCCGCGCAGCAGGGCCACGACGGCGGGCGTCCCGATGCGGTCCGTCGCGAGCAACCGGTGCAGATCGTCGATGCCGCCTACCACCTGGCCGGCAAACCCGACGATGATGTCGCCCTGCTTGAGGCCCGCCCGCTCGGCCGGGCTGCCCGCTTCGACGCCCGTGACCAGCACGCCGCTCTTCGCCTCGAGCCCGTGCGCGCGCACCGCGAGGCGCAAGAGGGGCACGTGCTGGCCGGCCACGCCGATGCGGCCGCGCCGGATGCGGCCGTGCGCGATCAGCTGTGCGGCCACGAACTTCGCCGTGTTGATGGCCACCGCGAAGCAGATCCCCTGGGCGGGCAGGATGACGGCCGTGTTGACTCCGATGACGCGCCCCCGCGAGTCCACAAGCGGACCGCCCGAGTTGCCCGGGTTCAAGGCCGCGTCCGTCTGGATGACGTCGTCGATGAGCCGTCCGCCCACCGACCGGAAGGAGCGGCCCAGCGCGCTCACGACCCCGGCAGTGACGGTGCTCTGGAAGCCCAGCGGGTTGCCGATCGCGATCACGAGCTGACCCACGCGCAGGGAGGCCGAGTCGCCGAGCGGCGCGGCGGTGGGTGGATCCCCGCCGACGCGCACCACCGCGAGATCGGTGTCGGGGTCGTCACCGATGAGGTCGGCCGGCAGCTCGCGGCCATCGGGCAGGCGCACGGCGACGTGCGTAGCCCCATGGACCACGTGGCTATTCGTCAAGATGAACCCGTCGGGCGTGAAGACGAACCCCGACCCGTGACCGGGCAGCTCGCGCTCCGGCCGGCCACGCCGCCGCACGGGGTGCCGTACTTCGACGCTGACCACGGCGCGGCCGACCCGCTCCACCGCGCCCGCCACCGCCGCCGAATACGCGTCGAGCGGCTCGTCGGATGGGGGCGACGCGGGAGCCGGCTCGGCGGGCTCGCCGCGCGCCGCCTCGGGGCCGCCGATCAGGGCGATGGCATCGCTCGAGAAATTTCGCATACCGCCTCCTTTTCCCCCGCTAAACGCCGCCCCGCAGCTACGGTTCCCCTCGACGCCCGTCCTCGACGTCTCTTAAGGGCACGAAGGCTTGCTGCGGGGGTGCAACTCTACGCCTAGGCTTCGAGGATTCGTTTCCGGTAGAGGCTCAGCACGATGAGGCCGTAGGCGCCAATCCCGACCAAGAGGGCGGTGAGCCGCCAGTCGAATCCGAACCGCGCGGCACCCGCGATGCCGGCCAACAGGAACACGGCGCTCGCGACGTAGCCGAGCACCACCACCTCCCTGCGCGCCATCAGGATTCCGAAGACGTAGCCCCAGCTGAACCCGCACACGAGCAGGAACAGGATGCCCTGCGGAATCTTGACGGGGTCGATCAGATTCAATACGCCAGCGAAGAAGCAGAACAACCCGAGCACCGTGTGGCTGGCGAGGTGCAGGGCCAGCGGCAGGGGGACCGTGCCCATCCGATTGAACGTCATGGCGCTAAAATAGAGGCCAGACGCCAACACGCCAAGCCGCACGAGGGCGCACGTGGAAGCTACGCGGACCTATCTCGAACTCAGGGAGCAGGGTCAGTTTCGGCCGGCCTCCGGCGATTTTCCAGACGTCGTCGTGGAGCGGGTCGCCCATCCGACCCCCGGCCTGTATCGCCACTGCTACCGCACGGTGGGCGCAGAGTACCACTGGCGCGACCGCTGGGACTGGAGCGACGCCGAGATTCGCGCGCACCTCGCGCAGCCCGAGATCTCGCTCTTCGTGGCCGTGCGCGGTCGCGCGCTCGTCGGCTGGTACGAACTGCGCTGCGTGCCGCAGGATGACTCGGTCGAGATCGCCTACTTCGGCCTCGCGCCGGGGATGATCGGCCAGGGCCTGGGGAAGCATCTCCTCTCGTGCGCGGTGCGTGACGCGTGGGCCCTGCGGCCGACCCGGGTGTGGCTCCACACGTGCACCCTCGACCATCCGCACGCGCTCTCCAACTACGAGGCACGGGGGTTCGTCGCGTACAAGACGGAGCACTATGAGGTGGCGACTTGATTAGACTTCCCGGGTGAACTTCACTCTGTCGCGGAAGCAGAAGCTCATCATCGCCGGATTGGTCATCGCGCCGCTGCTCGGTCTCGCCCTCTACACCTGGTCCGCGCTGTCGTGGAGCTACGCCAAGGGCGAGCGCGCCGGCTACGTGCAGAAGTTTTCCAAGAAGGGCTGGATCTGCAAGACCTGGGAGGGCGAGCTCGCGATGGTGGCGCTCCCCGGCGCGATGCCGGAGATGTTCTACTTCACCGTGCGGGACGACTCGGTGGCGGCGTACGTCAACGCGGCCCTCGGCAAGCGGGTGGCGCTGGCCTATGAGCAGCACAAGGGCCTGCCGACTCGCTGCTTCGGCGAGACCGAATACTTCGTGACGAACGTCAAGGTCGTGGACTGATGGCGGCGAACAGCTTCGGGAGCCGCGCCACGCTGGGAATCGGCGGCCAGACCTTCGAGATCTTCCGGCTCGACGCGCTTGAGCACCGCGGGCTGGGGATCGCGCGCCTCCCCTACTCGCTCAAGATCCTGCTCGAGAACCTGCTGCGGCGCGAGGACGGCCGCACGGTGCGCGCCGTGGAGATCGAGAAGCTCGCCCGTTGGGACCCGAAGAAGGCGCCGGCGGACGAGATCGCCTTCATGCCGGCCCGCGTGCTGATGCAGGATTTCACCGGAGTCCCGGCGGTCGTGGATCTCGCGGCGATGCGCGACGCGATGGCCGTGATGGGCGGCGACCCGAAGACGGTCAACCCCCTCCTCCCGGCCGAGCTCGTGATCGACCACTCCGTGATCGTGGACGAGTTCGGCACGCCGACGGCGTTCCAGGCGAACGCCGACATGGAGTTCCAGCGCAACCGCGAGCGCTACGCGCTGCTGCGGTGGGCGCAGCGGACGTTCCAGGGGTTCCGCGTCGTGCCACCCGACACGGGGATCGTGCACCAGGTGAACCTGGAATACCTGGCACGCGTGGTGTTCACGAGCGAGGGCGGGATGCCACAGGCGTATCCCGATACGCTCGTGGGAACGGACTCGCACACCACGATGATCAACGGGCTAGGGGTGCTGGGCTGGGGCGTGGGCGGGATCGAGGCCGAGGCGGCGATGCTCGGCCAGCCCGTGTCGATGCTGATCCCGCAGGTTGTGGGGTTCCGCTTGACGGGTCGGATCCCCGAAGGAGCCACGGCGACCGACCTCGTGCTCACGGTCACCGAGATGCTCCGGAAGAAAGGCGTCGTCGGCAAATTCGTGGAGTTCTACGGGCCGGGCGTCGCAAGCCTGCCCCTCGCCGACCGCGCCACGATCGGCAACATGGCCCCTGAGTACGGGGCCACGGTTGGCATCTTCCCCGTGGACCAGGAGACTCTGCGTTACCTCGCGTTCACGGGGCGCCCCAAGGAGCTGGTCGCGCTGGTCGAGGCCTACATGAAGGAGCAGGGCCTCTTCCACACTCCAGGCGCACCCGAGCCCGAGTTCTCCGACACGCTGGCGCTCGACCTCGCGACCGTGGAGCCAAGCCTCGCCGGCCCGCGCCGGCCGCAGGACCGGGTGCCGCTGCGCGAGGTGAAGAAGACCTTCCTCGACGCGCTCCCCACGCTGGTGAAGCCGACCTCGCCCGTGGCGCCACCCGCGACACCGAACGCCCGGCGCTGGGAGGAAGAAGGGGGCAACGTCGCCGTGGCCACGGAGGCACCGGCCGCCCGCCCGAGCCACGTGAACCTCACGCTCGACGGCGCGCAGCACAAGCTGCGGCACGGCTCCGTCGTGATCGCGGCGATCACGAGCTGCACCAACACGTCGAATCCCTCGGTAATGGTCGCGGCGGCCCTCGTCGCGAAGCGGGCCGTCGAGCGCGGCCTGCGCTCGCAGCCCTGGGTCAAGACGAGCCTCGCGCCCGGCTCGAAGGTGGTCACCGACTACCTGCGCGAGGCGGGCCTGATGCCGTACCTCGAGCAGTTGCGCTTCCATCTGGTCGGCTACGGCTGCACCACGTGCATCGGCAACTCCGGGCCGCTGCCGGAGGCCGTGTCGGCCGCCGTCGCCGAGGGCGAGTTGGTCGTGTGCGCCGTCCTCTCCGGCAACCGCAATTTCGAGGGACGGATCCAGTCGGAGGTGCGGGCGAACTACCTCGCCTCGCCGCCGCTCGTCGTTGCCTACGCCCTCGCCGGGCGGATCGACATCGACATCCAGAAAGATCCGATCGGCGCCGGCAAGGACGGGAAGCCGGTGTACCTGCGGGACATCTGGCCCACCGCCCAGGAAGTGGATCGGGTGGTCCGTAGCGCGATCAAGTCCGCGATGTTCCACAAGCAGTACGGGGAGGTGTTCGAGGGCGACGAGCGCTGGAAGAGCCTCCCCGTCCCTGCCGGCGAACGGTTCGCCTGGGAGCCGGAGTCGACCTACATCCGCCGCCCACCCTACTTCGACGGCATGCCCGAGACCCCGCCGCCCGTCGCGGACATCCGCGGCGCGCGGGTGCTGTGCCTGCTGGGCGACAGCATTACCACCGATCACATCTCCCCCGCCGGCTCCATCCGGAAGACGCACCCGGCGGGCCAGTACCTGATCGCGCACGGCGTCGAGCCGAAAGACTTCAACTCCTATGGCGCACGGCGCGGCAACCACGAAGTGATGGTGCGGGGGACGTTCGCGAACGTGCGCCTCAAGAATCAGCTCGCGCCCACCACCGAGGGGCCGTTCACCGTCCACCTCCCCGACGAGGCGCCTAACACTATCCACGATGCGTCGGTGCAGTACCAGGTCGAGGCGGTGCCGCTGGTCGTGCTTGCGGGAAAGGAGTACGGCTCCGGGTCGTCACGCGACTGGGCGGCGAAGGGCCCGCGCCTGCTCGGCGTGCGCGTCGTGATCGCCGAGAGCTACGAGCGCATCCACCGATCGAACCTCGTAGGGATGGGTATCCTGCCGCTGCAGTTCCTCCCCAACCAAGGCGTCCAAGCGCTCGGGCTCACCGGCCGAGAGAGTTTCGACATCACCGGGCTCGGTGCCGTGCTCGCGGAGGGGTTCCCGCACGGCAAAGAGCTTCCGGTGAAGGCGACCCGACCCGACGGGACGTCGTTCCAGTTCCGTACGATCGTGCGGATCGACACCCCACAGGAGCTCCAGTACTACCGGCACGGCGGGATCCTCGAGTACGTGTTGCGGCAGCTCGCGGGGAAGGAGGCCGCCGAAGAGCCTCCTACAAGCTGAAGTGCAGCCCCACCCCGATCGACGACACGTTCTCCAGGTAGAACTGTCCGTAGGGCGTTGGGCCGCGATACGCGTGGATCTGGATGCTCCAGCGGCGGCTCGCCTCGATGCCCGGCGCGCCCGGACTGAACTCCATTCCGGCCCGCGCGCCCCATCCCACCTCCCATTCGCGTTCCTGGGGTGCCTTGGCATCGAGCGCCGCCACGAGGCGCCCCGACCCCAGTCGGCCCAGGTGGAGCAGAGGAGTGCCGGGGCGCCACTCCAGTCCAGCATGCAGGACGCCAGGCTTGAGATCGGAGGGCTCGTGCCTGACCAGGTACTCGCCGCCCGCGTACCCTCTGAGAGTGCCGAAGTCACGGGCGACGATGAGCTCCGCCGCCTCGAAGCTGAGGTTCACGCGCTCGGGATGGACGCGGAGCAGGTACTCGTCCCCCAGATGCGAGCTCTGGTGATAGACTCGCGCCCGGCCCGAGAAGACGCCCCGGCGCCAGGTGAACGGAAAGCCGATGATGAAGTCGGTGTTGATCAGGTCGTAGGACGGCCGCTCCATGTCGAACTGGGAGAAGACGCCCGCGGCGACGCTCACCTGCCACCACCCGCCCCGCCCCCGCACGAGACCGATGTTCTCGCCCAGCCCGACGCTCGCAACCTGGTCGCTCGTCTGCGCGGACTTCTCCCAGAGATAAGCCGCGAAGAACTGCGGCTGCTTGGGGTCCGCGAGGAGCGGCCGGAACAGGTCGCCAGGGGGCAGAGCCTCCAGCTCCTCCGCCGTCTGCGCCCCGACTCGCGCCGCCAGCGTCAGCCCCAAGAGACACGTCACCAGGGCAGCGACACCGCGGCAGCCGGCCGGTGTCATCGAGCCCCCAGCACGGGTCCGAGCGACACGATGATGGACAGCGCGATGAGCACGATGATGATCCACTCCAGCAGCTCCATGCGCCGGCTGGTCGCGCGGTCCGCCAGCTTGGCATAGATGCCGTCGATCGTCTGCAGCTTGCGGGTGATGCTCGCGTCCCATTCCGCCAGGTGGAAGCGCCGGGACGCGAGCGAGTACACCCGTGCCAGGTACTGCTCGCCCACGAGCTTCAGGGCGTTCGTCACCTGTTCGAAGAGGATCGCGCCGTCGAGCTGCAGCCGCGCGAGGCGACGGAGCTCCGGGCGGTACTGGCCGAGCCCGAAGAGACGCGCACGGCGCCGCATCAGCGTCTCGTACGCCCGCTCCAGGGCGTCGTCGAGCCGCTGGTCCAGGAACCGCATCTCGAGCAATTGCGTGTTCGCGAACTCGATCACCGCGCGGACATCGTCCGCTTCGGGGTCGAAGAGCAGCGTGGCGTCGGTGTCGATGAACGTCGCGTCGTCCAGCCCGAAGGAGATCCGGGAGGCGGTGGCGTCGTTGATCTCCTGTTGAGACAGGCTGCGCGGTTCGGCGCGCAGGATTTGGGCGACCGTCTGCGCGTGGTGCGTCCACAGGGCGGCGGCCTCGCACGGCGTTGTGAACGCCTCGACCTGGAAGATCGAGTAGTCCTCCACGAAGTCCGCGATCCGCGGCCGGACCGCCGCGTCGCCCAGGGTCCCGAGCACCCGCTCCACGTGGCGGCGGGAGTCGGCGACCAGCCGGTCGTTCCCCCACAGCTCGGCGCTCAGGGCCGGCAGCCCCGTGAGCGGTCCGGCGACCGGCACCGCGTAACTCACCGAAATGGCGCCGAAGTCGTAGAGCACGAGCTCCACGCTCGGCGCGGTGTGGTAGGCTGCCAGGCCCAGCGACTCGGCTTCCTGCGTCACCCGCAGCGGCGCCGGCCGGTACTCGAAGTAGGCGGGGGCGCGGCGCTTCTGCTTGACGCTCAGTCGCTCCGTCGCGGCGGCGAGCAGCCGCCGCTCCGCCGCGTCGAGGTCGATCGACTGCGCGACCTCGTAGGCGAACAGCGGGTAGCAGGTCCCCTTCGCGACGATCA
>QHUR01000130.1 GCA_003221995.1 Gemmatimonadota bacterium | reverse complement strand
GGCGGCGAGCCGGCGCGGTTCCTCGGGCTCAACGAAGCGCGCCTCCGGCCCGTGACGGGGCTCGTGGCGATCGGCGTCGAGGTGGCCGGCGAATGGCCGGTCTTCGTGCTCTTGGGCGGGGCGCTGTTCGTTCACTACGTGCCCGATTGGCACGACGCCGCCCGGGTGTGGCTTCACCGGCACCGCGCCGGCGAGCTCGTCACGGTCGAGCTGATCGCGCTCGCCGTCCTGCTCCTGATCTACCTGCTGCAGCGCCTGGTGCGCTCGGGCACGATCCCCCACCGGGTGCGCCGCCAGTGGCGCGTTGCATTGGCCCACGTGCGGCGTGCGCCCTGGTGGGTGCTGGGAGTCATGGCCGTCCTCACCGTCGTGAGTCTCGCGAGCCGGGCCCTGATCCTGCCGGCCCTCGCCTGGGGCGTCGCGGTGGCCCCACCATTCGCGGTCATGTTCTTCGGCGCCCTCGCGCTGCTGCACGCGCCGGTCGTCGTCCCGCTGCCCGCTGGAGGCGGGGGCGTAGACGTCGCGTTCGTCGCGGGATTCGCCGGAGACTTCGGCTCGCAGCAGGTGTCGATGCTGCTGCTGTGGCGCTTCTACACCGTGGTGGTGCTGACAGGGCTAGGCGTGTACGCGATGATTCGGAGTCTCGGCTACCACGCCGCCACGGAGCTGTTCAAGATCGGGTGGCGCAAGGCCGCACGCACGGACGCTGACTTGCACGGGCGCGCCGGAGAAGAAAGCACTCTATGAGCGAGCCACGCATCACGCCCCTCACTCCGCAGCAGGCCGCGCCCGAGGTGCGGCCGATCTTCGAGACGTACCAGCGGGAGCGCGGCAACGTCCCCAACATGTTCCGCACCGTCGCGCTCCGCCCGTCGCACCTCAGGACCATGATTGCACACTTCCGCACGGTGATGAACGAGGGCACCGTGCCGCCACTCCTGAAGGAGCTCCTGTGGGTGCGCATCTCCCATCTCAACCATTGCCGCTACTGACTCAATTCCCACACTGTCTTGGCAAGACAGAAGGGAGCTGCTGAGGACCTGGTCGAGGCCGTGCAGGAGCGTGGTCCTCGCTCGGCCATCGAGCGGCTCGAGGCCGGGTGGCGGGTGGCGCTGGAGTACGCCGACGTGCTCCACGGCACGGGGCACGACGTCACGGACGTGCTGTACGGCCGCCTCGCGGCCGCATGGGATCCGGGGCAGATCGTGGAGATCACCTTGGTAATCGGGATGACGGAGTACTTCAATCGGTTCAACGATGCACTCAGGGTGGAACCGACCAAGTGACTAGGCGTCTTCCCTGGCGTCTATCCGTCTAACTGCCTGGCGCTGGCGCGATAACGACGAGCACGACGGTTCGCTGCAGCGCCCGATCGATACCATGCGGGACACCGTCCGGCGCCAGCACTAGGTCGCCCGGGCCGGCGTCGCTTGTCCGATCGCCCACGCTGAATCTCGCCTTTCCACTGACAACTAAATAGAATTTGTCGGCGCCCGCGTGCGTGTGGATCGGTTGCGACTGGCCGGGCTCGAAACAGTTGAGTCCCACGAGCAGGCGCGGCGAGCGGAAGCAGTCGCGTTTCGTCATCTTGTCCGGCGCGAATGCGGCGCGGGACGGCAGGTGCTGAATGAGATCGGTGAGCTCCATGGGCGATTCCTGGCTCGAGACCGATGGTGTCCGCAGCGAACGGACGGAGGCGATGAGCGCAACTCGCATCGAGCGCGATCCCCTGGGCGAGCTGCCCGTGCCGGCGGAGGCGCTGTACGGCGTCCAGACGGAGCGCGCCCGCCACAACTTCCCCATCTCCCATCTCGCCCCGCTTGCCCCGTTCGTCGACGCCGTGATCCGGATCAAGCAAGCGGCCGCCCTCACGCACCGGGAGACCGGGCGTCTCGAGCCCCGGCTCGCCGACGCCATCGTCCGCGCCGCCGACGAGGTCCTCGGAGGGGCCCACCGCGAGCACTTCGTCGTGGACCCGTATCAGGCCGGAGCGGGGACCTCCCACAACATGAACTGTAACGAGGTGCTGGCCAACCGCGCGAACGAGATCCTCGGCGGCAAACGCGGCGAGTACCGACCCGTGGATCCCAATGACCACGTCAACATGGCGCAGTCCACGAACGACGTGATCCCGACGGCGATCCGGCTGGCCGCGCTGGCGCAGCTGCCGGCCCTGCTCGACGCGCTGGACCGGCTGGCACGGGCCTTTCTGGCCAAGGGCAAGGCGTTCGACGGCATCCTCAAGTCCGGTCGCACCCACCTCCAGGACGCGACGCCGATCCGCCTCGGCCAGGAGTTCGCGGCGTACGGACGGACGGTCGAACGCAACCGCGATCGGATCGCGACGGCCGCCGACGCGCTGCGCGACCTGGGGATCGGCGGTAGCGCCGTGGGCACCGGGCTGAACGTGGAGCCCCACTATCCCCGGCTGATGGTGAAGCACCTGAAGGACCTGACGGGCCTCGAGCTGCGAGAGGGGCAGGACCGGGTTCAGTTGATGCAGTCGCTGGGTGACGCGACGGCCTTCAGCGGCGTGCTCCGGACCTACGCCGTGGACTTGGGAAAGATCGCGAGCGACCTCCGGCTGCTCGCCTCCGGCCCACGCACGGGCCTCGCGGAGATCCTGCTCCCGGCCGTCCAGCCCGGCTCGAGCATCATGCCGGGGAAGGTGAACCCGTCGGTCGCCGAGATGGTGAACATGGTCTGCTACCAGGCGATCGGGAACGACGTCACGATCGCGGCGGCGGCGGAGGCGGGGCAGCTCGAGCTGAACGTGATGATGCCCGTGATCGCGCACAACCTGCTCTTCACGATGCTGATCCTCACGAACGCGAGCCGGATCTTTGCGGAGCGCTGCGTGGAGGGGATCGAGGCCGATCGCGCGATGTGCGAGCACTGGCTGGAGCGGAGCCCGGCCATCGTCACGGCGCTGGCGCCGCGCATCGGCTACGCCGCCGCGGCGCAGCTCGCCAAGGAGGCGGTGGCGAGGAACCTCACCGTCCGGCAGCTCGTGCGCGACAAGGGCTTGCTCAGTGACGCAGAGCTCGACCGCGTGCTCGACCTGCGGGCGATGACCGAGCCGGGCGTGCCGGGGGAGGCGAAGCCGGGCAGGAAGAGGAAGCAGTAGCCGGGAGACGGGCGGTCTGCTGTGCACACTCTCAGGAGGGGGCACGTATGAGTTGGATCGTCGCGGGGTTGATCGCAGGCGTCGGCGCATTCTTCTCCGATTTCGTCATGTGGGGAAAGGTCTTCACTGGTCCGGAAATGCGCGCGTTCGGAACGATGCCGCCCACGCCCCAGGAAGGAAAAAAAATGATGGCGGCGAACATGCCCAAGGCGGCTGCGCTGGCGCTGGTCTTCGGCTTGCTGCTCGCAGCTTCCTATCAACGGCTCAAGGGCGCACTCTGGGTGCAGGGTGGCGGGCCGCTGGCCGGGATGGAGTTCGCGACCCTCCTTTGGTTGTGCACGATCGCGTTGTCCACGATCGGCAGCGGCGTGTGGTATGACAAAGTTCGACCGTTGCTCAAGGCGACGTTCTGGTCGTGGCTCGTCCGGATGAACGTCGCCGGGCTGCTGGTAGGGTTCTTCGTGAAGTGACGTCACCCAGGTGGGGGGCCGTGACGCCAGTCACGGCCTCCGACCTCTCGCCGGATGTACCAATTCGCGTATGTCCAGGACGATCCTGCTCGTCACCGCGCTCACGCTCGCGAGCGCTTTGCCCCTGCACGCCCAGCGGCGGTTCCGCGTCGGACCGGCCATCTCGTCGATCTCGCTCGAGGACCTATCGGGGTCCGGCCACGGCTTCACCGGATACGGTGGCGCCGTCGCCTTGATCACCGGTGACGACGGCGAGAGCGGGCTCTCGGTCGCTCGCTACGGCGAACTCGGGACCGACGGCCGCGTGCGCCGGCTCACCCTGTACGCGCTCGACTCCTACTACTACCCCGTCGGCACGCGCGGCATCGCGCCCTTCGCCGCCACGGAGCTCGGGCTCGCGCGCGTCACCGAGTCGGCGTCGTTGTGTCTGCTCCTCTCTTGCACGGACACGGTCTCGACGTCGAGCCAGGTCGCGCTCGCCTTCGGGCTGGGCGTCCGTATCAACGCGGGCAAGGATGCGGCGGCGGTCATCGAGGGCCGGTTCCTCCAGGTGCCGGAGAGCCAGATCCAAGCGCTCGAAGCGCGCGCCAACGTGTCGATCGCGCTCGGGAGCCCACGCACGGGTCAGTTCACCGCTGGCACGCTCGGCCCGGCCGCGAGCTATCTCGTCCCCCTGTCCGGGCCGCTCCGGGCCCTCAGCCCCTTCGTGGGCGTCCGCTTCCGGCGCGACACCAAGAAGCTATCGAGCAGCGTGGGGCTCGAGATCGACTTCGCGCCCATGAAGGTCACCGGCAGTTGCACCGACCCGGGGTGCCGGCCCGCCGCCATCCTGTTCGCGCCGGGCTACGAAGCCGGGGTCCGGCCTCCCTGGGGGCGGGTCTACGGCGAGGTGGGCTTCCTGCTCGCCGGCTTCTACACCCAGGGCCCGGACCGCGGCATCGCTCAGGGGCTGCACGGCGGGCTGGGGTGCGACCTCGCGAGTGGCCCGACGATCTGGAACTTCAACGCCCGCCTGCTGTGGCTGCAGCGCAAGTCGGGGGAAAACGTGTTCGGCGTGCAGGTGGGGGCAAGCCTGAGCCCGAAGCTGGGGCGGTAACCGGCGGTAGGAGCGGTTCCGAGCACCCCTACCGCCCCTTACCGCCCGGGGTGGGGTTGGGTTGTGCGGGGCTACCGCCGTATATTCTTCTCATGCGCGTTACCACCTGGGCCGAATATGGTCTGATCGTTTCCCTGAACCTCGCCAAGCGGGCGGGGCAGGGGCCGGTGGCGGCGCGCGAGCTCGCCGAGCAGGAACGTCTCCCCCACGACTACGTCGAGCAGATCCTCCTCCGCCTGCGGCGCGCCGGACTGGTGGACTCGGTGCGCGGCGCCAAGGGCGGCTACCACCTCGCGCGTGAGCCGCAGGCCATCACCGTCAAGGATGTGATGGAGGCCTCCGAGCACGTCACGTTCGAGGTCAACTGTGATCTGCATCCGGTCGACCCGCATCGATGTAGCCCGGAGGCGTCGTGTAGCATCAGGCCGGTGTGGCGAATGTTGGAGCGACGCATCAACGACTTGCTGGCCAGCATTTCGCTCGCCGACCTGCAACGCGACGAATCCGACGTCCTCTACCAAATCGCCGGGGCCCTGGCCGGGAACTAAGTCCGGCACCCCCACTGTTTTTTTTGGACGCATACCCGACACTCGATGTCGGGTATTACTCGCTTGGAGGCTGCCGTGAGCTACGCTCATCCGGAAGTGCTCGTCTCCACCGACTGGGTGGCCACACACCTCAACGACACCGGCGTCCGACTCATCGAAGTCGACGTCGACACGACTGCTTACGACTCCGGGCACATCGCGGGCGCGGTCGGCTGGAACTGGCAGTCGCAGCTGAACGACCCGGTGCGCCGCGACATCCCCGACAAGGGTGCGTTCGCCGGTCTCCTCGGCGGGGCCGGCGTGACGCCGCGGACGACGGTGGTGCTGTACGGAGACAACAACAACTGGTTCGCGGCGTTCGCGTTCTGGCTGCTGCAGCTGTACGGCCACACGAGTGCGCGGCTGATGAACGGCGGCCGGGCGAAGTGGGTGGCGGAGGGGCGCCCGCTCGTTACCGAGAAGACGCGGGTGACGCCGACCAAGTATCCGGTGCCGAAGAAGGTCAACGCGACACTCCGCGCCAAGCGGCCCGATGTGGAGCGCGCGCTCAAGAACAAGAAAGTCGCGCTGGTGGACGTGCGCTCGCCGGCCGAGTTCGTGGGTGACATCATCGCGCCGCCCGGTATGACGGAGACGGCGCAGCGAGCCGGGCACATTCCGGGCGCGCGCAGCATCCCCTGGGGGCAAGCGGTGGCGGTCGACGGGACGTTCAAGCCCTACGAGGAGCTGTTGCAGCTCTACAAGGGCAAGGTGATCGACGGCAAGGGCGAGATCATCGCCTACTGCCGCATCGGCGAGCGGTCGAGCCACACCTGGTTTGCGCTGAAGTACCTGCTGGGCCAGAAGAAGGTTCGCAATTACGACGGGTCGTGGACCGAGTGGGGTAACCTCGTCGGTGCGCCGATCGTGAAGGGAGCGGGATGAAGACGGCGATAGAAGGCGCTAGAGGACGGAACAGGGCGGCAGAGGTGAGGAGCGCGGAGCCCGCGCTCTGGGGGCTGGTCGGCAACACGCCGTTAATCCCTCTACCGCCCTCTACGGCCCTTGACCGCCCTCTACCAGCCGTCCTTCTCAAGGCCGAGTGGCTCAACCCAGGCGGCTCGGTGAAGGACCGGGCGGCCCTGTTTATCCTGCGCGACGGCATCGCGCAGGGGGTGCTGCCCGGCAAGCGGCTGCTCGACGCCTCGAGCGGCAATACGGCCATCGCCTACGCAATGCTCGGTGCTGCGGCCGGGATCGGCGTCACGGTTTGTGTGCCCGCCAACGCGAGCGCCGAGCGGAAGGCGCTGCTGGAGGCGTTCGGCGCGGAGGTGCTCTTCACCGACCCCCTCGAGGGCGCGGACGGCGCGATCCGCGCGGCGCGCGGGCTCGCCGCCCGCCGGCCGGACGACTTCTGGTACGCGGACCAGTACAATCACCCGGCCAATCCACGGGCGCATTACCTCACGACCGCCGAGGAGTTGTGGCGCCAGACCAACGGGCGGATCACGCATTTCGTCGCCGGCCTCGGCACCACCGGCACGATGATGGGCACGGGACGACGCTTGAAGGAACTGAATGCCGCGATCGAGCTCGTCGGCGTGCAGCCCGACGAGCCGTTCCACGGGCTCGAGGGACTGAAACACCTGGACACGGCCATCGTGCCGGGGATCTACGACCCGCAGATCCCGGACCGAATGGAGTTCGTGGCGACGGAGCAAGCGGAGGACATGGTGCGCCGCCTGGCGCGGGCGAGGGGGTTGCTCGTCGGCTGGTCCACGGGCGCGGCGCTGGTGGCCGCCGAGCGGCTCCTTACCGCCCTCTACCGCCCTCTACCGCCCTCTACCGCACCGGTTGTTGTGGTGATCGCTCCCGACTCGGGGCTGCGGTATCTGAGCGAGCGCCGCCGGCTGGCGGGGGAGGGGGCGTGACCCTGGTCCTCGAGCCGCGCCACGTGACCGCCGTCCGGCGGCACGGCGAGGCGGACTACCCCTACGAGGCCTGCGGCCTCATCGGCGGGCTGGTGGAGGGATCGCGGCTCGTCGCCGTGCAGCTCGTCCCGCTTCCCAACGCGCGCAGCGACGCAGCCCGGAACCGCTACCTCATCGATCCGGAAGCGTTCCGCCGCGCGCAGCAGAAGCTCGACCGGGACGGGCTCGACATTATCGGGGTGTATCACTCGCACCCGGACCATCCGCCCATCCCCTCGCAGTACGATCGGGACCACGCGTGGCCACGGCTGGTGTACGTGATCGCGGCGGTCGCGGGCGGTAAGGCGGGCGACCTGAAGGCGTGGATCCTGTCGGACGACCGGGCGTCGTTCGACGCCGAACCCCTGACCATCGAAGAACGGACGGTTGCATGGCAGTCACGGTCCTGATCCCCACGCCGCTTCGCGCCTTCGCGGGCGGGCGGGAGGCCATCGAACTGGAAGCCACGAGCGTGGGCGACCTCCTGGAGCGGTTGACCAGCGAGCACGCCGCCTTGCGGAGGCACCTCTTTGCAGACGACGGACGCTTGCGCAGTTTCGTCAACGTGTACGTGAACGACCGGGACATCCGGCAGCTGCGGCAGCATCAGACGCCGGTCGGGCCGGGTGACACGGTGTCGATCATTCCAAGCATCGCCGGAGGTACCGCCGTGGCGGACGCGCTACCGACGCTGTCGCACGAGGAGATCCTGCGTTACTCGCGCCACCTCATCCTCCCCGACGTCGGCGTCGCGGGGCAGCGCAAGCTGAAGAGCGCCCGGGTGCTCCTCGTGGGCGCGGGCGGCCTCGGCTCGCCGGCCGCGCTCTACCTCGCCGCCGCGGGCGTCGGCACGATCGGCATCGTGGACTTCGACGTCGTCGACCAGACGAACCTGCAGCGGCAGATCCTGCACGGCACGTCGCAGGTGGGTGTGCCCAAGCTCCAGTCGGCCGAGGCGCGCCTGCGCGACATCAACCCCAACGTGCGGGTGGAGACGTTCGAGACGCGGCTTACGTCAGGGAACGCACTGGACATCATCCGCGACTTCGACATCGTGGCTGATGGCACGGACAACTTTCCCACGCGCTACCTCGTGAACGACGCGTGCGTCCTGCTCGGCAAGCCGAACGTGTACGGCTCGATTTTCCGGTTCGAAGGCCAGGCGTCGGTGTTCTACGCCAAGGAGGGGCCGTGCTACCGCTGTCTCTACGCCGAGCCGCCTCCGCCGGGACTGGTGCCGTCGTGCGCCGAAGGCGGCGTGCTCGGCGTGCTCCCCGGGATCATCGGGTCGATCCAGGCGCTCGAGACGATCAAGTTGATCCTCGGCGCGGGCGACTCCTTGATCGGCCGCCTGCTGCTGTTCGACGCGCTCAAGCTCAGCTTCCGCGAGCTGAAGCTCGAGAAGGACCCCGACTGCCCGGTGTGCGGGCCACGACCGACTGTCACCGCGCTGGTCGACTACGAGGCGTTCTGCGGCGTCGGCGCGGAGCCGAGTTATGACGGCCTCGAGGTTACCGCAGCCGAGCTCGCCGCCGAGTGGAAGCGCAACCCCGACCTGCTCGTGCTCGATGTGCGCGAGCCGCACGAGCACGAGATCGCGCGCATCGAGGGCGCGAAGCTCATCCCTCTCTCGCAGCTGCCCGACCGCCTCGGCGATTTGGACGGTCACCAGGAGATCGTCACCCATTGCCACCACGGCGCGCGCTCGCTGAAAGCACTCGAGATCCTCAAGGCCGCGGGTTTCTCCAAGGTGCGGAGCCTGCGGGGCGGGATCGACGCGTGGAGCGTGAACGTGGATCGGGGAGTGCCGAGATACTGAGATCGATCAACACAACAACGTGGGGAGTGGGGAGTGGTTCGTGACGCTGCGCGCCGGACGCTCGGTTCGCATCGGAGGGTACCACTCCCCACTCCCCGCGCCGTTTCGGTGTTGATGCCGAAGGTGGGACTCGAACCCACACGGGCTTGCGCCCACTGCGCCCTGAACGCAGCGCGTCTACCAATTCCACCACTTCGGCGCGCGGGAACGGCAATATTAGCGGGCGGTATAACCTCAAGTCAACTCTTGGCTTGACCGCTTCGGACCCGGTTTCTATCTTGGCGCTGGCGCAGTGGACAGAGTCTCT
>QHUR01000146.1 GCA_003221995.1 Gemmatimonadota bacterium | reverse complement strand
GGCGTTCTTCCTGCCCTCGAAGCCTGGGAGCTGGTCCAACTCGTCCGCCAGACCGCCTATCCGACTGCGACCGTCAGGGAGTCCTTTAGGATCCGCCAGTTTTGCCACCTGCTCGATCTCTCCCGCCGGCAGGTCCAGCGCCTTGCCGATCTCGCGCACCGCCGAGCGCAGGCGGTAGGTGGGGAACGAGCAGACGAGCCCCACGTGCTCGGCGCCGTAACGCGTGTACACCCGCCGGATCAGCTCCTCGCGGATCTCCCGCGGGAAGTCCAGATCGATATCGGGCACCGACGCCAGCGTCTCGTTCAGGAAGCGGCCCAGAAACAGCCGGTTCGCGACCGGGTCGATGTGCGACAGCCCGAGCAGGTAGCACA
>QHUR01000145.1 GCA_003221995.1 Gemmatimonadota bacterium | reverse complement strand
ATCCGCGGCCGCGCCCGGGGAGCAGGTTGCCCGTCGCCCGGCGCGAGCCGCGCCGCACGTCGGCCGCAACCTCGCGCGCCAGGTCGAACAGGTCGTGATAGACCAGGAAAAAACCGCTGAGCTGGTGGCGCTCGATGAGCGTCAGCTCTTGCTCGAGCCGGCGCTCGGCCTCGCTGCGATGCTCGGAGCCTGGAGCGTAGCGCTGCTCGAGCCGCGCCCGGCACAGCTCGGCGAGCGCTCGGGGGGCGGGCGTTCGGTCGGCGCCCCGGAAGTCGGGGAAGCCGTAGCCCAGGTCTCGCGTGAGATCGAACGCGCGGCAGCGCTCGGCGAGGGCGATTGTAGTAGCGACAGCATCGGGACAGTCAGCAAACAGCGCGACGACTTCGTGCGGCGGCCGCAGCAAGAACTCGCTGTTCGGTCGCCGCACGCTGTGCGAGCCGTCGAGCGTGGTGCGGTGGCGGATCGCGACGAGCACGTCGTGCAGCCGGTGACGCTCGCGGGCGTGGTAATGCACGTCGCCCGATGCCACGACGCCAAGTCGCGCGTCGGCCGCGAGGTCCCGCAGTGCCCGGGTCAAGGCAAGATCGCCGCGGACGTAGTTTCGTTGCAGCTCGACGAAGAAATTCTCCCGCCCGAACACCGCGCGACAGCGCTCGGCGCGGGCCCGCGCGGCGGCGCGCCCTTGCGTGCGGAGCAGCCGCGGCAGCAAGCCGTCGCGGCAGCCGGACAGGACGATCAGCCCCTCGTGGCGCGCCTCGAGCGCGGCGAACTCGAGCCGCGGGTCGCGGCGATCGGCGCGACCGAGGTGGGCCTCGGTGACGAGGCGGCAGAGGTTCGCGTACCCCTGCGGCGTCTCGGCGAGCAGCGTCGCGTGCGAGCCGTCGGCGAGCGTCACTTCCGCGCCCGTGATCGCCTGGAGGCCGAGCGACTTCGCCTCCTGGGCGAACGCCATCGCGCCGTAGATGCCGTTGTGGTCGGTGAGCGCGAGTGCCTGGTATCCCAGGTTCGCGGCCGTGAGCGCCAGCTGCTCGGGGAGCGAGGCGCCGTCGAGAAACGAGTATGCCGAATGACAGTGGAGCTCGATGTACATAGTGAAAGACGTGGGGGAGTGGGGAGTGGGGAGTGGTACTAAACGGTGCGAACCGACTGAACGGTGTGTACCGGTGAGTACCACTCCCCACTCCCCACGCAGTTAGGGTTTTTGCACCCACCACTCTCCCGTCATCAAGTCCTCGAACAGCACGACGTGCTTTCCACCTTCCAGGATCACCTCGACGTAGCGCCGGTGGATCGGCTCGCGCCACCACTCGTCGTCGATGCGCCAGATCTCGCCCACGGACTCGACGGCGCGGCGTTCCACCATCACCGGGAGCCCGGCAACTCCGAGCTCCACCTCCACGCGCCGGGGCGTGTTGATTGTCCGGAGCCGGTCGGTCTTCATTCCGCAATCCGCAATCCGAAATCCGCAATCGAGTCACGGTTCATAGTCGATCAACGCGTAGCGGCGCTCCGGAAGACGGGACCATGGCTGGACCGCGATGATGTGATGCAGCATGGGGCGCTTGAGCCGGAGCGTGATCTCCTGGACGGCGCTCCGCAGGGCGCGCAGTCGGCCGGCCCGCGCGGCAGCGCTCGCGTCCCGGGCGAAGAGCTGCAGCTCGGCGGTGCCCGGGGCGAAGGCGGTGAACTCGACGACGAGCTGCTCGACGGCGCCCGCGGGCGGCGCCTGCGCGAGCCGCGTCTTGAGCGGTGCGGCGATGTGGTCGCGGTCAGCGGAGGGATCCTTGAGCGTGGCCGCGGCGAGCCACGAGGCGGCGTGCTCGAGCTCGGCCCGGGCGCGCACCACCTGCACGCGCCACCCGGTGCGGCGCGGATGGCGGAGCGCGCGCTCGATCAGCCGCTCGAGCGCGAGCACGAGCATCTCCCGGTCCGCCACCGGCGTGAAGAAGGTCAGGGAGGCGCTGATCGGCTCGGGAAGCACGCGGCCGACGACCGGATCCGCGGTCGCGCCCGCCGCGAGCCGCCACCAGCGGCGGCCGGCACGCCCGAACTGCGATACGATCGCCTCCTCGGGCAGCGCGGCGAGCCGCCCCAGCGTGCGGAGCCCGAGCAGCCGGAGCCGCCGGTGCGCGTCGGGATCGAGCGGCAGCACGGCGACAGGCTGGGAAGCGAGAAACGCCCCCTCCTCCCCCGGAGGGACGATGAACACGCCTCCCGGTTTGGCCCGGGTCGCTGCCACCCACGCGACGAACTTGCCACGGCCCCACCCCACACGGAAATGCGGAGTGCGGAATGCGGAATGCAGAGTATTCAATTCTGCGTGCGGCATCGAAGGGCGGACGTCAAACTCCGCACTCCGCATTCCACATTCCGCACTCATTTCATTCCGCACTCCGCACTTGATTGCTTCGACGATCCCCTCCGGCCCCCCGTACAGTCCCTCCAAGCCGTCAGTCCCCACGTACGCCATCCCCAGCTCCGCCGGCTCCACCACGGGGCTCACCCGGGCGAGCGCGGCCAAGAGCTGCGCGAACCGCTCGTCGTAGTGAACCGGATCGGGCTCGCACAGCACGAGCGCGGGACAGAGACCGATCGCCTGGCTCACCGTCATTCCCGGCCGCACCCCCACTTGACGGGCGAGCGGCGAGACTTGCCATACCACCCGGCGGCTCGCGTCGGGGGCGAGCAGCGCGCCAGGCTGGGACGCGAGCTCGGGCCGCCGCGCCGCTTCGCAGCGCAGCCCGAACAGCGGGATCCAGACGCAGACGGCTTGGGAACTCGTCGGCGGGTGAGAGAGGGAACGATCCATCCGGGTGTCGTAAATGGGACCCGAATATATCCCGAAGATAGGACGGCGGCAAGGCTCGAGACGTCTGACGTAAGTATCTGATTTACAGATCCTTACGTTGCATCTGTCGCGGCCATGAGCAAATGCATAAGATGACCCCGATGGATCAGTACCAACCGTCGCTCTTCGCGGAGACGCTGCCCGCGCCGCCACCCGAGCTGGTCGCGCTGGCGCGGCGGCTGCCGCCGAGCGTGCGCTTCGGGACGTCGACGTGGACCTACGACGGGTGGGCGGGGGATGTCTACCACCGCCCGTACCGGGGCGCGCAGCCCGCGAGGCGGCTGGAGGAATACGTGCGCTACCCCCTGTTCAGCACGGTGGGGATCGACAGCGCGTTCTACGAGCCCCCCTCCGAGGAGGCGCTGGCGGCCTACGCGCGGGCGCTGCCGGCCGGATTTCCCTGCGTCAGCAAAGTGTGGGACCGGATCACGGCGAAGCGACTCAATCTCGAGGGGCGGTGGGGCCCGCTCGCCGGGCAACGCAATCCCGACTTCCTGAACGCGGACGTCTTCAAGGACGCCGTCCTTGGTCCCCACGAGCGCGCGTTCCGCGATCACGCCGGAGCGTTCGTGTTCGAGTTTCAGGCGATGCGCGGCCGGGATCTCCCCGATCCACTCGAGTGGGCCGACGAGCTCGATCGCTTCCTCGAGCAGCTCCCCGCGGGGCCCCGCTACGCGGTCGAGCTGCGGAACGCGGAGCTGCTCAGCGACGTCCACGGCGAGGTGTTGAAGCGGCACCGGGTGGCGCATGTCTTCAACTCCTGGACCGAGGTGCCGCCGATCGGGGAGCAGCTCGCGCTCGGGTGGACGTTCACCGCGCCCTTCACCGTGGCGCGGGCCCTGCTCAAGCCGGGTCGGGCGTACGCCGATGCGGTGAAGCTGTTCGAGCCCTACGACCGGCTGCGGGAGCCGCTGCCGCAGTTGCGCCGCGATCTGGTGCGGCTCATCGACGAGGCCGTGCGCCGCCGGACCGAGGCGTTCATCCTCGTCAACAACCGCGCCGAGGGCTACGCGCCCGGGACGATCCGCGCCGTGGCGGAGTTGTGGGAGGAAGCAGAGGACGGAAGGGGGACGGGGGAAGGATGACCCTTGCCGGCGACCCGATTCGGCGGTATTGATAGTGGTGAGGTGATGCAGTTCGTGCAGGTCAGCGTGCGCCCGCCCGTGGTTACATGGATCACGTCCCCTCGCAGCCGACATCCGACATGCTCAGCGTTCTCGTGGTGGACGACGATCGCGAACTGCGGGAGACGCTCTCGCTCTTCCTGAGGGACTGCGGCTGTTACGTGACAGCCGCTGCGGGCGGTGTGGAGGGGCTGCAGGCGGTGATCCTCGACGCCTTCGACGTCGTGGTCACCGATATCGAGCTGCACGGCGGCGAGTGGTTCTGGCGCGAAGCGACCACCCTGCGCCCGGGCCTGCGCGGCCGCTTCATCTTCTGCACGGGCGAGCACCTGTCGCCCGGCGTCGACGGCCCCACCGACTCGGAGCGCTTCATCCTCAAGCCGATCCGCGCCGAGACGCTGTGGCAGCAGGTCCAGGCCGTCGGGGCACGCGGGCGGAACCCCTCATAGGCCGAGCTCGCGCTGCGCCGGCTCCCGGCGGGGCCGGTAGCGGTCCCGCATCCCGTCGTTCACCGGAAAGCCGTATCGCTGCTGGAGTCGCTTGATGCGCCGCGTCAGCGCCGTGGCGTAGGTGCGCGGCGCGGCGCTCTGTCGCGCGTACGCGCGCCGGTAGCGTCCCGCGAGCTCGGGGAAATGCTGCTCGAGCACGGGCAGGAAGCGGTCCCGGATGCCAGGATAGAGGCGCAGCGGCCCCGCGTGCAGGAAGCGGGCGCCCGCGTCGCGGGCCGCGGCGAACAGCGCCTCGAGCCGCGGCAGGTCGTCCGTGACGCCCGGCAGCACCGGCGCCACGATCAGCCCCGCGTTCAGTCCCGCGGCGGTCAGGCGGCGCAGCGCCCGCAGCCGCACCGCGGGCAGCGGCGTGCGCACCTCGACCTTGCGGATCAGCGCCGCGTCGACCGTGATGAGCGAAACGTAGATCTCGAGGTCGTTCCGCGCCCGGACGCGCTGCAGCACGTCGATGTCGCGGGCGACGAGCGGGCTCTTCGTGATCAGCCCGACCGACAGCTCCTCGCAGCGCGCCAACCGCTCGAGCACCTGGCGCGTCAGCCGAAAGCGCCGCTCGGCGGGCTGATACGGGTCCGTCGCGGTGCCGATGACGATCGTGTCGGACGGTCCGACCGTCGGACCGACGGACCGAAAAAACCGCTGCAGGTCGCGCTCGAGGGCCGAGAGGATTTGCTCCTTGACGAAGATCCGCTGCTCGAAGGCCTCCCAACCGTGAGGCCCCCGGAACTCGCGGAACTCTCCATCGCTCAGCTTGCCGGCGTCATGGGCGCGCTCGACGACGTAGCGATGGGCGTAGCGGGCGTAGCAGTAGCTGCACCCGAACTCACAGCCGACGTAGGGATTGAGCGACCAGAAATCCATCCCGGTCTGCGCGGGGGAGTTGAGGATCGAGCTCGTGCCGAGCGCCACGAACTTCGTGCCGCGCAG